>JASHRS010000285.1 GCA_030037215.1 Silvibacterium sp. | reverse complement strand
GAGTTTTGAGGATCACCAGTTTCTACCCTAAAGAGGGAAAGTGAAAGGACTGTTAAAGCGTGCGTTAAAGCCAGCTAAAAAAGCGGTTAGCGAATGGTCAGATCAAGCGAAGAGCCGAACGTCCAGGTAGCTAAGAAGCGGTTAGCCAGAAATTTGGATGAGGGTTTGCGCCTTGTTGCCTCGGCAATTTTTTGATCTAATCTGTGCCAAGTCATAGATTCCATTCGAGATTCAGTAACATTTCTCAGTTGCATGTCATTGATTTTGCTTGATTTTCCGGTGATCCACCCCCGTTACATCATTGAAATCATTCAAGTTTCAAGGCACAGAACAGTCCTGAAAAAGCAAAGAGCGCAGCCGTGCTGCTGCGCTCTTTATTTTTTGTCTCTGGTCTTATTTTAGCAGTTTCGAATAATTCAACTGCATCGTCCCCGACGAGCAGATAAGAAATAAAATCCGGCAGTTCACTTGGTTTTGAACAGCAATTTGGCATACTAGCGGCGTCAGCAAGTTGGACGTGGTGGAGGTGGTAATGCCAGGTGTAATTGGATCGCGTTATCCCGAACGGACCGAGCGGGCTATTGTTCTGATCCGGATTCTTGTGGGATGGGTGTTTGTTTCTGAGGGGATCCAGAAATATCTTTATCCGGCAGCGCTCGGGGTGGGCCGCTTTGTGAAGATCGGAATTCCGTACCCCCACTTTTTTTCGCCGTTTGTGGGAGCCGTGGAAATTGTCTGCGGAGCACTGGTGATCGTGGGTTTTCGGACACGATGGGTGAGCCTGCCGCTGCTTGGGGTGATCTCGGTGGCGATTGCGACGACGAAGATCCCAATGCTCTGGAAGACGGGCTGGTGGAGCATGCTGCATGAGGCACGCACGGATTTCAGCATGCTGCTTGGGCTGCTGTTTTTGCTGATTGCCGGCGGCGGAGCGTTCTCATTCGATCCTGGGCGGCGCTGACCCAGCCAATCCTGAAAGGGCAATGAGGATGCAGCACTCGCTGTTCGATCGCAGGGACGAGAGATTTTGCAGATAAAAATGACGATTGTGCTCGCTCTTGCAGGATGCCTGGCGGGGACGTTCTGGGGAGTGCGGTTGCTGGGGCGGGTTCCGGCGCTGGTGTACAGGCCGCTTGTCGGGACTGATCTGCGCGCTGGGGGTATGGATGGTGGTTAGGGTTGTGCTTTAGGGTGGAGCCCGCATTAATTGGTTTGTCTGAACCGAACCGGACTTGTGCGCATAGTGAAATTGCCGCGCCAAAGGAAGAAAATGCTTGCCATCAGCAGCGGTGCCCGCGCAGAATTATCGAAACGTAGGACACGTAGAACTCTCCCTTATTTAGCGCTGCTGCAAGCAGGACTTAGAGACTCCATCCACATTGGGATTCCCCCAATCCCTTGAAGGCAATGTAGAGCAGCGAGCCTCGAGCCCCCTCTGGGCGTTTTCACAATCGACGCGATCCGAACAGGTGCGCACGCGAGCGATTCTGCTTGCTGCAGCATCCCGGTGACAGATCGCTATTTCTGAAGCGGAAGAAAACGCCGATCCATAAATTTATGGTGCGTCTGAGAGTTGAAGCGCATGGCGCGGTCATGAAGGCGCCTCTTTCGCGCTCGATGTCACAACGCCCGCAACATTTGGAGATTTCTATATGACCACGATTCGAAGCACCTGGACCCTATCGACTCCGCCACCTTTGACCGGGCTGTTGCCGGCGAGTGAATGGTCGGGAGCTGCGCAGATGCCGATTCCGAATGGGACACTTCTGGCGCAGAACGATGCAACTCATCTGTACATCGGCCTGGATATTACCGCCGAAACAGGAACCGCCAACCCCAATGACTATTTCTGGTTTGTGGTGGACATCAATGACAACGGCGTGATCGATGCGAACCGCGACAAAATGTTTTCGATCCTGCCGGGAGACCTGAACCGGTTGTACATGTTCTACATGCTGGGCCCGGATGAGACGACCGGAGCGCCAACAACGCAGGTGATTCCATCAAAGCTGATGAGCGGATTCGGTCCGTCGATGCTGTCGTCGACCAATCACCGGCAGTGGCAGATTTCGTTCGCCCTGTCCGATCTTGAAATCACCATCGACCCATCGTCCCCCGCGCCTGTCGTCGATTTTGGTTTGAGAATCGCGACGCTTGGAGGGTTTGTTGGCGAGACGCCGACGAATCCGCTGGGGAATTTCTCCGATTTCAACTCGATCATTCTTGCAACATTGCCTACAGGCTCTCCCACGAGCACGGGGCCGGTCATTGCAACGATTGGTTTGATCGGTACGGGTGATATCGCATCGGATGGATATGCGACCATCACCGCGCCGTACTATATCAATCCGACTGCGGCGCCGTTTTGCGGCACGCTGAATTTCATCGGCAATGTAGCGACTCTGGATGCGTTGTGGTCTGCGGGAGCAGTGAAATACCAGGTGCAGCACCGCTACGGCACAACGCTTGCGGCGGCATCCTCGGCAGCGTGGAGCCTGATTCTGCAGGCGTGGGCAAATTTTGAGATTGTTGGAACTACGGATGTGTGGCAATCGTTCGGCCCAGATGCGAGCGGCTACTATCCGTTCATCAATCCGTCGATTCCATACACAATTCAGAACCTGCTGTTCCAGTGGACGACTTCGTCAGAGCCGGACGGCGTACACCAGTTCCAGATCAACTTCTTCAACGCGTCCAATGTGGCTGTTGCCACTACGCCGCAGACTCTGACGCTTGCGCTCGATAACTCGGCGCCGACGGTGAGCCTGATCGACGTGCTGCATGCCGGAGCGGCTGTGTCGCCGTGCGCGATTGTCGATCTGTCTTCGATCACGGACGGCGTGCAGATCCAGTACGAGGCGTACGATCCCGAGGGCGATCTCTACAGCATCGCGCTGACGGCGTCGTACGGAGCCGGAGTGACCTCATCGATCTATAGCGACAGCTACGCGGCTCATGCCAGCCCGACGCACATCTGGCAGGGCGTAACGAGCGACACGCAGCCGGTGCCTCCGGCGGTGTGGGTGCCTCCTTACACTTGTGCCTACCTGTTCGAGATCACGGCGTGGACGCGAGCGACGAACGGATACAGCTATCCGGTGATTTACAGCCAGGACTTCCAGACAGTGACGCTGATCAAGCCGGCTGTGATCGTGAAGCCGATACCGACGCCGGTGCCGCCGATTCACCTGGCAGCGCCGGGCTTAGGTGCTGTAAAAACCACAGAGCAGGCTCCCGGGGTAACGGGACTGAGAGCAAAGGCGAATCCAATCTGATCCGTCATTGCCGGATGCAGTAAGAAAGCCAGTCGCTCCAGACCGGCGTTATTCCCTATCCTTCGCGCACTAAAGGTGCGCGAAGGATAGGCGGGCAATGCTGCGGGTTAGTTGGTATCCGGTTCGTCCATGTGGCGGAAGGTCAACGGCGTGGTATTGTCGGTTTTCACCAGCGGAGAAGTAATGTCGTCGAGGTAGTCCGGGGTTCCGGGGATGCGCTGCAGCGAGGGGTAGCGTTCGCCATCGTGATAGTCGATGTCCGCGTGGACGACGTAATCGTCGGCCTGCAGGGTGAGGTGGATGGGCTCGGTGCTGGTCTTGGAATCGTGGATGGCATCCTTCAGCACGTCAGGCGAGAAGATGCGGCCGTTGATGGCGATGATCTTTTCACCGGGTGCGATGCCGGCCTTGTCTGCAGGGCCATTCCAGAGCACGTCGGCGATCTGTCCCTCCCTGTTGACGCGCAGGCCGATGGAATACCAGCAGTCGACTCCGCCGTAGCGGCGGCCTTCGGCGTGTGAGAAGAGCCGCTCGGACGGGCTGGGTTTGTCGGTGAAGACAACCTTGTATCCGCCGCGCTCGATGCCGTCGAAGTCAGCTTGAGGGCTGATGGTATAGACGCGGTCATGGAAGAACTTTGCCCAGTCGTAGGGCAGAACCTGATTGAGGTCGGCGCAAAGCTCCTCAAAGGTGTAAGGGACGATAAGCGGGCCGGTGTTGCCGCCCTTGCCGAGGAAAATTTGGAGGAAATCGGTGAGGGATTTCTGATTATTGGTCTTCTGGCGAATGAGGGTGTCGGCATCGAGCCAAACGAGCTCGCCTTCCTGGTAATAGTCCTGACCGCGACGCCAGTTGGACCATGCGGGGTTGCCTCCGCGGAGAATGCTGGCTGCGACGGCGGTGTCTTCGGTGTCACGCCAGTCACGGCCGGGACGGTATTCTAGGCTGGCGCCGGAGAGCGCGAGGATATCGCGATACTGGGCTTGTGTCTTGAGGCCGGAGCGCGCGGCGAGGACGTTGCCCAGGTATTGCGTCATGCCTTCGTAGACCCAGAGCAGCGCGCCCTGCTGCGCCGTGGCGAAGTCGGGCTGGTAGAGCTTGTCGGGACGCCGGTACTTGCCGTTCCAGGAGTGAGTGAACTCGTGCGAGAGCAGATCGGCGTTGGCAAGCTCAAGGGCGCGGTCGGAGAACCCGTCTTCTTCGGTGCCGTTGTCGGAAGACTGGCCGTGCTCGAGGCCTTCGCCGCCGGCGACGTCAGAGAGCGTGAGCAGGAAGTGGTACTCGTTGTAATGATGTGAAGTGTAGGCGGCAGCGGCTTCGCGAACGAGGTTCGAAATTTTGTCGAGGAGCTGCGGGCTGAGGTTCGAATCGTCGGGGAAATCGGAGACGACATCGATGTAGTGTTTCGGGCTGATATCGGGCGCGAGCGCGAATTCGTGGAAGTACTGGCCGGTGATGATGGGCGAGTCCTCAAGCTGCTCGACGGTAGTGGCAGCGAATTTGGTGGTGGTTCCGGCTGCGGGGACAGGCCAGGATGGGCTGTCGAGCGGCGTGAGAGCAGTGCCGACTCCCCAGCCCGCGGGGACGATGAGCGACGGTTGGATGGGAATGTCGCGGACGGGTGTGTCGGCGGGGTAAATCATAAGCTTTTCCCACTCGAGCACGGCGAGCTTATGCGAGACACGTGCGGTGACGATACAGTCGAGATGCGCGTGCAGAGTGGTGACACCGGGCGGGATGTCGAGGTGGAACTCGTACATATTCACGTCGTCGCGGCGCCAGGGCAACGGCTTGCCGTCAGCAGTGAAGACGACTCCGACAATGTCGCTGACCGGGCCGGTGGGGCGATGGTTGCCGGGGATCCACTGCGGCGTGATGAGCGTGAG
>JASHRS010000037.1 GCA_030037215.1 Silvibacterium sp. | reverse complement strand
TTTTTTTGCTCCCTTCGCGCATTAATCCCCAGGTGCAACCGGCGCAATTTTGAGTAGAATCTCTCAGCAGCGGCAGTCCAGACCACAGGTGCCGATAAATGAGCGAGAAATCCAACAGCCCGCGGAAGGATGCATGGCTGGTTTTGGCGATGCTTGCCATGATCGTTGTCCCCGCAGGCCTCACGCTCCACTCCGTGCGTGTTGCCGCCGTCATTCAGATACCCGATAACAATCCCAACCCAACACCTTACGGCTACACCTGGAGCCTTCTCCTGTTCGTCATACCCACGCTCGTCATCGCAGGATGGTTCCTGCCAGGTGAGGGCGTACGCATTCCGCAACGCTCCTTCTGGCGAACGATCGGAATCCTCGTCCCTATCGGCTTTGCTCTCGACTTCTTCTTCGCCCATCGCTTGTTCGTTTACCCCAATACCGGAGCCACCCTCGGCATCGGCGCCCCGGCCATCGGCGGCAGCGTCCCCGTGGAAGAATATATTTTCTATTTCACCGGTTTCCTCACCGTTCTTTTGATTTACATCTGGCTCGACGAGTACTGGATGGCCGCATACGCGGTTCCCGGCTATGTTGACGATGCCAGACAGATTCGCCGCCTGCTGCAATTCCACCCGATCTCTCTATTCGTCGGCATCGCGCTGATCGCATTGGCGATTCTCTATAAGAAGCTGTGTTCTCCGGTCCCCGATGGCTTCCCTGGCTATTTCACCATCCTCACCATTGGCGCAATTGTCCCGTCCATAAGCTTCTTCCCGGTTGCACGCCGATTCATCAACTGGCGCGCGCTCAGCATGACCATCTTCATTCTTCTTCTCATCAGCATGTTCTGGGAGGCAACGCTGGCCGTCCCTTATGGCTGGTGGGGATATCAGCAGAAAGAAATGATCGGTCTCTCCATCGGTGCGTGGTCCGGCTTGCCCATCGAAGCCGTTGTGGTTTGGCTCTCGATTTCCTATGCGACCGTTATTGTCTATGAGATCGTCAAGTTGTGGCAGGCCTCAGGCAAGCGTGCCCGCCACGCCTTCTTCGGCGAACCGGCAACTACACTGCAGCGTTGATCTGCCTTTTTCCGCAAACTGAATTCGTTACCCCTTTGGCAGAACCTACCCCCCATGCTATCGTTGACAGTGGTCAGACCTCTCAAGGAAGCCACTCTCATGGAATCTCTCACTCCAAACCGCCCGCGACTCCTTTTACCTACCTCCGCAATCCTCTTCTTTCTCGTCGTCACGGCGCTTGTTGTTATACCGGCCCGAGCCCTCGCTGAAAACATCTGCGATCCAACCGCCTATGGAGCGAAGGCCGATGGTACGACCAAAGATACGCGCGCTCTCCAGCAGGCCATCGATGCCTGCGCAGCAAAAGGCGGTACTGTCCGTCTTGCTTCCGGAACTTTCCTTATCGGCCCGCTCACTCTCCCAAGCCACACTACGCTCGACATCGAACCCGGAGCCGTTCTGCTCGGCAGTCAGGACAAAGCTGACTATCCTGAGGTCACAGAGTTTCGCGAAGCCGCCGTCCAGCCGCTCATCGGCGCGACTAACGCCGAAGACATCACGATCACCGGTGGCGGAGTCATCGATGGAGCCGGCCAGCCCTGGTGGCAGGTGGTCCGTGACGCCAAGGCTGCGCACAATCTCAAAGCTGTCGTTGCAGCCAAGCGCCCGCGCCTGCTGGTTTTCGACCACTGCCGCCACATTCACATTGACAATGTCACCATCCGCAACTCTGCGTCTTGGCAGGTTGTCCCCTATTACTCCGACGATGTAACCATCACCAACACGAGAATCTACGCTCCTGCAGACTCTCCCAACACCGACGGCATTGACCCCTTTTCTTCCCGCCACGTCACCATTTCGCATGACATCATCGATACTGGAGACGACAACGTCGCCATCAAATCCGGCCAGCCCAACTCGCCCGGACCCGATGATCCCAGCACCGACATTACGGTTACCGACTGCAACTTTCTGCACGGACACGGCATGTCCATTGGCAGCGAAGTCTCAGGCGGAGTACGGCGTGTGCATGCCGCCCGCATTCATTTTCAGGGAACTGACAACGGCGTACGCGTCAAGTCAAACCGCGACCGCGGAAACGACATCAGCGATCTCGATTTCCGCGACCTGACCATGGAGGACGTCAAGATACCCATCCTGATCAGCGAGTATTATCCCAAGATTCCCAAGCACGATACAGCGCAACCTGTCACCCGGTTTACGCCTCACTTCCACGACATCAGCATCACCAACCTGAAAGCCACTGGAGCGGAAACTGCAGGCTTCATCGTGGGTCTTCCTGAAAGTCCAATCTCTTCCATCACTCTGACCAACGTATATATTTCATCTCAGACCGGCATGACCGTCGGCGACGCTACCGTGACCGCGCATGATTTCACCGTGACGCCGCAATCCGGGCCGCCTTTCACCATGCTCGAAAACGCAAAGATCGTGAACGTAGCTACCGCAAACTAATCCGTTTTCGGTCGCGACCTGCTGCTTGTCTCGGTGCGATCCTCAGTTAACGAGCGTCAGCCGCCGCAGGGTCCCATCCATTAAGAAAGGTCTTTGTCTCGAACTGCGTCGCCTCAGCCGCAGTCAGCTGTTTCGCATGAGGATCGCGCTCGCCGGGATGTGCTCCAGGCCCGCTCGAGTTGTACTCAGCGTAGTACACGGTTTCCAGAGAATGCGTCTCCCCCGGATGCCACTCCCGCCAGCCCGCAGGAACAATCTGATCTCCCATCCACGTATTGAGAAAAACTACCGTGGCATAAGGACGCCACGGCCGCCCCAGCCAAATATTCTTTGCGCTTGATGCCGCCGTCAGCTTGCAGTGGTTGAACACAAATCCGCTGTCTTCATCCGGGTAATGCTTCGCCTGCGCGGTAAGAAAGCCCTCGGAATGTGGTGTGCTATGGATTTCGCAATCATCAAAAACTGCCTTGCCGTCGCCGAAAATAAAGTCTACGTTGCCTTCGATGTAGCAATGCGTAAAATACTGCCGCGCCGGTGTGCATGGCTGTCCATCGGGAGTGCAATTTCTGCTGCCCGCGTACAGCGTATCCTGATTACCCAGAAAGCGATCGTTGTCGAAGACTGCCTTGTCTCCTGTTACGAGCACAGCCAGCGCCTGCGAGCCAGCCGGTAATTGCGGATGAGTCGTATTCCAGTCGTTCGCGAATGTCAGGTTCTCCGCACGGAAATTGTCTCCGCGAATCTCCACCGTCGCCGAGTGCAGGGTTCCGCCCGAGGTTCCCGCGCTTTTGTCAAAAATAATCTCCGCCTTCGACGCATCCGGATTGCTCCCGCGCAATTCGATATTCGGCTTGTTGATCACCACTGTCTCGCGATAAATCCCCGGCGCAATCAGAATCAGCGCACCGTCGTCCGGCGCGGCATCCACGGCATTCTGCACTGAGAAAAAATCTCCGCTGCCGTCGGCGGCTACATAAAGAGTCTTGTCCACGCTGGGAGCAACGCTCCCCGACAATGGTGCGCTCGTATTTTCGGGAAAACTCTCGAATCGTCCTTCACACACAATCGGAGTCCCAGGCTTCGTGCCCGGCACTTCACTCACCGTCACGTCGTCTCCGGCCGGGACCAGATTGCCCGCTTCAGTGCCGATCTTGATCGCCGCATGCGATGCACGAATCTGGTCGGGCTTCAGCCCGTCGGCAAAAACGTTGTCAAACGTCACGCCCAGCTTGTGCTCGGCATCCGTCCCATTCAGCGTCACGAGACCCGGCGTCAGGATGTGAACATCTTTCAAAACAATATCGCGATACTCCGGCAGGAAGTTGCCCGGCCATGTCGTGTACAGCGGAACCATCATAATCGGGTTCTTTACATTCCGTATGCAGACATTGTAGTAGACAACATCTTCCACTAGGCCGCCGCGGCTTCGGTCGCTCTTGATGCGAATTCCGTTGTCCGCACCATCGATCGTCAGGTTATGCACGCGTACCGCGCTTACGCCGCCATTCGTCTCGCTCCCAATCGACATTCCATGTCCTGAATAAAAATGATCGTCCGCAACCGTGATATGCGACGCAGGTCCGGCGCGACCTGCCTTGATTGCCACATCGTCATCCCCCGTGCGAATCCACGAGTGAAGGATGGACACATTTGTTGAAGACCCAGGATCGATGCCGTCCGTGTTCCGTGACGTTGCCGGTGTATCAATCTTCACGCCCCACACCGTAAATCCATTTGTTTTTTCTACCGCTACGTGAAAGTTCGGAGAGTTGCGCAGCGTAATGCGATAGAGAATAAAATTATCCGATTCGCGAACAATAAGAATGCGTGTGCAGTTCTGTTTTTTGTCCGTCACCTTGGCGGTGTGAGCAAGGTCCCACCACGATACATTCTGCCCGAGCAGCGGCATGCCGCCGCGC
>JASHRS010000284.1 GCA_030037215.1 Silvibacterium sp. | reverse complement strand
CCGGAACGCCGTTGCGCGTAGCGCTGGAACGAACGGCACTTGAGGCGCGAACCGGACTTGCGGGGACGGCGTTTTCTGCTGCAGGCAGAATGGGGGTGGTCGAGGTCATGGTATTTCCTTATGCGCTGGAAGTGGAGAAGAAGGCAATGGGGACGGCGCAGACGATTTCGGATGCGCCGACACAGCTACTTGCCTGGCAGCATTTCGCCGAGCCTGCTCGTGGCGCATGCGCTCCTCGACCTGCTGGCGGTAGAGGTATGCGAGGATGGCTGCGACGGCGGAATAGAGATCGTAGGGGATGGCGCGGCCTTCCTCAACATGGCGGTAGAGAGAACGCGCCAGAGGAGGGTTTTCGACGATAGGCACTCCGGCCCAGCGGGCGTCGCTTTTAATCTGCTCGGCAAGGAGATCGCGCCCCTTGGCCAGCACGCGAGGCGGCTCCATGGTTTCGAAGTCGAAATTGAGAGCGACGGCGTAGTGCGTGGGGTTGGTGATGACCACTGAGGCACGGCTGACGTCGGCCCGCATGCGGCGACGGCGCATCTGGCGGCGTAGCGCGCGAATTTTGCCGCGAATCTGGGGATTGCCCTCGGTTTGCTTGAATTCCTCGCGCAGTTCCTGGCGCGACATGCGCAAGCGGCTCTCCCAACTGCGCCACTCGACGAGGTAGTCGATCGCCGACCAGGCGAAGAGGATGAAGGCGGTATCGAGCAGGATGCCGTAGACAGCCGAGAATGTGGCCGGCAGACGCTCAACGCTCATCGGCGGGATAAGGGACTGGTTTTCAATTTTGCGGATGGCGAGCGCGAGCAGAACGGTGGTGGGGATCATGGATTTGCCAAGACGGGTGAGCCCGCGCAGGGAAAAGAGGTGCTTGAGGTTGGTGACGGGATTCAGGCGGTCCCAGCTGGGTTTGAGAGCCTCTGCATTAACTAGCAGGCCGCCGTTCTGAGCGACACCGGCAAGGAGTGTTGCCGCAGGGATGCACGCAAAGAGAAGCAGCAATGGCGAGAGCAGAATGACGATGGCGTGGCGCAAGGCAAGGATGGTTGCTGCGGCGCGATCGTCGGTCCAGGCGTTGGGCATCCCGAGCGTGAGAAATGTCTGATAGACGGCGGCCCAGCTTCCGGACCAGCGCCCGGTGAGTTGGCCGAGGGCGAGTACTCCGGCAAGCGTGCCCGAGGCGGCAACAAGGTCGCGGCTGCGGACGCGGTCGCCTTTTTCCTGTGCCTGCCGCCGTTTGTGCGGCGAGGCTTTTTCTGTGCGCTCGTCACTCATCGCATGGCTACTGTGTGCCGAAGAACCTGTTCGGCTCCGTCGAGGAGCTGAGAGAATCGCGACTCGATAAATTGCGGCCAGAGCGCGAGCGAGCTGATGAGGACGATGTAGCCAAGCATGGTTTTCGCCGGGACAGCGATCATCATGACCGGTAATTGCGGCGAGAGCTTGCCGAGAACGGAGATAACGACCTCGACCAGAAGCGTTGCGGCCATAACCGGCGCGGCGAGTTGCAGCGCTGCGAAGAAGACTCCGCTCATGGCGAAGACCAGCGCAAGGCCCATGTGGCTGTCGAAGGCAAGGCTGCCGACGGGCACGTCACGAAAACTGCGCAGAAGCGCGAGCAGGAGAGTGCGATGGAGTCCGGCGCCTAGAAGAACCAGGATTCCCAGCAAGGTGAACATCTGCGAGAGCAACGGCGTCTGGATAGGCGAGTCGGGATCGAGCAGGTTGACCAGCGAAAAGCTGAACTGAAAGCCGAGCAACTGGCCGGCGAAGGTTAGGATTTCATTCAGCAGGCCGAGGCTGAGGCCAAAAAGCAAGCCGATACCTAGCTCGCTCAGCACGGATGCGCAGTCAATCTCAGCATGCGCCAGAGGAAGCGCAGAGACCACCGGAGCGAGCAACAACGAGACGGCGAGGACGAAGACGACTTTGATGCGCGCAGGAATCGCGTCAGAGGAAAAGACAGGCGCAAAGACCATCAGGCCGCTGAGACGCACCATGACAAGCACCATGGCAGCGAGGAAATGCGGCCAGTCGTGGGCTGCGGCAGTGTCTCCCGCGAAATGCGAGGCAAGCTGGCTGACGAGGGGCTGGAACGGGTCGTCGGGCATCGGTTATCCGAGATAGCGGTGCAGATCGGTGAAGAGGAGAACGGTGTACGTGACCAGACGCCGGGCAAACCAGGGCAGTGCGGCCAGCGTCATGGCGGCAACGATGAGCAGGCGGGGAACGGTGGTGAGTGTCTGCTCCTGAAGCGAAGTGAGAGTTTGAAAGAGGCTGAGCAGGAAGCTGGTGGCGCTGGCGGCGAGCAGCAACGGAGCACTCACGATGAGCGCTTCGCGCAGCAGATTTCGCATGAGTTCGACGGCCTGATCCGGTCCCATGGCTTTCCTTTCGCTAGAAACTCTTAAGCAGCGACCCGGCCAGCAAGTGCCATCCGTCGGCCATGACAAAGAGCAGAATCTTGAGCGGTGTGGAGATGACGACAGGCGGCAACTGGTACATGCCGATCGAGGTAGTGATAGAAGCGACGACCATGTCGACGAGGAGGAACGGAAGAAAGAGCACTGCTCCGATCTCGAAACCGGCCTTGAGCTCGGAGAGCATGTAGGCGGGGATGACGACGCGCAGCGGCAGGTCTTCAGGCTTATTGGGCCGCGCGAGCATGGCCGCCGAGGTGAACAGCGCGAGGTCCTTCTCGCGAGCGTAGTGAAGCATATAGAGCTTGGGGGGCTCCATGCCGCGCTCGATCGCCTCCCATCCCGAAATTTTGCCCTGCTCGAAGGGCTCGACGGCCTGGTGCTGGACTGCGAGCAGGACAGGCTGCATGAGGAACCAGGTCATCATGAGACCGAGGCCCATCAAAACCTGGTTGCTGGGCGCAGTCTGCGTGCCAAGCGCCTGACGCAGGAAGTGGAAGACGACCAGCAGACGCACCATTGGCGTCATTGAGAGAATGATGGCCGGCAGCAGCGTAAGCAGCGTAAGTGTGAAGACTATGGTCCACGGGACAGAGCTGCTGTTGACGGCGTACACGCCGGGCAGGGGGAGAAGCCGAGGCGCAGCCATGGCCATGAGGAAGGTCATGCTTCATGCTCCTTGTGCGTGCGACGCTCGGACCTGGACGATGATTGCGCCGGGGATTTACGCGGAGCGATTTCGATCACTGGACCGATGGTGTCGCCGGCGGTAGCGACCAAGAAGCGCTGGCCATGGCAGCGAACAACTACAAGTGATTTCCGGGGACCGATGGCGACACGGTCTTCGAGTACAAGGGCACGCTCGGCCGAGTGGGCGGTGCGTGTGAATCGGACAAGCAGCCAGCGCGCGGCGCTGCGGAAGTACCGTGCAAGAGGCGACGCGTGAGTAAACTCTGGCGGAGCAGCGGCAACGATCCCGGTGGACATGGCGATTCCTTATCTTTCCTTATCCGAGGCGCGTGACCCGCACAGCGAGCTTTTGGTCGACGACTTCAAATTCGGTCCATACGAGCTGCTCGCCGCCACACCAGACGGGAATATCCTCGGTGTGGGACCAGCGGCTCTCAAGAATGGCCCCCTTGTCGAGCGAGAGTAGATCCTGAACACGGAAACCCGGGACGGGGACAATCACATCGAGCTGCAAGGGAAGAGCGGCCAGTGGTGAGCCCTCAGTGACAAGCTTTTCGGACCAGCAGAGAGCGTCCTTGCCGTCGGCGTTACCTTGAGCCTCGTTTTGCCGCAGAAGTGCGGAACTGGATGAGGCAGCTGTTTCCGCATCATTGCCGGGAAGGGGCTGGTATGTGGCTTGGTCGGGCATATGCCCGGAAGAGTGCAGTTAGATGACCGAGATTGGGACAGGAAAAATTAGAAAAGGTTAATGGAGGGTAGAAGGATTAAGAAATCCAAGGCTTCCCATCCTTCGCGTGACGCTGATACGAAGGATGGGAAGGTGCGGAATCCGCTGCCACGCGTTGCGCTGATTTAGTGAATCATGTTGATCGTGTCCTGCGAGACGGTGTCGAAGGTAGTGATGGCCTTCGAGCTGGCCTCGTAAGCCTGCTGCGCGACGATGAGATTGGAGAACTCGGTCGAGATGTTCACGTTCGACGCCTCGAGCGCTGAGTCCTGAATGGTGCCCAGGCCTCCGGTTCCGGCGGCCCCGATGCTGGCTCCGCCAGAGGCGAGGGTGGTCTGGTAAAGGTTGCCTCCCTGGACACTGAGCCCTTCCGGGTTGACCACGTTGGCCAGCGCGATCTGGCCCACCGGCTGCGTTTCACCGTTGCTGAATTGTGCCGAGATCAGCCCGTCGGAGCCGACCGTAAAGCCCTGGTACTCGCCGCTGGCGTAGCCGTCCTGCGTATAGCTGGCCACGTCGGAATCGGAGGCAAACTGCGTGATTGTGGATTGCCCGTTTGATCCGTAGAGGTTCCAGTTGAAGGTCATATTGCCGGCTCCATCTGCAAGCCCGGTGAAGCTGATGCCGTTGATGTTCGCTGCGGGCGCAGTCAGGTTGCCGTTGGCGTTGAAGGTAAGCGTGCCAGTGAGGTTCGCGCCTCCGGTAGCGGCTCCGGCGGGTAGCGCAATGTTGTAGCCCCACTGGCCGCCTCCATTGCTGGTGAAGGTGACGGTAGCGTTGTAGGACTGACCGAGAGAATCGTAGAGCTGGACCTGGCCGGTGACCTGCGTGCCGACGGCAGCAGACGAGTCGAGATTGGCGGTAATCGAAAGATTCTGTGTTGCCGCTGGTTGCTGTGCGCTGCCCACCGGAACCTGGATGGGCACCAGCGGCGCATTGGTGTCAACGGCTCCGCCAACTACTGGGTAACCCATGACCTGAAGGCCGCTCTGCGTGGTCAGATAGCCTTGAGGGCTGATGGCGAAGCTACCGTCACGCGTGTACTCGGTCGTGTTTCCGTTTTGGACGATGAAGAAGCCGGCACCGGTCGTGCCTCCGATGGCCATGTCATCTTCATTGCCGGTGGAGTTGACGGAGCCTTCGGTGAAATCGGTGTTGGTTGCCGCCACTTGCGTACCCGCTCCGACTTCGAGCGGGTCGCCTGAGCCGGAAGTTCCGATCTGCTGATAGAACAGGTCGCTGAAGCTGACATCCTGCGCCTTGAAGGCGGTCGTATTCATGTTGGCAAGGTTATTAGCAATGGTATTGAGCTCAGTGGTCGAGGCCTCAAGGCCGGTCAGCGGAATGGAAAACGAGGACATAACTCTCCTTGGTAGCTGCGGATTTGGTAGTGCTTCTATTTCTGGTTTCGTCTTGTGCTGCGAATTGCAATGTTCTCTGCTTGTCTATTTGTCTTTCTCTATTTCCCGGGCGCATTCTCCTTGAGGCGTGCGGCGAACTGTTCGAACGCCTGATTTTGTGTGAATGGGTTCTGTACAGCAGCGGCTGCATGCTCCGAATGAGGAGCGAGCGCGGCCGCGACCCGTTCTGCCGCTGCCTGCTTGTTAGCATGCGTGGCTGCGCTGAGATTGCCCGTCTCCGCGTGATCACTCGCGTGGACACCACCTGCAGCCTTACTGTTTGAGGAGCTTGCTGAGGAGATATCGCCGTCGAGCGTCTGGTTCATCTGCACCAGTTCCTGCAGCACGCCGCTGCTTGCGCCGGTGAGCGTGGGGCCACCGTCGAGTGTCTGGTTCATCTGGATCTGCTGCTGGAGACTGTTGACCTGCACAAGCTGGTCCACGTACTCGTTGGGGTCAGTATTGGCGGTTGGATCCTGGTTCTGAAGTTCAGTCACCAATAATTGGAGAAAGTCATTTGCAGTGATGGTGGCCGTGGAGGTACCTGAGTTTGAGCTGGAACTGGAAGAGGATGAGCCTGAGGTACCGTCGCTGGCCGCGGTCGCTGGAACCTGAAACGGAGAGTTGATGCTGTGATGATTGGAAAGCTGCATACGTGCCCTTTCTGTTGCTGCTTTTTCGTTCCGCGCTCAGGCACGGACACTGATATAGGAAACAGGCCCAAAACTTTCGAGCCCTTCGGATTGGAATGAAAGAAGTCCCGGTGAGATGCCGGTATAGCGGGCGGTAAACTCTGGCTGATGGGAATTCTGAGGATTGCTCCCGGATGATCCCGAACTTTGGCCGTTGCCCGACCCATTGCCAAAAGCATTTCCGGAATTTGTTCCCGAATTTGTTCCCGGCATCTGCTGATGCACAGCAAGTGTACCCACCCTCACGTCGCTCTGCCGAAGGTACTCGGCCATCGCCGGAATCTGCGCGGCAAGCGAAGTGTGGGTTTGCTGGGATGCGGTAACGAGCGTTGCGTCGATATGCCCGGCGACATTCTGCGTTTTGATTTCGACCCAGCCCAAATTCGGGTCGCGAACGCCAACCGCGACCTGCTGCGCTCCGGCGTGCAAAACTGCGGGTGCCGCTTCCTGGTCGATCTTGTCGTAAGGCGCTGTTGCAGGAGTCGCCGTGTTGACGGCTGCTGTAACAGGAACCGCCTGCTCGCCTCGCGGCATCGCAGATAAGGGTGTTAATGCATCAGCGCCGGAATGAACTCCAGCAAGCGCTGCGCCGGAAGCGAAGACGGCAGGTGCTCCAGAAGAAGCTGGTTCTGTTGATGCGTGTAATGCGTGCCCGACATGGGCAAGAGAGCCGGATGCTGCTGGTAGGGCCGAATTGGATGGTCCTGATGCTTTGACGGATACGCTTTCATCCGCTGTGCCGGTTGCCGATTCACCTGCAGTATTCTTCGAGTCAGGATTGAGGTTTGCACTCGGAGTTGCATTCGAGGATGCGGGCCGGCTAGAGGCTTGCTGGGGAGCAGCTATATGGTCTGTTGCAGAGGAGAGAATGTCACCGTTTGACGACTGTAGGCTTGCGGTCGATAGATTCGCATGGGATGGTGCAGATTTTTCTTCTGCGGCGGACGAGGTGGCACTGGAAGCCGGAGCTGCAGAAATGAAAGGGGCGGACGTTGGCAATGGAGTTCCTATGACAAAATTCTGTGCGCCGCTCTGCGCTTCCGGGTAGCCCGGCTTTCTGATTTTTCTCTCAGTCTTCTCTTGTGAGGTAACTACAAGCGTTGATTGGATCTGTTTCGATCGGACGGACAAAGCTGTTTCAGGCTCGGCTGCCGCAGAATAGGCACTGGGTGCAGAGACATCGGCCTCGGTCGTGTTGATGGTGTGGAGCGGGGATGCGAGCGATGTTTGCGATGCAATCTGCGCAATGCTCCCGAAAGAGCCTGACGGTGGCAACCCGATCCGGCTCTGTTTTCCTGCTTGGTCCTCCGAAGCTACCCTCTCCGGACCGGGAACTAGCGTACCGTTTTTCTCGGCGCTCTTTGCTGCTCCTTGGGCGGTCTTTGCGACGGGAATCTCGATGGAGCGTGTTTTTTCGCGGAATAATTCGCGAAATGGCTGGCTGGCTGCGTCGCTGGAGGCCGTCGCAGTTCCCTGCATAGACTTGAGCACGGGCGCAATGGGATTTGAGACCGCCGGGATAGAAGCCGCATGGGGCATAGGCATTGTCCTCGTCGGAGAGTATGCAGATGGAAGGCCAGAAACCGCGGGGCGAGTAGCGGTTCATGTGAGAATTTTCTAAGAATGCTCGTGATGCGGGCTTGTGCGAGTGACCCGATTTAATCGTTGCGGCGCAGGCGGTTATGTTTGGCGCCGAACCAGTCGTCGAGATTGCGCTGTGTACGGCGCTCTTTCTCAATTTGTATGCGTGCGCGTTCCGCGTCGAGGATGCTCTCAACCTGGCGGCGCTCCTTGCGGCGCTCGAGATATTCTTCGCGCATTTCAGAAACGCGACGCGCTGTGGCTTCGGCCATGGGCTGAAGCTGCTGCTCGCGCCAAGCCGCAGATTCGGCGCTCGTCCATTCAGTTGTTCGTTGCTGCGCCTGCTCGACAGGAGAACCGTCTTCATCGATGATTGTGACCACCTGGGCGCGGCTTGCGCGGATGACGTCGCGCTCACACTGTTGCGCGCTTTTGATTCGGGCGGCAAGCGCAGCACGGCGTTCGAGCTCCATGCGACTTGAGTTTTCGAGCAGCGAGCGGAGCCGTAAAAGACGCGAAAGAGGACCGGACATGTCAGAGCCCGGCCGCAAGCGCGGCGAGCCGCGCGATGCTCGAGGAAAGTGAAACCTCTTCGTGGGAATCCTGCTCAAGATAAGCGCGGAGTGAGCTGCGCGAGCGCAAAGCGCGGTCGAGGTCGGGGTCGGCGCCTGGTTTATAGGCGCCGATGCGAATGAGATCTTCGGATCGCGCGTAGACGGAAAGCATACGACGCACGGCGGAGGCTGCCTGTTTGTGCTCGTGCGTCACAACTGCCGGCATTAGGCGGCTGATGGAGTCGAGAACCTGAATGGGCGGATACCAGCCCTCGGAGGCTAGTTCACGGGAGAGCAATACGTGTCCGTCGAGGAAAGAGCGGACGGCGTCGACAAGCGGGTCCTGCTGGTCGTCACCCTCCATGAGGACGGTATAGAAGGCAGTGATGCTGCCCTGCTTGAAGTGTCCGGCGCGCTCGATGAGGCGCGCGAGACGGTTGAAGACGGAAGGAGTGTATCCCTTGGCTGTAGGCGGCTCGCCGGCGGCAAGTCCGATCTCGCGCGCAGCCATGGCGAACCGTGTGAGCGAGTCGAGAACGAGGAGAACATGTTTGCCCTGTGCGGCGAAGTATTCTGCAACGCCCGTTGCGGCTAGGGCAGCGCGCATGCGCAGCAGCGGAGACTGGTCGGAAGTGGAGACAAGAACAACGGAGCGACGACGGCCTTCGGCGCCGAGACTTTCTTCGAGGAATTCGCCGACCTCACGTCCGCGCTCGCCGACCAGCCCGACAACGATGACCTCGGCGTCGGTGTTGCGCGTCATCATACCGATGAGAGTGCTTTTGCCCACACCCGACCCGCCGAAGATACCGACGCGCTGGCCGCGTCCCACGGTGAGCACGCCGTCGATGGCCCGGATACCGGTGCCGAGAGGAGTGCGGATTGCGATGCGGTCGAGCGGCTGCGGAGCGGGGCCATCAAGAGGAACCATGACGCGCAGGGCCGGACGCGGCCCTCCGTCTATGGGCCGACCGAGTGCGTTGAGCACGCGGCCTATAAGCGCGTCGCCAACTTCGAACTGCGGCATGGTACCGAGACCTTCGACAGCATCACCGAAGCGGACTCCATCGGAGGATTCGACAGGCATGGAGAGAATGTTGGTTCCGTGGAAACCGATGACCTCGACGAGATGCCTTGTGCCAGTGCCGTCGATGATTTCGCAGCATTCGCCGACGGAACAGAGCGGGCCGGAGGATTCGATAGTCTGGCCAAGGGCCTCGATTACACGCCCGCGCCAGCGCCATGGGGGGCGCTGCCTGAGGCGCGAAAAGTAGGTGCCGAGCAGTTCCACAGTCAGCGTGCCGGGACTTCGGATTCATTTGCCATCGAACTCTCCGGCCTCTGATTGCGCGGCTCCCGCTGTTCGAGCAGGTCGAAGAATCCGCGTTCGATCTCGGCAAGCTGGCTGCGGACGCCGAGATCGACGCTGCCAAGGCTGGTTTCGAGCAGACATTCCCCGGTGGCAAGCGCACCGTCGGCAATGACTTCAGGCCGCAGCGGCAGATTGGGCATCAGGCGCAGCATTTCGCTCCACATCTCGTGTTCGGCTGCGGGAATCTTGATGCGGACTTCCGTGGTTTCGGCGAGCTGACCGAGGGCGACGCGCACGGCTCCGGCAAGCAGCAGCGGGTCCATGAGGGCTTCGCGGTGAAGAACGCGCTTGGCGACGGCGAGGGCGAGACGGACGACTTCCCGCTCGACCTTCGCAAGGTATCGGTCACGGCTCGAAGCGAATTCCTCAAGAGCCCCCGTCAAAGCCTGCATCGCTGTGGCGAAGCGTGCTGTGCTTTTGCTGCGCTCGCTCGCCCGTCCCTCCTCGCAGGCCTCGCTGCGCGCGGCCTGAATTGCAGCTTCAAAGCCGCGCGAACGCTCGTCGAGCTCCTGCTCAAGCAACCGGATACGCGCAAGCAATTCGTCGGAGCTCGGCTGCGACGGAGCCGCAGCATCGGGGGACGATGCCGCGAGACCTGGCGCAACAATGGCACGGTATTCCATGGGATGGATGATGACAGGAGCGCTTGCGGTCTGTGCAGGTTCAAGCATGACTAGTCTCTTTGTGCCGGAATTACATAATGATGTCATCGCCCTGTTCAAGCTTGAGGATGACCTTGCCATCGGACTCAAGTCGCCGCGCAAGGTTGAGGATTTCCTGCTGCGCCCCGGCGACCTCGCGGGTGCGCACAGGGCCGAGGATTTCCATATCCTCCTTCAACATGGCGACTGCGCGCGGACTCATGGCGCGGAAGACATGCGCCTTGAGGTCGTCGCGGGCTCCGCGGAGCGCGAGCGCAAGTTGCCGCTTATCAACGGCAGCAACGATCTCGCGCATGCTGGAGGCCGGGATGGTCACTAAGTCCTCAAAGGTGAACATGAGATTGCGGATGTTAAGGGCCATCTCCGGGTCGGTATCCTCAATCTGCTCGAGAATCTTCTTCGCCTGCTCTGCCTCCTGCCGGTTGAGCAGATCGGCCACGGCCTTGAAGCCGGAATAGGATTTGCGGCTGTTGTCGCCGACGGTCTCAAGGCGCTTGTGAAGGATGAGAGCAACCTTCTGCGCCATCTCCGGCGAGAACTGGCGCATGGCAGCGAGACGACGCACGGCTTCGACGCGGTGTTCCGACGCCAGGCTGTCGAGCACCTGCGAAGCACGGCGCGGATCAAGGTGTGCGAGCACCAGCGCGACTGTCTGTGCGTGCTCGCCATCGAGAAATTTGCCCAACTGCAGGGGATCGACACGCTGGAGCATGGCGAGATTGCCCTGACTGGCCTCCTGGGCGCGCTTAACCAGCGCCAGCAGGTCCTCGGCACGCTGCTTGCCGAAGGAGTCGACCAGCAGCCGTGTAGCGTACTCCAGACCGCCGTGCATCATGTACTGCTGGGTTTCGAGCATTTCGTAGAATTCCTCGACGACCTCGAAGGAGAGCCGGGGAGAGATGTTTTTAAGGTCCGCCAGTTCTTCGGTAACGCGCTGGACATCTGCCTCGGGCAGATTCTGGATGATCTTCTTTCCCAGTTCGTCACCCACAGCGACCATCAGGATGGCAGCCTTGCGTACCCCGGGGATTCCGGTCGTGAGCGGGCGGCGGCCTTCGGCGGTGTGCGTTGACGCGGTGAGGTTGGTAGTATTCGCGGGCGGGGTGGACCTTGATGGCGGCAGGTTAGGCTGTGTGCTCATGGTTTCTGTCGCTATTCGGTATGTATCCAGCTCTGCAGCAGGCGTGTCGATTGAGCCGGTTCATGACGCAGGTGATCGGCAACCTGATCGAAGACCATTTGCATGTGTTCTTTCTGCTTTTCAGCAGCAATCTGCTCGGGAGTGGGTGGCGTGTGGGCTCCAGACTCAAGAACCGCAGTTTCTGAGGGTGGGGCCAGAACAGGAGCCGCAATGGGTTTGAAAATGGAAGTCATGGGACGTATGACAAAGATCAGCAGCGCAAGCATGGCAACGAGGATGCTTCCGTACTTGAGGAACGGGGCTGAACCAGCTGCAGTGAGCAGGCGCTGGCTGAGAGGGACAGGCGGCGGACCCTGATCGTCGAAGGGGAGGTCTTCGACGGTGACGATGTCGCCGCGTGTGGGATCGAAACCGATGGCCGCTTCAGCGAGATCGGTGAGGCGCTTTATCTCCTCGGGGCTGCGCGGCTGCCAGGTCACCCGTTTCCCGTTGACAACCATGTGCTGATTGATGAGCACAGCGGCGGTGAGGCGACGAATCTTCCCCGGACCTTGTGTGGTGTGAAGGACTTTCTTGGAGGCGGCATAGGTCCCGCTTTCCTGATTTTCACTCTGCGCCTGAGGCGTGGACTGCGGGTAGACCGGAGGCTTGGTGTTAGGCGCGTTGCTGGATGTGCCTGGAACCCCGGCAAGTTGGGGCGGCGCGCCCGCGGTCTGTTCGGTGCGCTGCATGGAGAGTGTGACCACGTTGGTGGGATCGTAGGTCTCATCGACTTCATCGGCCGTAGAGCTGTCATACTCGACATTGACCGATGCCCGGACATTGCCCTCGCCTGCAACCGGACTCAGGGTTTCGATAAGCCTGGAGGCCAGCTCCTGCTCATGCGCATCGTTCTGGGCGCTGCCGCTCCTGCGACCGAGCTGTTCACCGGATGAGTCGACGAGCGTTACGTTCTCAGGACGCAGATCGTCAACAGCCCCGGCAACCAGGTTGCGGATTGACGCGGCCTCGTCATCGGAAAGACTGCGATGCCGCAACGTGAGCACCACGGAGGCCTTGGCATCGCGCTGATCCTCTGTGAAGAGTGAATCGTGCGGCATGACCAAGTGGACGCGCGAGCTCTGGACATCGGAAAGTGTGTCGATGGTGTGCTCAAGCTCGCCTTCAAGCGCGCGTTGATAATTCACTTTCTCATCGAATTCAGAGCCGATCCAGTTCGGCTTATCGAATAGCTCAAAGCCCATGCGCCCGCTGCGCGGGCCTCCCTTGGCGGTGGTGACTAAGCGCGCCTTGTCGAGATAATCGGCAGTAACTCGCAGGACCGTGCCATCAGGCGAGACATCGAAGGGAATGTTGGCCGCGGTCAGCTCGGACGCCATCTCGCGCGCATCCTCGGGATCGAGTCCGGCGTAGAGGGTGCGCCAGTCGGGGCGCGTGGCATACCATGCGAGACCGACGATGCACGCCAGCAAAAAGGCCGAGGCTCCGATGAGCCACTTCTGCCGCGCCGGCTCCAACTGACGGAATTGCGAGACCAGTTCGGAGACAAGTGCCATCGTGCGCTGTTCGAGACCTTTGCCGCCCACGGCGGTTGTCAACTGCTGATTTGCGTCCATGTACTTGCGCTATCCGTCTTCCGCCGGCGGCGAATTCTTAAGGCTGTTCCCTGCTGTGATCCTAGAACTGCATCTGCATCATCTGTTGGTAGGCAGCCACGGCCTTGCCGCGCACGGCAAGTGCCATCTCGAATGACAAGTCCGCTTTCTGCGTCGCGATCATGGCCTGATGCACATCCACTCCCTGGCCAGTCATCAATCCTTCGACAGCCGTCGCGGCCTGACTCTCGAGCGACTGCTCGCTGTGAATGGCATCCTTGAGCAACCCGGCGAATGGAGTTTGTGTGGATGCCGGGTTGCCCTGCAGGACGGCGTCGCTGCCCGCTGCGGTAAGACTGTCGACAGCGCTGGAAATGGAAGCAGATTGCATGAACTCTTTCTCCCTTCGAGAAATCACTTCAGAATGTCGAGCGATGAGCTGATCATTCCCTTTTCCGCCTGGACGGCCGAACTGTTGAGGTCGTAGGCGCGCGTTGCTCCCATCATGTCCACCATCTCGGTGAGGGGGTTGATATCGGGATAGGTCACGTAACCGTCTTTGTCCGCGTCGGGATGCTGTGGATCGTAGCGGCGCATGCCGGGGCTGTTGTCGGAGACGACAGCGGCGATTTTCACGCCGCCGATATCACCGTTGCTCTCGGACAAGAGATGATTGGCAAAGACACCCTGATCGGAGGCCACGGAATCAAAGACGACTTCCTGCCGGCGGTAAGGCCCTCCCTGCGGTGTGCGCGTTGTTTCGGCATTGGCCATGTTGGAGGCGACAACCTCGGCGCGCAGGCGCTCGGCCTGGAGAGCCGACCCGCTGACATCCATGATTCCAAATAGATTCACTTTGTTTCGCTCCCGTCTTGTGTGACTAAACGCCCTCTACTTCGAATCGGCATGGATGGCATCGAGAAGTGTCGAGAACTCGTTCCGGATGAGCTCTTCTCCGGCACGGAATTGCAATTGCGCCTCGGCCATCTTCATTCCTTCGCGATCCATCGAAACGTTGTTGCCGTCGGGCCGCTCGATGAGGCCGTCAACCTTGAAGACATTGACACCTGACTTTGAAGGTTTGGCGCCACGATGCTCGGCCAGCACCTCGCCAATTGAACGCTCCATCTCTTCGGCGAAATCGAAGCCTACAGTCTTGTAACCAGGCACGTCGACGTTGGCCATGTTCTGCGCTGTCAGTTTCAATTCGAGCGTGGAGAGATCGAGATAGCGATTCAGTTCGTCGCTCAGCCGCGTGGTGATGTGCATCCTTTCTCCTTTCCGCCAATGGCACGAGCCAATTGACGGGCTTTGCCGGGTACTCATCTGCCTAGAGTGCAGGAGTTGAGCCATTCAAGGCGATTTCGCATTGGAAATTTCTTAGAAAACCGACACCGATTCTCCGAATTCGATCTCTTCAGGGCCTATTTCCAGACGATCCTCGGCAAGGATGACAGCGCGTTCGAGCACGTGTTCCAGTTCGCGTACATTACCAGTCCACTTATGTGCGGCAAGCACCTGCATCGCCTCGGCGGTGATGGTTTTGGCTGGGCTATACTCGGCCTGTTTGGCCAGGAAATGATCGACAAGTGCGGGCAAATCTTCACGGCGTGAGTCGAGCGATGGCGTGTGGATGAGGAAGACGGCAAGCCGATAATAGAGGTCGGCGCGGAAATCTCCTCGCGCTGCCAGCTGACTGAGTGGACGGTGTGTAGCAGCAACGATCCTGACATCGACTCTGACGGGCTCGTTTTCACCGACGCGCTGGAGCTCTCCGTTTTCGACAAAGCGCAGGAGCTTGGACTGAAGGGCGAGCGGCATCTCTCCTATCTCATCGAGAAAAAGCGTGCCCCCCTGGGCAGCTTCGATTCTGCCGATTCTTCCCTGCACCGCACCGGTGAAGGCTCCGCGAGTATGACCGAAAAGCTCAGCTTCGA
>JASHRS010000283.1 GCA_030037215.1 Silvibacterium sp. | reverse complement strand
ATTCGCCGCAAAATACTCCATTAGGCAGCACACGCGCGCGGGTTTTGCACGCCTTCGCGATAAGTCCTCCGAATTCGCTCTCTGCGACCCTGAAGGACACATCCGCATCCTGCTCCGCGTCGCCGCCGACGGAACACCCACGATGCAATTCCTCGACGCCTCCGGCAAAGTCACCCACCAATGGCCCGAAACAAAATAGCGCGATGTCTTACCCGCTCTGCAAAGTGCGTAGCGGGTCGAAGGATCATCCCAAACGCAGCGAACACAGGGCCCTCACGGACAGATCTTCTTCACCAATCCGGTGATGAAAAATGTTTTCCGCCAGCAGAACGCCTGCGAAGATTGAAGTGAGATAGCCTCACGCCCTCAGATACGCCATCACCGCACGCTTCGGACAGCCGATGGCATTAATCCCGCTGCCGCGCAGCCCGCTTGATCAACTCGCTGCGGCCGGCCTCCCAATGGCGATGACAAAATAGGTCGCTGGCACGTCGCCAACATTCTTTAGCCCATGCAGCACGTTGGATGCGGTAAACACCACTCCGCCCGGGCCTACTGGCTCAGGTTTGCCGTCATTCAGAAACACCAGCTTTCCCTCACGAATAAAAAGAATTTCCGAATTTCTATGTCGGTGCGGCGGATGAGGCATTTTGCCCGGAGGCAGCATAGATTCGTGAACCTCAATGTACTCGCCTGTCACAAGAACGCCCGAGATGACTTTTCGCATCGTCCCGCCGTTCGGCAACTGGGTGACCGGAAGCTGGTCGTAGGGAAACACTTCGGAACTGGAAAGCACGGTATCATTTCCCGCATCGCTCGTGCTCTCGGCATTTGCCTGGAAACCGAAGCCGCCCAGTGCTGCGAGAGCAGCAAGAGCAACGCATGCCTCACGACGATTCATCTTGTTCATGGTTCTCCTTGTGGCTATTTTGTGTCTCCGCCAATTGCGACCACGAGGTACGCGGCGGGGCCGTCGCCTATATTTCTCGCAGTGTGTCTCGTTCGCGGCGCGACAAAGATGATTCCTCCTGCGCCAACCTTCTCCGATTTGCCGTCATGCTCAAAAAGCATTGTTCCCTCGCGCACAAAAATGAACTCGGAGTGCTGAATAGTATGCGGCGGATTGGGCGCAAGACCGGCCGGCTGCATCGACTCATGCAGCGCAATCACTTCTCCAGTTGCCAGCGTGCCGTGAAGAATGTCCCAGCTTTTTCCACCATTCGGCATCGTACGCACAGGCATCTGGTCCAGCGAAAACACCTCCGATTCGGAGAGCGTTGTTTCTCCCATAGCCGCAAATGCAGGCAAAGCGATACACAGGTCCCGGCGGCGGATCGCGCTCATGCAGCCATGCTACGCGAACCACTTCGCTTTGCCACCATCACTGCGGAAAATGCGAAGATGGGTTGTCGGAAAATTCTGATTGCACAGGGCGAATTGATGACAGAAGCAGTTCGTGTGGGAATTGTGGGAGCGCGATTTGCCGCGCGGTTTCACTGGGAGGGCCTGAACCGCGTCCACGGCGTGCCCGTTCAGGTTGTCGGGGTAATGTCCAAAACAGCAGAGGCCCGGGATGCGTTCGCGCAGGAAAAGAAGATTCGGGCCTTTGCAACCTTCGCAGAACTCTGCGAAGTCGTCGATATAGTTGACCTCTGCACTCCGCCTTCTTCGCACGAACAACTTGCGGTGCAGGCGCTCTCGATGCAAAAGCACGTCATCATCGAAAAGCCCTTCACCGGATATTTCGGCGGCGGCGCGGCCGACTTCCGGGGCGACACATTTCCGAAAAAGAAAATGCTCGACGAAGCCATGAAAAGCTGCGAGCGGATTCTTCGGGCTGCCGACTCCAGCGACAAAAAGGTGTGTTACGCAGAGAACTGGGTCTATGCGCCGGCCATTCAGAAGGAGCGGGAAATCGTGACGAAAAGCGGCGCACAGATTCTCTGGATGCGCGGAGACCAGTCCCACAGCGGCTCCCACTCGCCTTACTATGGCAGTTGGAAATTCTCAGGCGGAGGGTCACTCGTAGGCAAGGGCTGCCATCCCTTGAGCGCAGCTCTTTATCTGAAGCGCGTCGAAGGTGAATCCAGAAACGGCGTGCCCATCCGTCCGGTAACCGTCAGCGCGCGGACCCACGAGATTACCCGGCTTCCCGGCTATCGTGATGAAGGCTTCCTGCGCACCTCCTACAACGACATCGAAGACTATGCCCAGGTTCACGTCAAATTCTCTGACGGAACCGTCGCCGACATTTTTGCGTCAGAGCTCGTTCTTGGCGGCGTGCAGAATTCTCTCGAAGTCGTCTGCAATAATCATCGCACCCGCTGCAATCTCAACCCCATCGATGCGCTCGAGACATTCAATCCCAGGGAAGACCTCTTCCAGGAGGTGTATGTCGTCGAGAAGACCGGAACCAAGCAGGGATGGAGCCATCCCGCTCCCGATGAAAGCTGGCAGCACGGATACCCGCAGGAGTTCCAGGACTTCATGGAGAGCCTCTGGCTCAATCGCGAACCGCTCTCAGGAATTGCTCTGGCACGGGATACGACCGCCGTGCTCTACGCTGGCTATGTGTCCGCCGAACTCGGTGGCGCCGAAACGGAAATACCGTAGTAGTCCGAGTAATGATGAACCCATTCAGCGCGACTCGATCATTCCCGGCTCTTTCACTCAAACCTCCGGCGAACCCGCATTGCGGCATACCGCACCAGCAGCAGAGCCACCGAAACGATAAACACCATCTCCAGCACCGGACGCAGCCGCGTGGCCACCGGCATTGCCACGCTGGCACCCGTCCACAAGGTTAAATACGCCGCAATGCACAGCGGACACTTCGGCAGCAATACCAGTAGCGCGCCCGACCCCACGCCTCCTCTCACACCGCGCCACAAGCTGCGCTGCGGCCCCCGCTCCGTCTGTATATGGCAACAGTTCATCGCTCATATCCTGGTGGCAGCTCGCGTGTCGCGCTCATGAGCAGGCACATCCTCTTTCTTCTTCGTCGCGCCTTCGGGCGGCGGCTCCCTCAGGGTCGGTTAAGATATCGATCCACTTCGGGTCAGGCGAGGTCTCGGCCTCGTAGTTGTCGTGCCAGTTCCACCACTTGTACGGTGGAGTTTGGGGATAACCCTCTGGCGAGTCCTCCCATGTCTCCTGACGGCCGAGAGGCGTGATGTCGAGGTAGCTCCAGGTGCTCCCCATTGCCTCGTCGCCGCGACTGTTGATGAAGTATGTGCGAAATACCTTGTCGCCGTCGCGGAAGAAAACGTTGTGGCCGTGCCATTGATCGACGCCGAAGTCCGCGTCGAAGCTGTCGGTGATGGTGTACCAGGGCATCTTCCAGCCCATCCTCGCCTTCAGGCGCGCAATGCCCGCCTGCGGCGCGCGTGAGGCGTAGACGAGGGTGGTGTCACGAACGTTCAAATGAGCTAGGTGGGCTACCTGATCCGCGCCCAAGGAGCAGCCCCGGCAAGCGTGCTCCGGCCAGCCGAACACTCCGGGCTCGAAGAAGGCGCGATAGACGATCAACTGCCGGCGGCCCTCGAACAGATCGAGCAGGTTTAGCTTGCCCTTGGGTCCGTCGAACTTATACTTCCTCTCCACCGCCACCCACGGCATCCGTCGGCGTTCCGCGGCCAGTGCGTCACGGGAGCGGGTGAACACCTTTTCCTTCACGAGCAGCTTTTGGCGTGCGGCCTCCCACTCCTGCTGCGACACGATCGGCGTCTTCATCGCGAGATGCCCTATTCCGTGTTCCTTGTCTTTTGATCCTTCTGTCGTCATCGTCTTTTCTCCCTTCATCAGATGTCTTTGGTCGTTCGTTCCTTTCGGGTTTCAGCTTTATTTCTTCACGGCCGCCGCCTTTATCCTTTCCAGTAAAGGCCCCCACCCGTCCTCCACCTTGTGCCAGTTCTCCTTGGCCTGCGGGTCGTACGCGATGTACGCCATCGCGCGATGCGAGAACTTCAGCCTCGTCACACCGTTTTCCTCTTTCAGCCGGTACTGCACATTCGAGATCGCCGGTTGAGACATGAACAGCGGCCCGCAAATCTCGAGCAGCGTAGGAGGCTTGATCGCCTGCACAGCTCCCCACCAGTGCCCTGCGTTATTGCCCAGGTCACGGAACCAGCGCCCTCCCGGCCACGCCTCAAGCTTCAGCGGCATCGGGCCACCTTGTCCGTCAAGGCGCGCCATCTCCTCCAGAACCGTCTCGAACACAATGTCGATCGGTGCTGCAATCTCCTCTTCCTTCACAAACTCCAGTACATGGACCGTCTGTTCCGTAATTGTTGCCGGCATCTCATTCTCCTTGTCTGTTATTTGTCACTGCACGCCTCGTTCTCACGCGCCATCTTCTCTATCGCCTTCTGCTCGGCCCGTTCCTTGATGCGGCTGATTTTGTCCGTCCAAA
This sequence comes from Silvibacterium sp., assembly GCA_030037215.1. GTDB lineage: Bacteria > Acidobacteriota > Terriglobia > Terriglobales > Acidobacteriaceae > Silvibacterium. Next base: position 2,798 of record JASHRS010000283.1, on the reverse strand, counting down.
ACCGCTCGAACGTCTTTGCCCAGTCATGGATCTCCTTCAGCCGAGCCGCCTCCAGCCTGTATAGCCTGTGCTGGCCGCGCTTCACCGCTGTAACTACACCCACCTTGCGTAGCACGCCCAGATGCTTCGACACCGCCGGCTGCGCTAGTCGCAGACGGATCACGACATCATTCACCGCCCATTCCTGCCCATCGCTCAACAGGCCGATAATCTCCCGCCGCCGCGGCTCTGCCACTGCGTTGAAGACATCTGTTGTTGTCGCTGCTCGTGCCATGATCAGATATATATTCCTATATAGGAATATATATGTCAAGACCTTTTCCTTGCTTTTCGTAAGGGAAAATCGGACCTGCTCGCGGTAACAGGCAGACATCAGCCATGCTGGAGTTAAGTCTTTTATCTACTACGGGTAAGAAAAGAGCTAAAGAGAGCTGACCGTTACGGACGCCCGAAATACGGCTCGGCAACGTGCGGCTGATATGGCTCAATCGAGAGCATGTTCCCGAGAACCGTCCGCTCCTGTGGAGAAAACTGCGAGCCGTAGCTGGAGTTCAACATCTGCTGCCGCTGTGCGGGAGGCATCCCCCTGAGCTGCTGGAATGAATGTCGAATCGCCGCCTGCCGGTCAGGCGACATCTGGCTTAGTGCCTGCGCCGCTCCGCGCACTTCCTGTTGGCGCTCCGGAGACAGTCGCTCGAACATCTCGTTCCGATCCATCATCCGCTGCTGTTCCTGCGGAGGCCGCTGGTCGAAGGTATGCAGCCGGTTGATCAGCCTCTGCTGTTGATCAGGCGAAAGATTCCGGAATCCGGGTTCGCGCCGCAGCGCGTCTTCCTGCTGCCGGGGAGTCAGGTTACGGTGCGACTGCCACCACTGCGGGAGATGCTCCTGTCCGGGCCGTGACTGGCCACCTCCGTTGTGAGGCTCTGCATGGGCGCCACCTGCATGTTGCCCACCGCCACGGTTTTGCGGTCCGCCAAAACCGTGAAACGCGGCACGTCGCGGTCCGTTCATGTGCGGCCGCGCCCAGCACATCGTTGGGGCACAAAGCAGCGCGCCGGCCAATCCCGCAGTTAGTGTCAGGGACAGGCCAGTGCGTATCAGCCGCCCAATCAGGCCGGTCGGGTTTGTTTTCGCGCGCATCGAACTGATTTTTCTTGCCCCAAGGCCGGAATGTTTCCAAAAATTTAAAGTTAAGATCAAGATTTTCATATGCTTAAATTGAAATCTCTGACCTGAATCCGTGGCTAATTGCTCCCTTGGCTGGCCGCATCGTCCGGCTCATCCAGCTTGTTCATCTGCTGAAACACCTGTGCATTCTGGTCCAGCGACTGCAGGTCCCGAACTGTGGCCGATGTAGCCGTCGGGCTCGGAGACTCCATGCTCATGAACCCTGCATACGTCCCACCGCCGATCAACAGCAGCAGCGCCAGCGCGCCCGCCGCCAAGGGGCGCAGATGCAGATTCGAGCCAAACTCCAGCCGCGCGCGCAGCCGTTCAAGGAACCCGGCCGGTGCTGCCGCACGTGCCTCGCGCATCCGCGCCGCCATGCGGGCGTCGAAGAACAGGGAAGGCTCCACGCCCTCCCATGCGTCCAGCGCCAGCATCGTCGCCTCCAGCGACTTAAGTTCCCTGCTGCAATCGGCGCACTCGTTCACGTGGGCGCGCACCGCAGCCGAAACCCGCTCCGGATCCAGCAGCAGATCGGCCTGCAGGTTCTTGAACTCGGTTTCAAATTTCCGGCAGATCATAACAGTACCCCTATTTCTCTCAACAACCCTTGCTTCTCACTAACTCAGACAAAATCTTTCAAACGTTCCCGCAAAGTCTGGTACGCCCTGAACAGCAGCGACTTCGTGGCCGACTCGCTCAGCTTCAGCACTTCGCCGATCTGTTTATAGTCCAGCCCCTGATACTTGTGCATCAGCACCGCATTCCGCTGGCGTTCCGGCAGCGCCATCACATGCTGGCGAATCGCTCGCATCCGCTCGTCCCTCAGCAGATTCTCTTCAACTGAAGCCGTCTGGTCCGCCACATCCGGAGTCGTTCCCGTCTCCGGATCCGGTTCGTCCAGATAAACATTCTGCGCTGCACGCTCGTGCTTTGTATCGCGCGCATGGTTCACGCCCAGGTTGGTTGCAATCCTGTACAGCCAGGTCGTGAACTTGGCCTCAGCGCGGTATGTTTGCCGCGACCGGTAAACCCGCAGGAAAACCTCCTGCGCCAGCTCCTCTGCCACCGCTTGGTTATGAACCATGCGGAACATGAAGTTGATGATCGGCCTCCTGTACTTCTCGATCAGGATGTCGTACCCGGCATCGTCGCCGTCCCGCACTTGGAGCATGATCTCCGCGTCGGTCATGCCGCTCCAGTCGGTCATCTGTACACGGCCGGCGGCGGGTTGCGAAGTAGCGGTAAGTGGCCGGTCCAGCGCAATCGTAGCCATATCCTTCTCAACCCCGTTTTCCTCATCTGGTTGCGGTTCAAGCCAGCCAATTTCGTCGCTGTTTTCCGCCCCGTCGGGTTGCGTAAGCTCGTGATAGGACGCGCCGGAATCACGCTCCGAAGCTGGTTCACGATCTGCCATTCTGCACGTATGACGATTGTATCTGTAAGGTATCTGCGAATCACCGGAAAAGGCTGCGGACTGGCCCTTCAAGCATCCCCAACCGAGGCTGGCGGCTCCGGAACGGGAATGATACTCTGAGAAAGTCCCGCCCGGTCGCTTAGCTCAGTTGGTTAGAGCGCCTGCTTCACACGCAGGAGGTCGTAGGTTCGAGTCCTACAGCGACCACCAT
>JASHRS010000282.1 GCA_030037215.1 Silvibacterium sp. | reverse complement strand
GTATCGATTTGTACGCTCCGCATGCGAATGTGTATCTCCGGGCCGATGGGACGCCGTATCCGCTGATGCGTGACCACGCGAAAGTGCTTGTAACCTTCGAGCAATTCGGGAAGATGGAGCCGGTGCTGGGCGCGTATGGCGGGCAACTGGCGTCGTTTGACTGGGTTTTTTCGCCGCGCGGCAAAGACGGGCGGCCGCTGGAGATGTTCAATCGTGTGACCGGTGATGTGAATCCGGATGTGGTGGCGTACTGGCGCGACCATTATGATCTGGCGCATATCTGTGCGACCGATTGGACTGAGCGCGGACCATACCTGAAGGGCAAGATACACGTGTTTGTGGGAACAGCAGATACGTTTTATCTGGATGGGGCGGCGCACAAGTTTGACGCAGTGCTGCAAGGGCTGCACGCGGATGCGCACTTCACATTTATTCCTGACAGGACACACTTTGATCTGTACAAGGTCGGCGATGACCGTTACGCGCTCTTCGACCAGATTGCTGAGGAGATGTGGGCGGTTGCGCGGCCGGGGAAAAAGTGGCAAAGCGTAAACTCCTCGCACCATTCTTGAGTCTGCTTTACTAATTACTTGTGATCGAGCCGCTGTACGCTGCAGAGCGGCCTACCGCCAGGAAAGCTGCAAAAACCCTGCTGCTTACGGCGCTGTTCTGGTCATGAGCCGTGCCGCTGGTGACCGGATACAGAAGGAGATGGCGGCAGAGGATGTAAGACCCACTGTCTTTTGGTGGCTGGTTCTGCAGCTTAACGTTGAAATTCGCGTCCACCAGTCTTGTTAAAGACTGATTAAAACTATAGAAATTAAAATGATTTTAATTACTTCCCAGTCCGGTCGCGTCGATCTACGGCCGGGGTTCGCGTTCGGGATGGCCTAAGGCTCTGCTGTCGAATATGGCTGGTAAGTACTTGAAATCGAAATTTTTATAGATCGCTTTTAACGCCTGAGTTCTAAGGAACAGGTTTGTGTCGTTTAAGAATGCGGAGGACTGTTGAAAGTTCGTTGGTTAGCTGCTGGTACGGGATGCGCAATTTTGTTGCTGTCGGATTATATCTGGCCACTTTTGTCTCCATACCATCTTGCCATTTACCATGACCCTCTTTCGATTTCAACGATTGTTGCCGGGCTAGCTATTGATCTCGGCGCATGCTGTATCTTATTTTCTGCTTTTCTTCTTGTACTGAGCCGCTACAGATCAGAACACCCAGTTTGGGCGGTCTTTCTGGGGTTAACAATCGCTAAGTTGATTGATTCCACAATTTTTCTGCTGAAGCTTTATGGGGCAGAGATCTCCTGGAAAATGATCGATCGATTGGGAGTGTCGTGTGCATTAGTGATCGCAGCACTGGTGCTTTCACGCTTACTCCCGCATGCCCTAGGGATGGGCGTCAGATCTATGCAAATGGGTCTCGCGCTGCTGGGGTGTTGCATCTTCTGGCTGTTCCCGCAACTAGTCATTATGGCTATACGCACACACGCCTCTGAGCCGAATGCATTCAACCGGCCTGTCGACCTGCAAGATTCACAGCAGCCAAGGGTGATCTGGATCCTTCTGGATGAGCTTTCGTATGACCAGGTATATGACCATCGCCAGCCCGATGTGAAATTGCCACATTTTGACGAGTTGAAGAGAGATAGCGTGGTATTTTCCGATGTTCAACCGGCCGGATACTACACAGACTTGATAGTGCCGTCGTTGTTCATAGGACGCGAGGTTGATGCCATTCGGAGCTCACTGCGACGAGACCTTTACATGCATGTTGCAGGCAAGCCGCGTTGGGAGCCATTCAACGAACAAGACACCGTCTTTGCCGAAGCAAAGCGATTGGGGTGGACGACAGGGGTCGCAGGTTGGTTTAACCCCTACTGCCATATTCTGCAGGGAGTTTTGGACTCCTGTTATTGGCAGGCGATTATCCCGTTTCCCCGCGAGTTTCATGGGCAGCGGACCATCCTCGGTGGGATGGCCTTCCCTCTTGACTCGGTGTTTTCACGCTTTAGAGCTTCTGAATCTCGACCTGATGTTGTCCTGCAGGCACATGTCCAGGAATACGAAGACATTGATGCCGCCGCCAATGCTTTGATCCGGAACGAGTCCATCCACTTTGTATTTCTTCATTTTCCTGTGCCGCACCCTGAAGGGATTTACAACAGAAGGACAAATGTTCTTGGGTCACGAGGCACGTATCTCGACAATCTGGTGCTTGCCGACAAAACTATCGGGAACCTGCTGGACGTGATTCGAGGAACTGCCTCAGCACCCCAAACGATTGTGATTGTTTCGTCGGACCATTCATGGCGGGTTGGCTTGTGGCGCCCTGAGTCATCGTGGAGCAAGGAGGAAGAACGCGCCTCGGGCGGCAGATTTGATCCACGTCCTTTCTTACTGGTTCATTTTCCCGGAAGCAACGCCGGCGAAATGCGTGCGGAAGCCTTTCCCGAGCTGGAGATGCATGGCCTTCTCGAGGCGATGCTAAAGGGAAAAATTGACTCGCAAGGAGATTTGGATAAGTGGCTGGATAGTCGCGAAAAGGTCCGCGGACAGGATATTTCCCTGAGGTCGTCCGCAAGCGGCGGTTAATCTCAGCCTTCTTGAAGAAGGTTGCCTGGAGATACAGCATCAGAGCCCTGTTTTTAGAGCATCTGGCACGGTATACTTAATTATTGTGACAGCTACCACTTTTGATACTCTTTCTGCCGGGCCGGTGAACGGCTCGACACCCGCTGACAAGCGCGTTCTATTGTTGAAACCGCGGGGTTTTTGCGCAGGCGTGGTGCGTGCAATTGACGTAGTGAAGATTGCGCTGGAGACTTTTGGGGCTCCGATCTATGTGCGCAAAGAGATTGTGCACAACCGCTTTGTGGTGAACGAGCTGGCAGAAAAGGGCGCAATTTTTGTTGATGATATCGACCAGGTCCCCGAAGGTATGCGGGTCATCTATTCGGCGCACGGGGTTTCTCCTGCGGTGCGCCAACAGTCTAAAGACCGCAGGCTGAAGGTGATTGACGCGACATGCCCGCTGGTGACGAAGGTCCATGTGGAGGCTATCAAGTTCGCCAAGCAGGGCTATTCGCTGGTGCTGATCGGGCATCGCGACCATGATGAGATTGAGGGGACTTTGGGGGAGGCTCCGGATGTAACGCAGGTGGTTTCGAGCGCAAAAGAGGTCGAGACGCTTGAGGTTCCGGATCCGGACCACGTGGCGTATCTGACGCAGACCACGCTTTCGCTCGATGAGGCGCGGGACATCATTCACGCGCTGAAGGCGAAGTTTCCGAAGATTGTGGGGCCGCATTCGCAGGACATCTGCTATGCAACCGAGAACCGTCAGGTTGCGGTGAAGAATGTGGCGCACACGGCGGACCTCGTGCTGGTAGTGGGTTCGAACAACAGCTCGAATTCGAACCGGCTGGTAGAGGTTTCGCGCAACCTGGGCACAAACAGCCACTTAATCGACAACTCGAATGCGATCGATCCCAAGTGGCTTGATGGCGTGTCGACAGTTGCGGTGACTGCAGGGGCTTCCGCACCCGAGGTGCTGGTTGAGGACGTGGTGGTGTATCTCAGGGATCGCGGGTTCGGGTCAGTGGAAGAAGTGGAAGTGATGCCGGAGAACGTGCGGTTCGGGCTTCCTCCGGAGATCGTGCAGGCAATTCAGTCGGCTCCTTCGAGCCCGGCTTCGGTTTAATTGATTTTCCATTAGGCAACTTGCAGGTTCGCAGTTGTTGGATACGGACGGCATGAGCACATTTGGAATAGCAAAATCCGGCGATTCATCAAAAGCACAAGTTAAGTTCGGGCGAATTGACGCCGATTTAGGTGACGTCGATAAGGCGTCGGCACGCGCGAAAGAATACGTATTTTCGCAGCAGCATCCGGAGGGGTATTGGTGCGGCGAGCTTGAGGCCGATGCCATGCTCGAAGCCGACTACATCTTTGCCCATGTGCTACTGGGCACGGGTGAAGAAGGCAAGATGCGGCGTGCGCTGACAGAGATGCTGCGCTACCAGAACGAAGACGGCGGGTGGTCGATTTATCCAGGCGGGCCATCGAATATCAGCTTGAGCGTGAAGTGCTACTTTGCGTGCAAGCTGATGGGCATGAAGCCTGAGGAGCCGATTCTCGCACGGGCGCGAGAGTGGATCCTGGTCAACGGCGGCGTAGTGAAATGCAATACCTTCACCAAGATTTATCTGTGCTTCCTGGGGCAATACGAATATGACGCGGTGCCGGCGGTTCCGCCGGAGATTGTGCTTTTTCCAAAGTGGTTTTACTTCAATATCTATGAAATTTCGTCGTGGTCGCGGGCGATTCTGGTGCCATTGTCGATTGCGTACGCGAAGAAGATGTTCAAGAAGATTCCGACTGAACAGGGAATCGACGAGCTGTTCGTCGGCGGACGTGAGAATGCCGACCTGAGGCTGTCATGGGACAAGACCAAGCTCCTGAGCTGGCGCAACTTCTTCTTGTTCATAGACCGGATAACACACTGGTTTGAACGCATCCACATCCGTCCGCTGCGTGCGATTGCGCTGAAGAAAGCGGAGAAGTGGATGCTGGCGCGATTCGAGATGTCGGATGGGCTGGGTGCGATTTATCCAGCCATGCTGAACTCGATTATTGCGCTGCGTTGCCTGGGGTATTCGCTGGACGATCCACAAGTGATTCGTGCGATGGATGAGTTCGAGAAGCTGGGCATTGACGAGCAGAACGGGACTGCCGATTACAGCGAGCCTACCTTCCGGATGCAGCCATGCGTTTCTCCGGTGTGGGACACGGCGCAAGCGGTGTTTGCATTGGGCGAGGCAGGCATACCGCGAACCGATCCGCGGCTGCTGAAGGCCGCCGACTGGATGTTGTCGAAAGAGGTCAGGCATAAGGGCGACTGGGCGGTAAAGGTGCGCAGAGCGCAGCCGGGCGGATGGTATTTTGAATTCAACAATGAATTTTATCCTGACGTAGACGATACGGGGCAGGTGCTGCTGGCGTTGAGCAAGGTGGACAATCCGCGCGAGCGGTATCAGTATGACGTGTCGCAGCGGGCGATCGATTGGGTCTTTGCGATGCAGTGCAGGAACGGCGGCTGGGCCAGCTTCGATAAAGACAACACGAAGATGATCTTCCAGTACATTCCGTTCGCCGACCATAACGCGATGCTCGATCCGCCGACGGTCGATATCACAGGCAGGATTCTGGAGACGCTGGCAACCTATGGGTACACGCGCAGCGACAAGCGCGTGGAGAAGGCGATCCATTTTATCTTCCGCGAACAAGAGCCGGATGGGAGCTGGTTCGGGCGCTGGGGTGTGAATTATCTGTACGGGACGTTTCTGGTGCTGCGCGGACTAGAGGCGATTGGTGTGTGGAACCACGAGCCGCAGATTCAGCAGGCGGCGGAATGGATCCGCATGGTGCAGAATGCCGACGGCGGCTGGGGCGAGACGTGCGGCAGCTACGACGATCCCAATACGCGTGGCATCGGACCGAGCTCGCCTTCGCAGACGGCGTGGGCGCTGCTGGGACTGCTGGCGGCTGGCGATACGCGAAGCGACTCCGTGGCCAAGGGCATCAAATGGTTACTGGCGCAGCAGCAGGCCGACGGGTCATGGGATGAGAGCTTAGGCGAGGGCCGGACACGGCAGGCGATTTACACCGGAACGGGATTTCCGCGCGTGTTTTATCTGGCATACCACCTGTATCGGAATTATTTCCCGCTGCTGGCGCTGACGAGTTACAAAAAAGCGCTTGAGCGCGAGGCTGCATAAAGTTTGAGCGGCGCAGTTTGCCGGAAAGGATTTTTACTCGATGGCTGTACCGGTTTCCCAGGCATGGACGGTTGCCACCTACGTTCTGAAGCAGAAGCTGAAGAGGCGCAAGCGCTATCCGCTGGTGCTGATGCTTGAACCACTGTTCCGCTGCAACCTGGCATGTGCCGGATGCGGCAAGATTCAGTATCCCGCACATATTCTGAAGGCGGAACTGACTCCAGAGGAATGCTTCCGGGCGGTTGAGGAATGCGGCGCACCGATGGTTTCGATTCCCGGCGGGGAACCATTACTGCATCCCAAGATGCCAGAGATCGTGGCGGGACTGGTTGCACGCAAGAAGTACGTTTACATGTGCACGAACGCGCTGCTTCTTAAAGAAAAACTTCATCTATTTAAGCCGAGCAAATATCTCTCATTCTCTGTCCACGTGGATGGACAACGAGAGCACCACGACTTTTCGGTTTGCCGGGAAGGCGGATACGACATTGCGATAGAGGGGATTCGTGCTGCGGTGGATGCGGGCTTCCGCGTGACAACGAATACGACACTGTTCGATGGAGCCGATCCGAACTCGGTGCGCGCACACTTTGACGAGATGATGGCGGCAGGCGTGGAGAGCATGATGGTGTCGCCGGGGTATACCTACGACAAGGCTCCAGACCAGAATCATTTTCTGGGCAAGGCGCGGTCGCGCAAGCTTTTCCGGATGATTCTCTCGAACCGGAAAAAGACGTGGCAGTTCAATACGCACCCGTTGTTCTCGGAGTTTTTGATGGGTAAGCAGAATTTCGAGTGCACGCCATGGGGCATGCCAACGTTCTCTATCTTCGGATGGCAGAAGCCATGCTACCTGCTGCAGGACGGATATGCGGACACATTTGCCGAATTGATGGAAGAGACGAACTGGGAAAATTACGGCGCGAAGAGCGGGAATCCGCAGTGCGCCAACTGCATGGTTCACTCGGGGCACGAGGCGACAGCGGTGGATTACAACTTCAGCTCGCTGAAGGGATTTTTGGTGTCGGCGAAGAAGTATATGTTCCCGTCACTCTATCCAGATATCGACGCGCAGAAGCTGCTGAATGAGTGGAAGCCTGAGCATGCGGCTCCACTGGTGCAGATCGAGACTCCGGCAAATCCTGCGGTGCAGGCGGTTTCAGGAGATTAGGGGCGATGGCGACAGAGCAGCAGGAACGGCTGAAGATTGAGCAACTGCGCGAACACAGCGCCGACGAACTGGAGCAGATTGCCGGTCGCGAGAAAGAAAACCTCGAAGGCTGGATTCCTGCACTGGCGTCGGAGGCCGAGATTCGAGAGGCGCTTGAGAAGGCATTCGATTATCGTGGCGATGTGACGCTGACGCTGAAGGATGGACGCGCTATCAACGGATATATTTTCGACCGGCGGACGGGCACGACGCTGGAAGACTCTGCAGTACGCGTGATTCCGGCCAATGAGCGAGCGAAGGTGACAGTGGCATATTCGGATATCGCGGCACTGACTTTTTCCGGGCGCGATACGGCAGCGGGCAAGAGCTTCGAAGCCTGGGTGAAGAAATACTGGGAGAAGAAGGCCGCCGGCGAGAAGAACATCGCGATTCATCCGGACGCACTCGACTAGCATTTTTTCAGAAGGCCATCTGCGATCATCGGGAGCGCGAAGATGCTTGGTTCAAGGATGGCGCGTTGGCGTGGTTGCCCGGATGGCTAGTCCCGACGGAGTGCCATGCGAAGCAATTGCCTGGATGGCTAGTCCTTCCACTTCAGCGAATAGATTTGTGCCACGCTCGCGTCACTCATAATAGCCGGCCTGCCGTCCATAGTCATACTCAGGAAGGCATCCGGTGCCAGTCCGCGCAGCGTTACCCCATCCATTCCGCTGATCTGCGTCCACTTTCCATCGGGAATCGTGAGCTGATAGATGCCCACGTTCTTGAGTGTCGGAGCCATGTAAATCGACTTGCTGTCTTGCGCCCAGGCCCAATATCCCCAAGGCACATCGAATTCTTTCATATCCTTCCACTGCTTCGTCTCAGCCGAATACAGAACCATCCGCGACGGATTCTGCGCCATCGCCACCATGTATTTTCCGTCCGGCGACCACGACGGAACGTAGTATCCCTCCGAGCCCGGCATCAGCGAAATCTTCTGTGTGTTGAGATCGTAAATCAGAATGCCCCTGATTGGCTGCCCCGGATAAGGAAAGTTGTTGAAGTAAATCGAATGCCCATCCGGTGACCACGACGGAGCAACCTGGTCTCCATCGCTCGGCGGAATCGCCTGTGGTGCGCCACCGTCAACAGAGATGATGGAGATCTTCTTCCAACTCATGTACGCGATCGATTTGCCGTCTGGCGACCACACCGGCATCAGAGCAATCAAATCGGTCAGCCGCACGCGCTCCGATCCATCGGGCCTGCTCTTCCAGAGCGCCATGGTCGGATATTCCGTGTACGCCATCCATTGCCGGTCGGGTGAGATCACAAAATCAAGCGCGGCAATACCATTCAAAAACGGCACAAATCTCTTCGTTTGTGGATCGAGCGCCACCATCGCACCCTCCTCAAGCCGTCCCAGCACAAACAGGCTTTTGGAATCGCGCGCAGGAGTGTAACCCTGAATCTCAATCTGGTTGCCGGTGATGCGCACCGCTGAGGGCTTTTCCCAGAACTCGTACCACGACGGTGGAACGAGCTCGTAGACATTCGTATGCCCCTCGCGGTTCGACAGAAAAATGAAATGCCGTCCATCCGGCGTCCACTGGCCGTCCCATTCGTTCACGCTATTTGGCCACCCAAGCGCAAGCTGGTGCGCATTGGTGCCATCCGTCTTCAGCAGCCAGACGTGCGTCACATTTTCCAGCTCAACAGAGACTGCAATCTGGCTCCCGTCGGGAGAAAAACTTATGCTGTACGAATAGCTCGGTCCCTCCCATATCTTTCGCTCGTTTGTCCCGTCAGCATCACAAATATAAAGCGACTGGCGGTCCATGAACGCGATCGACCGTCCATCAGGCGACCAGCGGGCCGCCTGCGCAGGATGATCGCTGAGCTTGAGCGGCGTTCCGCCAAACATCGGCGCTTCCCACAGCGTTCCCCGGCGCATCTCGTCATTCAACTCAGGTTTTAGCGCAAGCACCTTCGAGGCATCGGCGGAAATATCAAGCACGTCCATATCCGGAGCGATAACGCTCATCGGCGCAATTGCGCCGCCGCTCACCGCCATCTGTGAGGGCACGCCTCTGCTCGTGAAATAGAGCCGTGTTCCATCGGTGAAGAGCGGCACTTCCTTCGGATCGGAGGAAAACGTGATCTGCGTAGAGTCGAGCAGTCCTGAGTTGCGCGAAGGTGTCAGCAGAACAGCGATCGCCAGCCCTGCCGCAATCAATGCCAGGATCGAAACTGCCAGAAACAGCTTTGAACGATTCGTCGAAGACTTCGCAGCGACCGCGTGAACCTCTGCCGCCGAAAGCTGTCTGTTGAGCCGTCGCAGATCGGCCATCATGTCCGCAGCCGACTGGTAGCGTTCGTCCGGATTCTTTTCCAATGCTTTGGTGATGATCGACTGAAGCTCAGCCGGAATTTTGGGGTTCAGCGTGCTCGGCGGTTTCGGTTCGCCGCGAAGCAACTCCGCGATGACCGACGCTGAAGAGTCTCCATCGAATGCTCGCGTGCCCGTCGCCATTTCATAAAGCACCGCGCCGAATGAGAACAGATCGCTGCGCGCATCCACAGCCTTGCCCTGCGCCTGCTCGGGAGACATGTACGCGACCGTCCCCAGCAGCCGTCCTGGCTGCGTGATCTCCACCGGCAGCGTCGTCGCAGTGCCCGTAACCGTCTCCGGCTGTAGCCGCTTTGCCAGCCCGAAGTCGAGCAGCTTCGCATCCCCGCGCGTCGTCACAAAAATGTTCGAGGGTTTGATGTCGCGATGAATTACTCCGCGTTCATGCGCATATTGGAGTGCATCGCAAATTCCGATCCCAAGACGCAGAATTGCCTCCAGCGGGAGGGGATGCGACGCAATCGCATGCGCCAGCGTCTGCCCTTCAAGCAACTCCATCGCAATGTATGGAACGCCATTCTCTTCGCCCGCATCGTAAATCGTGCAGATATTCGGATGACTCAATGCCGACGCGGCGCGCGCCTCTTTGCGAAATCGGCTCAGCGAATTTTCATCGAGCAGGGAATGCTCCGGCAGCAGCTTGAGCGCGACCTCGCGCTCAAGACGAAGATCCTTTGCACGATAAACCGTGCCCATTCCGCCGCTGCCAATTTCAGCCAGGATGCGGTAGTTGCCAATCAGCCTGCCGACGGATTCGGGCTCGATCCCCATTTTCCAGCATGGTAGGGTCGACGCCGCGCATGGTCAAGCAGAACTCATCGTTAAGGCAGGTACAATCCGCGACGCTCTCTACGCCGCGGGTTCGGGCTTTCTTACGCCTTCGACGCCAGAATCAATGGCGACGGCCCCGGTGAATCTATCTGACGCGGATTGACGAAGCCAGCGTCGCGGAGCCAACTGCTGATTTCTTCGAAGCTCCAGGTGTTGCCATCGTCGGTATTCACCAACATGTTTACTGCAAAGAAGAGTCCTGTCACGGGTCCCTTGCGATCGGAATCGACGAGGAACTCGGCGATGGCGATGGTGCCGCCGGGCGCGAGTGCGTCATAGACTTTACGGAGCAGCTTTTTACTGCGCGCCTCGCCTTCGCTGTGGAGGATGTGGCCAATGGTTGCGACGTTGTAGCCAGAACCGAAGTCTGCTGATTGAAGATCGCCGGGAATAAATATGAAGCGATCTTCGAGGCCGAAGCCAGCAGCAGTTTTTTGGGTGATAGGCAGGACGCCGGGCCAGTCGACTGCAGTGACCTGAACTTGCGGACTGCTTTGCGCGAGTGCAATGCCCCAGACGCCGGAGCCAGCGCCAAGATCGAGCACGCGGGCGCTGCCGAGCTTAAGCTCGGCGGCCAGGGACAGCGCGGGAGCATAGCTCATGGGGAATATGTCGGCGACGAACTGCGCGAAGAATTCGGAGCCGGAGGCTTCCTGATTCACTGCGTAAGAGCCGGGTTTGCCGGTTCGGACGATTTCACTGAGTTTGAGCCAACTAGGGATGAGCTGTTCGCTGGTGTGAAGAATGAGGCCGCCCATGAATGACGGCTTGCCGCGGACCAGGAATGCGGCGCTCTCCGGCGTAAGCGAATAGCGGCCCCCAGCATCACGGTCCAGCAATTCAAGCCCGCGAAGCGCGTCCATGATGGCGGCCAGGCCGCGTGTGGAGGCTCCGGTGGCCTTATGTACTTCTTCCAGGGTTTTCGGGCCGGAATCGAGCGTGTCGAAGACTTTATTGCGGATCGCCGCTTCGATGATGAGTGGGGCGGCATAGCTCCATGCAAGCTGGGATATCCGTTGGGGCGTGACGTGACCGGGCGTGGAGGTGCTGACATTGGCGGATGTGCTCATAATGGCTTTTTCCTGAATAGAAATTCCGAGAGGGTTTAGAAGCCCGGAGGGGGAAGTGATGAGTATACTCCGGCGAGTTGGATTGCAGGCATGGTAATGGTGGGCATCCACACAGCCGCGAGTGGGCCGGCCGCAGCACTGGAGCCCATCAATCTCGAAAGCTATGCTTTAAGAATATTCAGGAAGTGGTTGGTGTTGAGCTGCGCTCCGGGGAAGACAGTTTCCATGTTGCGGGCTCCGAGGGTTTTATAGGCGGCTTCGCCGAGGACCTGGCGGAAATCGGTAGTAATGGCGAGGTCGCGGTCCTGATAGAGCTGGTGCTTATCCATCCCGGGCCATTTTCCATAGACTTTCTGTCCGGCTACAGGGCCGCCGAGGACGAACATAACGTTGGCGTGGCCGTGGTCAGTGCCTCCAGTACCGTTCTGGTGGACGGTACGGCCAAATTCGGACATAGTGACGATGGTGACGTTCTCTGCGTCGTCGCCCATGTCGATCCAGAAGGCTGCGAGGGACTCGCCGAATTCTTTGAGGCGTCCAGCCATCTGGCCATTGACGTTGCCCTGGTTCTGGTGAGTATCCCATCCGCCGATGTCAGCGAACGCAGCCTCGACGCCGAGATTGGCCTTGAGGAGCTGTGCGATCTGCCTCATACTCTGGCCGAATTGCCCCTTGGGATAGTCGGCTCCAGCTGCGGGCACATATTGGTCGGGGTCGGCGGCCTTGAGCATCTTGACTGCTTCGAAGGTTTCAGCCGCGGTTCCGTGGAGTACGGCATTGACGGAGTCGTCGTACATGGATTCGAAACTGGCAGCGATTGGCTGGGCCGCGGGGTTCTGTCCACCAACATTGAAATCTTTTACATTGTTGAGCGCGACGGCAGGGAATTTTCCGGTAAGAGTGAGCGGCAGTTCCGGCGCAATGGCTACAGCTAGGAAGGGCGAGTGCTGGTCGCAGGAGCAGGCGCGGTTCTGGACGCTCAGAGCGCGGTTGAGCCAACCGTCAGGTGTGGCCTTGAAGCCGGGCGTGCCTGATTCCATGTAATCCTGTGCGTCGAAGTGGGAGCGCGTAGGGTCGGGTGAGCCGCAGGCGTGGACTATGGCGAGATGGCCTGCGTCCCATAGCGGCTTGACCGGCTGCATGGATGGGTGGAGGCCGAAGAACCCGTCGAGGTCGAGGACCTGGTCCTGTGGGATGTTGATCGAGGGGCGGAGGTCGTAGTAGGTTTTTTCGCGGTAAGGGACAACGATGTTGAGCCCGTCGGCAGCTCCACGCTGGAAGATGACGACAAGTTTCTTGCCCTGAGCCTGCGCAGTCGTGACTTCAGCAAGTACGGAGCGGGTGAGAAAGGCAGGCACGGCGGCTGATCCGACGACAGCCATTGCGCCGCCTTTCATAAATGCTCGGCGTGTTAAGGACATACCGGCTCCTGTCTAACAATATTACTGACGCCACTCTGGAGGGAAAGTCGCGTTCGTGGGAATTGTTTCGCAAAGAAGGGCAAGGGTGCAGAGGGCAAAAAGCTATTCATACCGGAGTGCCTGCATGGGGTCGATGGATGCGGCACGCAGGGCCGGAACGGTGCAGGCCATTGCGGCACAGATCAGGAAAAGTGCAGCGACTGCGGCAAGAATGAGGGGGCTGGAGTCACTGTTCTGCATCCAGTGGATGAGGAGCTTGTGGAGGATGAAAAAGATAGCAAGTCCTGCGGCGAGACCGACAAAAACGGTGATGCCGACGTTGCGGGAGACGATCCAGAGGACGTGCGAGCGCTGTGCTCCCAGCGCCATGCGGATTCCGAACTCGTTGGTGCGTTGCGCGACGGAGTAGGAGATGACGCTGTAGAGTCCGACGAGCGCGAGGACGAGCGCGAGGCCTGAAAACAGGCCGAAGAGGATGGAGAAGAGTCGCTGCTGCTTGAATTCGGGTTGCAGTTCGATCCAGCCCTGGAGATCGCGAACGTCGCTGAAGGTCTGCTGATCGGGATTGACCGACAGGATGGCGCGTTGAACGTCGTGCAATGAGGCCAGCGGTGAGCCCTGCGTGCGGACCAGGAACTGAGTATCCATCCACATGAAGCGCGAGTAGGGCATGTAGAGCGCGGGTTGCACCGGTTTATCGAGGCCATCATTTACCGAGTCGGCGACAACGCCGATGATCTGAAGCCAGCCGTTGGTGTCAGGAACGCCAACGAGCTGTCCTGGATCGCCGATTTGAAGCGTGAGCGTGGGCGTGCGAATCTGCTGTCCAATGGAATTGCCCTTGGGGAAGTATCGGCCGGCGAGGGTTTGATTGATGACGGCGACCGCCGCGCCGCGGGTATTTTCCGCTTCGTCCCAGAGACGGCCTTGCAGGAGCGGGATGTGGAGCGTGGAGAAGTATTCCGGACTGATGAAGTTGGCGCGGAGATACTGACGCTGCGCGAAGGGAATGCCGAGGATTTCGAAGGTGAGATTGTCGCCGCTGTCGGGTGGAGCATTGGCGGAGACGGCTGCGGCAGTGACTCCAGGCACGACGGCGATTTTCTGTTGGAGCGTCTTAAAATATGCTGCGCGCTCCTCACGGGTGAGATAGCTGTGCTGATGGAGCGGGACGGGCACGGACATGACGTGTGCCGGGTCATAGCCAAAGTTGCGGTGAGTCATCCGCATAAAGCCGCCGATGGCGGCCCCGGCGGCTCCCATAATAACGATGGTGAGGGCAATCTGCGCTGCGATGAGCGTGTTGAGGGATCGGGCTTGACCGGTGCGTCCGGCGACTTTGCGTCCTGTGGCCTGGATCATCTGCGAAACATCTCGGCGTGACATGCGGAGCGAGGGCAAGAGTCCGAAGAGGAGTCCACAGACGACGGCCAGCGCGATGGAGAAGGCGAGGATGGGCAGATTGATGCGGATGACGGACTCGTGCATGAAGACGTCGGGGAATAATCCGAAGATGAGCTTTGCCATCCAGTAGGCAAGAAGGATACCGAGCAGAGAGCCAGTGATGGCGAGGACCAGAGCTTCGATGAGTAACTGGCGGACGATACGGTAGCGACTGGCTCCGAGGGCGGCGCGGACGGCGAGTTCGCTTTGACGGCTCATGCCGCGCGCGAGCAGAAGGATGGAGCAGTTGGCGCAGCCGATGAGGAGCAGCATGACGACGGCGACGAAGAGCAGGACGAGAGCGTGGCCGACGGTAGTGACAATGCGGTCGGTGATGTGCTCAAGATGCATTTGGAAGCTGTGAGGGAAGTACTGTGGCGTTTCTTTGGCGAACTGGTGGACCAACGCGCCGATTTCAGCGTTCGCGGTTGCGAGGCTGACACCAGACTTCAGCTTCATAATTGGCAGTACATTTCGGTCGCGCGTGGGCAGCAGGGACATGGGAACGTAAAGGTCGGGCTCCCATGTGTAGTCTTTGGGCATGACTCCGACGATGGTGTAAGGTTTGTGGTCGAGTTCGAGCACGCGATTGAGAACATCACGGTCGCCGTTGTAGTGGCGCATCCAGAAGTCGTAGCTGAGCACGACAGGCGCTTGCTGACCGGCGACTTCGGAGTCAGACGGCTGGATGTTGCGACCGAGCAGGGCGGGAACGCGCAGGAAACTACTGACATTTTCAGTGATGTAGGTTAGGGTGACGTCTTCAGGAATATCGTGGCCGGTGATTTCGGACGTAGTGTCATCGTCGCCGAGCGCATCCTCCACGCTGTTAGCCTTCAGGAGTTGCTGATACTGCGCCCAAGTCAGAGAGAACCATCGCTCCGGCGATGTGGGCTGGTCCTGATTGAGATAGATGGGATAGGTGAGACGTTGCCAGTCGGCGTAGGGAACTGGATGAAGCAGCACAGCATAGATGAGCGAGAACATGCTCGTGGTTGCGCCGATTCCTAACGCGAGAGACAGGAGGGCGACGGCGGCGAAGCCGGGGTTTTTGAGCAGCCCGCGCAGGCCGTAGCGGATGTCTCCTGTGAGCGAGTCGAGTGGGGCGAGGCCGATGGCTTCGCGGTATTTTTCTCCCTGAATCGATGGCTGGCCGAGCTCGATGCGGGCCTGACGTGCAGCTTGTTCCGTGCTTATGCCGCTGCGGATGAGGTCTTCGGTGCGTGCGTCGATGTGGAACTGCAGCTCTTCTGATGCATCGCGCGAGGTCTGGTCGCGATGGGTGAGAGCTTTCCACCACGAGCGGATTTTCGGGAAGAGACTCATGCCGGCGCTTTTCCTAGAATGCATAGGAGAGTATGCTTGCCTCTCCTCGACTGTCAAGGACTTGCCGTTCAGGCAACTGCGCTTCGCGCTTGTTCGTCAATAGTCCGAAAATGGCCCTCCATTGGCCGGAGCAGGGTCCCCCCTCAATACTCGGGAGCCTAAAGCAATTACTACTTGTTAGCTCGCTCAGGTATGTGGCTAAAAAAGCGGGCATGTTTTCTGCTCAGGGATGGTGCGAACGGCTAACTGCCGTCGCGCATTTTTTCCTTTATAGATTTTGCAAGTTTCTCGATTTCATCGGCGTCCTTGACGACCGAGAGAGAAAGTTGATCCTTATCGGATTTGGAGACATCGTCGTTCAGCTGCTGCGCGAGCTGGAGAAGATGGGCGGTATCGGAGACAATCTGCTGCTGGCGCTGGGTATTACGTCTCATGCTCATCTGTTCGGTCATGTGACGCAGCGCAGGATCCTGTTCTGTGCCGTTCGGATTGACACCGGGAACCATGGGTACAGGAGGAGTTGGAGGTGGCGTCTGCTGCTGCGCGCGAGCGGCAACCGGAAGACAAAGGATAAGCGCGGTGAAGGCGATGGGGAGCAAATCGGGCGTTTTTGTGATTCGCATGATGATTTGCATAAGAGAGGCTCCATTTCCTGTCAGATCATTATAGGAAGGTCAGTGGCAGGTGCGAAGCCTCGATTTGATCGTGCGAAGGGAGGGTTGAGCGGCAGGCCGTTTTTTGCCGATCTTTTCCTTGGCCGCTGTGGTAGTTTGGGTGCAATTCGCGGGTGCGAGGTCGATGGATGCAGGCACTGGGCCGAGACGTTCGGTATGCTTTGCGGCAGTTATTGAAGACCCCTGCCTTTACCGTGACCGCGCTGTTGAC
>JASHRS010000281.1 GCA_030037215.1 Silvibacterium sp. | reverse complement strand
GAGAGATGCTTGCGAAAACTATCTCTATTTTCTTCGCAATAGCTCGACAACGCACTGAATCAAGGTAAAAATCGTCCCTATGGCCACAGCAAACCCCTTTGCCCTCTGAAAACTCCGTTCATGTTGGTCTACGCGATCCTCGATCACCGCAATGCGCCCGGAGTTGCCGTCGCCGAGCAGTGTGTTCATCTGGCTTTTCAGAACTGATAGGTCTGCCAGTACCTGCGCTTCAAATTCTGTCATCCCGCTTTCTCCCGACTGGTCGCTACAAAGCAACATTCACGAAAACTGCACTCGAAAAACGCGAATAGTTCGGCGGTGTCGAGCTGTCATACATGCGAATGTAGTATTGCTCCATCGCAGCTTCGCGCGGAATGGTGAAGTTGTTTACCGGACTCCGCAGCACAAGGTCGGAATTCGTTCCCGGACCAAACCCCCAGTCTCTCCGCCGTACCTCAAAACCGCCATTTGTCGGCGGAGTCGCAGCTGCATTCACTGTGATGGCGCTGCCGGTCACGGAAGAAATGGCGAGTTGGTTGAGATTTGCGAGAGGAGGCGCGTTCTCCGGCTGTTGCGGCAACCAGGCTTCTATAGGCACTGTGGCCGACGTCTTGATCGCTAGAGCGTCCGCCCAGTCATTCGCAAAGCTGATGACATATTTAACCAGCCCCGGCCAGCTGCACGATAATTCAAGCTCAACCGTGCGCACCACCAGATTCGCATTCATATTCGCCGACGTTGAAGCCACGGCAAGCACATCGCCGGGCCACACATCCCCCTGCGTCTCCAAGTTCCACGCCGTGTATTTGCCTTTCCATGCAGCACCGCGATTCGTCGCCAGATCCAGTAGCGCCGATGCCGCGTTTTCGCAATCCAGCGAGCTTCGCGGTTCAGGACTCGTAACTGATCCGATCCATGCCGCCGTGCCCGGAATCGCACCGTTGTTGCTTTCCTGCGCGATACTCGCAGCATTTGCCAGCCGTGCCACTGCGCGATGCGTCGTGCGATACGAAACGGCAACCAACTCGCCGGCTTGCGGAGTGCTCGTCGGATAAAACCGCAGCTTGCCTGTCCGTTCCATCCGGCAATCCGCTCCCTGCGCCGTCGTGCCCAGCCGCCGAACAATTGTGTTGTCACCTGGCGGCGTGCTTACTACCCATACCGGCCCTTCCTGCGACACTTCAATGCCGGCAATGCTGCACTGGAGGTTTGTGCTGTTTACAAGACCCAGGTTTGAGACCGAAGGAATGCTCGTAAGCGTACCCGAATACAACACAACCGGTGCAGATGCCACTCCATTCGTCGTGTCCTGCACCTCTAGTACTATGTTTCCACCAGCGGATAAATACAGCCCTCCGTAAGTGTGTGTGCCGCTGTTGTCGATTGAGTTGTAGCTTTGCTCCAGCCGTTGCATCTCGTTGCAGTAGACGCGCAGCCGTAACGTATACATATGCCCTGCTGTCACCGTGAAAGCACTGCCCGCAGTCGCCCCTTCAATCAGTGCGGAAATTTGTGTGCTTCCGTTTCCCTGGCTGATCTGAAAACCCGCGACGCAGTTGGCTGTCTGAATTGCCCCTCCATAAATTGCATTCAGGATGCCCTGCGTTACCGACCCGAACTGAACGCCGTCCGCTTCGAACACCAGCGAACCGCCAAGTTCAATCTGGCTCACCGTCGAAACAGTTGTGTCCCCATCAATACCGTTGCCACCCGAGCAGGCAAGGCCAGCTGCGGTGAGCGAGACATATGTTCCGCTGCCTACGACATTCCACACCGCAGGATTGACCTCCGGTTCCTGGAAGAGGTCCGTGAACGGCTTGGTTTTTGATGCCGGCGGAATGTACGGCTCCTCGGTTAGGTCAAACAGCACTGTCGTGCCGTCACCCTCGAAGAACTCTGTCACGTATGCGGAAGGCTCCGATGACCCGCACGCCGTAATATCGTTTGCGAGTGCCTTCACCATCGAAGCTTCAAGAGCCGACAAGTCCAGAGTGCCGTTGGCCTCATTCAGCGAATGCACCACGCTGCCAATCGGCGCCATGATGATCACTCCGTCCACTACGCGGTATGCGCTACGGGCCATCGCCGCTAGAACGCCCGCATTTGTTGACCAGCTATGCCCCGGATCGGGTAGAAAATTACCCACCGCCCCGTTCGATGACGCAAGCTCGAACGAAAAACCGTTTGTATCGAGATTTGCAACCATCTCCTGAAGCAGTTGACTCGAAGACGGCGCCACACCGGCCAGCAGCACTGACAATGGCTGCTGATCAAGCAGTACCTCGTCGCTCACCGCGGAGACAAATGCCTGATACACTGCGCCCGCACTGTTCTGGCCAACAAGTTCCAGCGCCGGTTCCATCGCAAGATAACCGGTAAAAAGCACGTTGCCGCTATCATCGCAGACAATCACGCGGCCGTTGCGGGCAGGCACAGGTAGATTCGCGACAGACGAAGCAACTGTAAAGCTGCACAGCGAAGGCTCGTTCAACTGCCGCTTGATGAGAAATTTTTCCGTCGCGACTACGCTCTGCGAATAGTCCACTGCGCCATTACCGTCCAGGTTGTCGATCGTTACCTTCACTGTTCTCCTCGTTTTCCATCTCTAGCTCCTGGATCACCCTTAGACCAGCGTCATCGCGCTCGGCAGAAAGCTACGGAAGCACACTACCTGCTGCGCATCATTTGCATCCGTCACCGGAAGCGCGCGGAAGCTTGCGTTCAAAGCAATGCGCTCAATGGGTGCATCCAGTTCAGTTGCCGCTTCTGCCGCGCCCGCTATCGCTTGCAACCGCGGATAGTAGTAAAGAATGCGCTCGCCCTGTTCTCCCGGCATGGCGAACAGTGCCGACCACTCCTGAAAGAAATTCCCGCCCTCGCGGTCCACAAATCCGAGCACCGGCTGCACGCGCATCGTGCTCGCCGGAACCCCTGCAATCAGCGGCTGTGCCAGTTGCAGTCCTGTCGATGTCACCGCCGAGACACGCGCAACATTAAAGGTCACCCGGCGGATATAGTCGGGATCATTGTTCACCGCCGTTGCGCTCTGCACATAAGAGGCGTATACGCCCGAACCCACGAATCCTGCCTGTCCCGCATAATCTGCATCCACAGCTACGATGCATCCAGCTGAAAATCCCGGCGTGCTGCTCATCGCAAGAAACGTTGCAGTCGAACCTGAAGCTGCAAGATTGGTAGCAGTAACGCCCTTCGATCCTGAACCGTTCTGCACCGCTCCGGCCGCTGGCGCCAGCAGATTCATATGCTGTGACCCCGCAGACAACGCCATCGACAGCTTGCTCCACGTCTTGAAGTGGAATGAAACCGTGGCGTCCACAGAGTCCTTTACTTGGAACTCAGTTACGCCCGGACTTCCCGTCGTTAGCGGAGCAATTTTGCTCAGGGATTTCCGGCTAAAATCTTCAGTCCAACCCAGATCGATCCACGGCGCAGGTGGCGCATCCAGCGTAAACTGCCCGTTTACCGAAGGATCAAAGACTGTAGGCACGCGATTTACGCGATCGACTGGAGCAAAATATGCCCTCACGCGCCGCGTCACTGGAGGCATTGCATTCACTACCGTAAGTGGCGTTGTGCTCATTGCTCTCCCTGCTCCTGGAATGCAAATACCTCGACCGTCGCCACGCGCCCGACTCGCTCGCGGGTCGTCGTCTCAGGCGCAAAAGTGGCCTGCGACCAGAAAACATTCGTGCTCATCTGCGCAGCCGGAGTCTGTGTGTAATTCATCTTCGGCGTATAGGCCGGCCATAGCATCCTCAGCAGCTCATCATCCATCTCCTCAAGAGCGCGTCCGCGATCCAGGCCCATATTCTGCTGTGTTCCTGCGGTCGCATAATGGATCTCACATGTCAGATTTGTCAGGATCGAAGGCAACTGCCCATCCACCGCAAACTTCGTCCATCGCAACACGAAAACATCTGTCGGAAGCTGCGGTACAGGCGACTCTGCCTCTTCCACCAGGATTCCCGGCCGCACCACGCCGCGCAGCGTCATCGTGCGTTCAGGATTCACCGTTCCCAGGCGATTGCGCAGCGTAATGTAAAAAGTATCTTTTGAATTTTGCATAATCTCTCCGCTCAATCCTGCGTTGTCTGCATCTGCCAGCCGCTTGCCGACTCGCACAGCAGCAGCCGGTACACATAAACCGCGCCCAGGCACTCTGACAGCGATACGGCTTCGATCAGAAACAGTTCGCCTGCAACGGTCACTCCCGCGGCCATCTGGAAAAGCAGATCCGCCGACGCAATCTGCAGCGCGCCTACCGTCGCCTGTACTGCAGCGCCACTGACAAGTAGTTCGTACTTTGCGGGGTTGCCTTCGGTCATCGTCGCCCGCACACGTCGAAACACCACAGGCGACAATGGCAACGATTGAAAATTCGGTGCATCGATCCCCAATTGCCCCGTGTCGCTCATGTCTCCCGCCGCAGGAGGCATCTGCAAAAAGGCGGTAGTTCCGCCTTGCGAGCGCAGCAGCGCATCGGCCAGCCGGAACGCGTGCCCATCCATGTTCAGCGTATTCAGGTCAGCACTCATTGTTATCCCAGCCTCGTCGCGACCCACGGAGCAAGCAGTTGCTGCACCGTCTCGTCAATCAAGCTGCTCGAGAAATACTGCATCTGCATTGTGTCCAACTTGCTCGATTTCACATTCATGCCCGGTGTCGCCTGCGCATTCTTCACAATCAGGGCGCACGCGCTCAACACAGCGTCAGGAATCGTCGCCAGCCCCGCCGTATATGTCACCTCGACCTCGTTGTAAGGCAGACCCATAATGTTCAGGGGAAAGACCAACTCGCCTGTGTCGCAAACAAAGTCCACCGTCGTCGGATCGACTGTCGTCCACGCACCCGGCAATGAAAAGGCCCACAACACCTCTTCCTGCAGCGGATACACCGTCTGCCCGCGTCGTGGCTTCGCGTAGCGCGCCTGAATGCTCACCAGCGGAGACGTCGCTGGTGCAATAGGAATTAGCGGCAGATGCGAAAGCCGCGCTGTCTGCGATCCTTCCACCAGCCGCAGCCGCTCTGTATATTGCATCGGATTCAGGCTCACACGCCTGCAATGTGCGTTGATCATCGCCGATGCGACCGTGATCCAGTCATCACTCACATCGGGCGACAGCCCATAGCTTGTATATTGCGTTGGCTGCAAATATCCCATCAGTCTCCTCGAATCCCCACGTCAAAAAACTCAGGACCGGCCCTGGTTGGAGCCGGTCCATGTCACATCAGCGGTTTCTACCGATCCACAAGCACCTGATAATGCGCATAGCTCGCGCCCTTCACTACAGGAGCGCCGAACTTCACTACCACATACTGCGATGCCAGCGAACCAGGTAAGCCGAGCTGGAAGATGCGCGGATTCGGATCGCTTAGCCAGTGATACTCAATCAAGTCTTCCGTCACGATGTACGCCGGCAGCACCGCCGAGCCGGAGCCCGGAGTACCTGTATAAGCCAGCGACCAGTCGGGAATCAGCGGAAGATTCCCGGCCTGGGTCGAAAGTGACTTCACGCGGAAGCCGGCGGTGATCTCAACCGTCTCAAGTACCACGTTGAAGTCGGTCTTCATCTCACGATCGAGCAGATCGAGCAGCACCGGATTCGCATAGATCGCCGTTGGCCGAACCGCGAAATTGGTATTGGCCACCATCTGTGCAACTGTCGACTTCAACCCATCCACAATGCTCGCTGTGGTTGCAATCGTTGTGGTGTTGCCGCCAGCAGCAATCTGACCGGTTACGCCGTAGTACTGCGTCGTTGTCGGATTGCTCAGTGAAGTATCGTTGCCGTTCCACAACGCAACATCGTGCGTAACCATCACACCGGAGACTGTGTCCACCAGGTCCTTCGCCTGCAGATAAGCAAACTGCTTTTGCTGCGTGCCCAGCTCCATATCGAAAAGGTTGTAATTGAGCTGCGCCACAATTGCCTTGAGCGGAACTGCATTCTCGACGCGAGTCGGGCTCACAACCGGTGCAACAATATTTCGCGGATTGACAAACCCTGCCGTGCCCGGATTCGGAATCGCAGTCTCCTCGAAATAACGCGATGGATGTCCGGTCGCAGGCACCTGCTTGATGCGCTGGCCGAAGATGCTGTTGCGGCGGACGATGTCTGTGATCTCCGTCTGATAAATCGGCACCTCAATCGCGCCAGGCCCGATGTAATCCGCAGCTGAATGAATGTCGCAAAAGTTTCCTCTCATGTTTCCCTTCTGCCCTGCTGGGCTTGCTTAATCTGCAAAAAAGAAAAGGCCCGCCGAAGCGGACCTGCAAGTGCAACTCCTAGCTGAATGCGCCGGCGCGCAGCAGTTGCGCCTTTACTGCAACGCGCTGCTCCAGGCTTAGTCCTGTAAGCGCGGCGTCGAGGGCTCCCGCTTCGATCGAATCAAGCGCGGTGATGCCCTGCTTGGCCAACAGTTGAGTGGTAGTCGCAGGCAGTGTCTTTCTTATTGAAGCAGCCTTCGATTCCTGTGCACGCAACTCGGCAATCTGCTGCTCAGCCAGCGTCAACCTGCGTTCTAGTTCCAGCTCGCGCTCGGAATATCCACTGCCCCGTTCCACCTCGGCAACGATCTTCTGAACCTCGCCGGTTGCTGCGGCCTCGCGTTGCTCCAGGTATGCAACCAGGCGCTCCAGTACGTTAGTTGCAGCGTTCATTCGCTCAACGCCCGCTTGCAGCATTTCATTTGTTTCTATCTCCATCTTGCTTCCCTTCCTTTCTCCAGTTGACAGGTGTTGCTTTCATCGAATGGCCGCGCTCTTTCTGCCCGCGGAGTTCGCTGCGCTGCGACGCTCCGGCAACGCTTGGCGGCCAGTTGAAACGATGTGTTGCGGTATGCGGCCTTCTCGCGCAACAGAATCGCCGCCCCGGTGAAGGTCGCCCGTGTTAATGTCCAGACCTCGGCGTTCATGTCTTCGACATGAGCATCCGCAATCTCATACGACATCCCCATCGTGCCCGCTGCGCTGCGGCGCATTCGCTGTTCAACTTCAGGAAAGTCCTTCCCAAAGAGATACCCGCTTACACGAAGGCAATTTCCCTCCACATCGGCCTGCGTTATGATGCCGCATTTTCTGCGCGCGTCATGGCCATCCCATCCCGGCGCATAGTCAATTGCCATGCCCATCAGCGATGGCAGTGCCATCATGGCTGCCAC
This sequence comes from Silvibacterium sp., assembly GCA_030037215.1. Lineage (GTDB taxonomy): Bacteria > Acidobacteriota > Terriglobia > Terriglobales > Acidobacteriaceae > Silvibacterium. Next base: position 1,368 of record JASHRS010000281.1, on the reverse strand, counting down.
TCGAGTCAGAATCACGCGATGACCACGCGCTCCGGATGGAGGCCGGTTGCTAGGCTCATCCACCCGCGTAAGCACGCCTTCGAAAGGCACTCGGTTTGGATGCCCCGCTACCTCTGGCAGTGCGACTGCCAATGCTTCCAGTTTCATTCCCGCTTCTCCAGATTCGTTGTTGTGTTTATCAGTCCTCCTGCGTCAATAACGGCTTCAACACCTCCTCTTCTTCCTGCGGATTTGCCCTTGCGGCTGACCCTCCGGGCAGTGGAGCCAGCCCGCGCATCGCTCGTACTTCATTCACCGTCAGAACCCCGGCGGTTAGCAACGCTGTTTGGATCTGAATCTCCGACATTTCGTCGCGTGCATCGAGCTCGTTAAAAACGAACTCGAACTCACGCCAGCCCAGCCGCTTGGCAAATAGATCGCGCGTGATATGCTCCGCCAGCAGCCGCGCCAATGGCGTAATTGCACTGTGAAACGCCTCATCCATCAGCTCCGTCGCTGTCGCGCGGTTCACGCTTTGCTCCAGGCCCAGCAATAGCGGAGGCAATCCAAATGCATTCGCCACCATGCGGATCAGAAACTGTTGCCAGTTCAGCCGCAGATCAGCATCTGTGCCCTGCGCAAAGCGCAGGACCTCCGGCTTCTGCTCCGAGCTGATCAGCGGTACACGCCCCGTGCCCTCGATCTCGTCCTGCCACCACCGAATCAGTCTCTCCTGCTGCGCTGGAGTCGTCTCATTCAGCCACAGTGCATACTGCACTACGGAATTACTCGCCAGCTTCCCCGCAAATCGGTGTGCGCTCAGGAACGTGTTCACCGTTTCGAATGCAACTTCCAGCGGCCCCAACCCAAAGGGTGTGTAGCTGCGCGGATTCATCCGCACATACATCAGATCATCGTCATCCAGTGGAATCAGCCCCACACTACCCCCCAGTCCCGTCGCCTGGGCATAGCGCGGCGAGTTCGGCGACCCATCCCACTTCGGATTGATCTGGATCGTCGCCCCATCCACCGGCCACAGCTCGAACGGCTTCTCAGGAACCCCCGTCAGGTCCATCTCCATCGCACCAAATCCGCCCACCAGCGTGTCTTCAATCACCTGCTCGATCAGCGTACGAAACGAATCCGAATCATTTGGTTCCTCCAGTGTGCGCCGCAGAATCGTCATCTTCCGGGCCGCATAACCTACTTTGTCCGGCGAATAATCCCGCTTTAGCCGAACCTGCCAATCCATGCTCGCCACACGGTCTTTGATAATGTTGATCGCCCGCCGTACCACAGGGGTCTCCGCAAATTTCCGCAGATTTGCCGGCGTTGGTTTGGGCAGAGCCCTCTGCGCGCTGTAGGGAGCAAGAATTGAAGGTAGAGGCA
>JASHRS010000036.1 GCA_030037215.1 Silvibacterium sp. | reverse complement strand
GTACGAATGTCATTTGCCATGCGCCCATTCTCTCAGAAACCAGACCACATCAATTGGCTTGCATACGGAGAAGGGGATTCGCAGAAAAAAGAGCACAGCCGAAGCTGTGCTCTTTTGCTCTTTGCGATGAAAGATGCCTATGCGCCTACCAGTTCTTTCTTCTCCGCTGCTCCATATCTGGTCTTCACATACTCATCCAGAATCTTCTTGAAATCCTGAACAATCGTGTCGCCCCGCAACGTCGTCATCAGCCGCCCATCCACGTACACCGGAGCCTTCGGCTCCTCGAACGTCCCTGGCAACGAGATCCCGATGTTCGCGTGTTTTGACTCGCCCGGCCCATTCACCACGCAGCCCATCACCGCCAGCTTCAGCTCTTCCACTCCCGGATACTGCGCTCGCCACACCGGCATCGAGTCCTTCAGGTAATTCTGGATCTGCTGCGCCAACTCTTGGAAAAACGTGCTCGTCGTCCGCCCGCATCCCGGGCACGCCGTCACCTGCGGCGTGAAGCTGCGAATCCCCAGCGACTGCAGAATCTGCTGCCCCGTCAAAACCTCTTCCGTCCGGTCGCCGCCCGGCTTCGGCGTCAGCGACACGCGAATCGTATCCCCAATGCCCTGCAGCAGCAGCGGAGCCAGCCCCGCTGTCGACGCCACCACACCCTTCATGCCCATCCCGGCTTCCGTCAGTCCCAAATGCAGCGGATAATCGCACCGCGCCGCGAGCATCTGGTACACGTCGATCAGGTCGCGCACGCCGCTCACTTTGCCGCTGATGATGATCTGGTCATGCCGCAACCCATAGCGCTCTGCTGCCGCCGCCGAATCGAGCGCCGATCGGCACATCGCCTCCATCATCACGTCGCGCGCGTCCTTCGGCTCAGCCAGCTTCGAGTTCTCATCCATCATTCGCGTCAAAAGAGCCTGATCGAGCGACCCCCAGTTCACCCCAATCCGCACCGGCTTCTGGTTCTTCACCGCAACCTCGATCATCGCGCGAAAATTATCGTCGTCCTTGCGCCCAATCGAGCAGTTACCCGGATTGATCCGGTACTTTGCCAGTGCGCGCGCGCATTCCGGATACTTCGTCAGCAGCAGATGCCCGTTGTAATGGAAATCCCCGATAATCGGCACATGCACGCTGCGCTTCGCCAGTCCATCAACGATGAAGGGAACCGCCTGCGCCGCCTCGTCATTGTTTACGGTCACGCGAACCAGTTCCGACCCCGCCTGCGCGAGCGCCGCAACCTGCTCAATCGTGCTGTTCACATCGGCGGTGTCCGTGTTTGTCATCGACTGCACCACAACCGGTGCATCCGACCCCACGCGCACGCAGCCTATCTTTACCGTAACCGTCTTCCTGCGCTGAATTTCAGGCATAAAATCCTCACATCTAGTTTACAGGGGAGCAGTCACCGGCGTCCCGTCCACACAGTACTGTGCGGCCAGAGCGCGGAAGGACTCCACCTGCGCCGCAGTCCACGCCGTATCCCTGCCAAGTTCCTTGGCCAGTAGCGCAGCGGCTGCAGGGGCCATTCGTATGGCTGCCCGGGCATCCAGTAGCAATGCCCGTGTGCGCCTCGCCAAAGCGTCATCCACTGTGCGGGCCATCTCCTGCCTCGCGGCCCACACAATCTGAGCGCCCGTGTAGGGAAGCGCAGCGTCGAGTCTCCGGTCCAGAGCCGGATCGCTGGCGGCAAGTTCTCGAACGTGTGCAGCATCTGCTCCATACATGCAGAGCGGGTCCGCTTGTTTGCCGGACAATTTGCTGCGTCCTGATTTTGTTTTGCTGAGAACTCTTTCTTCATACCCATGAATGTGTAGTGTTTGTGTTACACATGGACGCTCATCCAGCTTGCCGAGCAGAATAGCGTGATCCACAACGTCTTCCGCCATGCGCCGATAGGTGGTCCACTTTCCGCCTGCGATTGTCAGCAGGCCGGCGCTGTCAATGTGGATGGTGTGATCGCGCGACAGGGCTGAGGTCCTGCCCACATCCGGCCCCGCCGCCTTCACCAGCGGGCGAATGCCCACATACACGCTCAGAATGTCTTCGCGCTGCGGAGGGCGGCTGAGATATTGGCCTGCCGTCTCCAGTACAAAGTCGATCTCTTCCGCAAAAGGCCGGGGCTCATATGATGGCGCATCGATCGGTGTGTCTGTTGTGCCCACGACTGTGTGCTCGTGCCAGGGAATCGCAAAAAGCACACGCCCATCGCTGGTATGTGGAACCATAATCGCCGCATTGCCGCGCAGGAACGACTTCTCAAACACCAGATGAATACCCTGGCTCGGCGTAATCATGGCTGCTGCCCCGGGGTCGGCCATCCGCCGCACCTCATCGGCAAAGATGCCTGTTGCATTCACAACCACGTTTGCATGCGCAGTAAATCGCTCCCCGGTCTCACGATCTTCGGCGATCACCCCATTCACAAAGCCGTCCGCGTCCTTGGTAAGTTCCACAGCGGAGGTGTAATTCAGCACCACCGCACCTTGCTCAGCGGCTGTCATCAATAGTGAGATCAGCAGACGTGCGTCATCGAACTGGCCGTCGTGGTAGACCACTCCGCCGCGCAGTCCATCCTGCCGGATCGCGGGCAGCCGCTCCACTGTTTCTGCAAAAGATAAAATGCGCGATTTCCCAAACCCGTATTTGCCCGCCAGTAGGTCGTAAATCTTCATGCCGATGCCGTAAAACGGGGTCTCCCACCAGGAATAGTTCGGCACTACGAACTGCAGGTCGTGAACCAGGTGTGGAGCATTCTCAAGAAGAATGCCGCGTTCTTTCAGCGCTTCCATCACCAGAGACACGTTGCCCTGTTCCAGGTACCGCACCCCGCCGTGCACCAGCTTGGTGCTGCGGCTTGATGTGCCCTTGCCGAAATCCTCCCGCTCCAGCAGCAGTACGGAGTAGCCCCGGCTGGCCGCGTCCACGGCCACGCCTGCGCCGGTTGCTCCGCCGCCAATCACGATCAGGTCCCACGGCGTCCGCCGTTTGCGGGCCTTCTGCATCATGGATTCACGCTTCATTTCTCTCGCCTGTTCCATCCCTTCGCCCGTTCCACTGCATCGCGCCAGCGTGTCTGCCTCTGTTTCATCTCTTCCCGGTCAGCCTGCGGAGTGAACACTGTGCCTGCTTCGCGCTTTCCGGCAATCGTTTCCACGTCTGGCCAGAACCCTGTTGCAAGGCCCGCCAGGTAGGCCGCGCCAAGTGCTGTCGTCTCCAGCACCGCCGGGCGTTCCACCGGGACCCCAAGCAGGTCTGCCTGGAACTGCATCAGAAAATCATTCGCAGCCGCGCCGCCGTCTACTCGCAGCGCCGTCAGCGGGCGTCCGGTGTCGCGGTCCATTGCGCCCAATACGTCTGCCACCTGGAAGGCGATGCTCTCAATAGCGGCCCGCGCAATATGGCCCATCCCCGTGCCGCGCTCGAGGCCAATGATCATCCCTCGTGCATAAGGGTCCCAGTGCGGCGCACCCAGCCCGGTGAACGCGGGCACAAACACCACGCCATTGGAACTGTTCACAGACATTGCCAGCGCTTCAACCTCGGGCGCGCTGGTAATAAACTTCATATTGTCGCGCAGCCACTGCACCACCGCGCCGCCGATAAACACGCTGCCCTCAAGCGCGTATTCCAGCCGCCGATGCGAGCTGCATGCGAGCGTGGTAATCAGCCGCTCGTTTGAGAGCCTGCACTGCGTGCCGATGTTTTCGAGCAGAAAGCAGCCGGTGCCGTAGGTGTTTTTCGCTTCACCGGGCTGCGTGCACAGTTGCCCGAACAGTGCCGATTGCTGGTCTCCGGCAATGCCTGCAATCTCCACTGCACCCAGGCCGAGCGTTGTCGTCACCGGGCCGATCTTTTCGCTCGACCACACCACCTCCGGCATCATGTTTTCCGGAATGCGTAGCAGTTTCAGCAGCTCCGCGTCCCATCGGTCTTCCACGATGTTGTAGAGCAGCGTTCGCGATGCATTTGTCCTGTCAGTTACATGCCTGCGACTGCTGGTCAGGTTCCAGATGAGCCAGCTGTCGACTGTGCCGAAAGCCAGCTTCCCCTGCTCGGCGCGCGCCCGCGCACCGGCAACATTGTCCAGAATCCACGTAATTTTGGTGCCGGAGAAGTAAGGATCGAGCAGCAGGCCGGTCTTCCGTCGCACCGCTTCTTCCGCGCCCTCGTCAGCCAGTTTGCGGCACAACGGAGCCGTCCGCCGGTCTTGCCACACAATCGCGTTATAGACCGGCTTGCCTGTCTCGCGGTCCCACACCAGGGTGGTTTCGCGCTGGTTGGTAATGCCCAGTCCCAAAATGTCTCGCGGCCTTGCGCCGGCCTTGCCCAGCACTTCCACGGCCGAGCTGAGCTGCGAGGTCAAAATCCCATACGGATCATGTTCAACCCAGCCCGTCTCGGGATAAATTTGCTCGAACTCGCGTTGCGCAATGCCCGCAATCCTGCCCGCCTCGTCAAAAAGAATCGCCCGCGAGCTGGTCGTGCCCTGGTCCAGTGAAAGGATGTACTTCATGCGCCACCTTTCTGTTTTGATTTCAACCCGGTAAGATGCGTTGTGCTGGGCCATGCGCCCCGTGTCGAATCGAGTAAAAGAATACACAGTCTGGTTGCGTGCAGGGGACCAATCCATGAGGAAGCAATTCATCGGCGAGCTGATCTCGGAAGCCGTCGCCGTCTTCATCATCATTGCCTTTGGCGACTCGGTCGCCGCCATGTACACGCTCTACTCACCCAATCCATATGCCGGATCGTACTGGGGCGTGTGCATCGCATGGGGGCTCAGTGTCACCATGGCGATCTATGCCACAGGCTCTGTCACAGGAACGCACGCGAATCCAGCCGTGACTCTTGCGCTGGCAGTATTCAGGCAATTCTCGTGGGTTAAGGTCCTGCCGTATTGTGTAGCGCAGGTTGTCGGAGCCTACATCGGCGCAGCCCTCGTCTACGCGCTCTATGCTCCGGTTATTAATCACTTCAACGCCGCCGCGCACCTCACACGCGCCGCCGGCGGCGCAGCCGGAGTTTTCTTTACGCATCCCGGCCTCGCTGTTACTCCATTGCACGCTTTCAGCGATCAGATCATTCTGACTGCGTTTCTCATCTTTGGAATCTTCGCCATTACCGAGCAGTACAACGAGATGGCGCCCGGCGCAAACACCGGGGCTTTTATGATCGGTCTGCTCGTGGCCCTCATCGGTGCATCCATGGGGTATCTGGAGGCCTGGGCCATCAACCCCGCGCGTGATCTTGGTCCGCGCATCTTCTGTTTCGGGGCTGGATGGGGTAATTCCGCGTTTCCGTCGCCCGAAAACTACTGGTGGGTGCCCATTGCTGGGCCGCTCGTTGGAGGCGTGGTGGGCGGCGCTGCCTATCAATATCTCATCCGTCCGTATCTGCCCGCGCATCTGCGTAAACTTTCCGCGCCCGCACCGGCAGTGCAATCGCTATGATGGAAAGGGACATATCCTCTGCAATGATCACTGAAAAAATTCCCGAAGCAATGCAGAACACATGGACCGCGGTGGACGGCTACATCAATAGCCACCTCACGCTCTCCGACCCCATCCTCGACGCTGCGCTTCAGGCCAGCTCTGCCGCTGGTCTGCCGGAGATCGCCGTTACTCCCAGCCAGGGCAAGCTGCTGCATATCCTTGCCCGCAGCGTCGGCGCCCGCAATATCCTCGAAATCGGCACACTCGGCGCCTACAGCACCATCTGGCTTGCGCGCGCACTCCCTGCCGATGGCCGGCTGATCACGCTCGAATTTGACCCCAGGCACGCCGCCATCGCCCAGACCAACCTCGATCGCGCTGGCCTCTCCGAAAAAGTTGAACTGCGCGAGGGACCCGCGCTTGAAACCCTGCCCGAACTCGCCGCTGAAGGCCTCGCATCCTTCGATCTCATCTTCATCGATGCCGACAAGGAGAACAACGTAGGCTATTTTGCCTGGGCATTGCGTCTTTCGCGTCCGGGCAGCCTCATCCTTATCGATAACGTCATCCGTGATGGAGAAGTCGCCGACGCGAACAGTACCGACCCAATGGTGCAGGGAGTCCGTCGCCTCAATGAGCTGCTCGCAAAAGAGAGCCGCGTCTGCGCAACCACCATCCAGACAGTTGGTAGCAAAGGCTACGACGGCTTCACGCTCGCGCTCGTGCTCAGCTGACGGTGATGACCGCGGCCCCGTCAATCGTCTCTTTCCACACCGCTTCGAGCGCTCGATTCACTTCCGACAGCGGAAACACCGTCGTCATCGGCTTGATTCCGATTTCGAGCGCCAGCTTCACAAAGTCGCGCGCATCCTCGCGCGTCATATTCGCCACGCTGCGCAACTGCCGCTCGCCCCACAGCAGCGTGTCGTAGTTGAACTCCGGCATCCGGTCCAGATGAATCGCGTTGATCGCGACCACACCGCCCTTGCGCAGCGAAGCCAGCGCTGAAATCACCACATCGCCGCTGGGCGCAAACGTCACCGCGCGGTCCAGCGGCACCGGAGGGTTGTCCAGTGCATCGCCCACCCAGTACGCGCCCATCTCCCGTGCCATCGCGCGATGCCTCTCTCCTCGCGTTGCCACATACACCTCGCACTCCCATGCCTTCAGCACGTCGATAATCAAGTGCGCCGACGCCCCAAACCCGAACAGCCCTACGCGCTCGCCGCGCTCCACGCCTGCCACCCGCAAACTGCGAAGTCCGATAATCCCCGCGCACAGCAGAGGAGCCAGTTCCACAGCTGCCACATCCTCCGGCAGTGGGGTACAGAAATCCGCCCGTGCCACCGCATATTCCGCGTACCCACCATTCACCGTGTAGCCTGTGAACACCGGGTTGTCGCACAAATTTTCCATCTTCTTGTGGCACAGCAAGCATGTCCCGTCCACACCGCCCATCCAGCCCACACCCACGCGCGCGCCTTTCATCTCCGCTGCCACACCTTTGCCTGGCTTCTCCACACGCCCCACAATCTGGTGTCCTGGAACTATCGCTTCATGCAGCGGCTTCAGCTCGCCCATCGTGATGTGCAGATCCGTGCGGCACACCCCGCACGCCTCCACGCGCAGCAGCACTTCACCAGCACCCGGCTCCGGCACCGGCCATTCTTCAATCTTTAGCGGAGAACCGCTCCCGATTGCCGACGAATGCAGAACCGCAGCGCGCATGATAGCTCCTTATGCGTATCGTTTTCGCGTTGGACGCAACGTAGACTCTTCACGGCTGCCTGTCGTGCCGTGCAATTTGTATTCAGCCGCTTTGGCGCCTCTCGACTATCATCTTACGTATGCGCTTGGAGATGGAAGTTGACCCGTGGAAGTTCATCGGTCCATGCCTCCTGCTGGCGGGTTGGATCATCGTCGTCGCTGCCGTCGCAATATTTTCTTCGCAAGGCGCCTGCGCCGTCTTCGTCATATTTGGTTTGCTGGTTGAGCTGGCGGGCTTTGTATTTTTCGTCCGCTCGCGGGGCCGCTCTGCAGGAGAGCGCAATTGATCCCCTTCAGCGATTCCACCTCCGTCCTCTGTGTCCTGCTTATCTGCGCTTTGCCCTTCGCTCTGGCCGGACTTGCTCTGATTTATTCGGGCTTCAGCAACTCGCGCAGCGCCTCGCCGGTCTTGCTTGGTTCGCTCGTCCTCGCAGCCCTCGCTGCAGTCATCTATTACGCCTTCGGATTCGCTTGGCAGGGCTACCCCGGCGGCGTGTCCTATGCGCTTCCGCTTGGCCACACCAATTGGGATTGGATTGGCGCGCAGAAATTTTTCTTCCGCAGTCTTGACTGGAACGGCACCGCTGTCGGCTTCATCGCCGCATTCCAGATCTTCGCCGTCGGCATTGCTGCACTTATTCCCTGGGGAGCCGCCTCCGGGCGCTGGCGTCTCCGCGCCGCCGCAGCTTCCACCGTCATCCTCGCCGGGTTCATCTATCCGCTCTTTGCGCACTGGGTATGGGGAGGTGGCTGGCTCGCGCACCTTAGCATTGCCTTCAATCTAGGCGGCGGTTTTCTCGATCCCGGTGGCGCCGCTACCATCCAGGTCATCGGCGCGCTTTCCGTGCTCTCCGTGCTCTGGCTCACAGGCCGGCGCGCAGATAAATCCGCTGGCGACGGACAGAACGCATCCATCCCGCCTCATCACGAGATATATGCGATCGTAGGCTGCCTGCTCGCCTTTGTCGGTTGGCTCGCTCTCAACAGTCTCGGAGCAATCCTTTATGCTGGTCTCAGCAGCAGTTCTCTCGTTCCTGTGGTCATCAACACGCTGCTCTGCGCCTCGGCCTCTCTGCTGGTCATCTTGCTGCTCTCACAGGTGCGTTTCGGCAAGCCTGACGCTGCGCTCTGCGCCAAAGGCTGGCTTGCAGGATTGGTTGCCAGCAGCGCAGTCGCTGCCTACGTCAAACCATCCTCTGCGCTTTTCGTGGGCATCGTTGCCGGCTTCCTTGTACCGTTTGCGCAGTGGCTCCTCGCTGCATTCTGCGATCTCGACGATCCCGCCGGAGCCGTTGC
>JASHRS010000280.1 GCA_030037215.1 Silvibacterium sp. | reverse complement strand
TGGGCGAGGACTTCGTCGGAGAGATCGAGGGCGCCATCGGAAAGGATGTCGACTTCGATGCCGGTGAAGATGCGGATACGGCCTTCGAGCTCCTGCTCGACCTCACGGATGCGGCGGATATGCGCGAGAGCGCGTTCGTCGTCGAGACCGTTGGTCATGGCGAGGTTTTGGGAGTGGTCGGTGATGGCGATGTATTCGTAGCCGCGGGCGATGGCCGCCTCGGCCATCTCGCGGATGGTGTTTCGGCCATCGGTGGCGTCGGTGTGCATGTGGACATCGCCGCGAATGTCGGATTGCTCAATGAGGGTGAGGAGGGCTCCACTTTCTGCGGCTTCGATTTCGCCGTTGTTCTCGCGCAATTCGGGCGGGATCCATTGAAGACCGAGTGCGGCGTAGATTTCGTGTTCGGTGGCTCCGGCGATGGGCGTGCCGTTGTCGAGGCGTGCGAGGGCGTACTCATTGAGTGTGTAGCCGCGCTTAAGGGCGCGCTGGCGGATGGCGACGTTGTGCATCTTTGAGCCAGAGAAGTACTGAAGGGCGGCTCCGTAGGAGGTTTCGGGCAACAGGCGCACGTCGACTTGAAGGCCATTGCGGAGACGGAAACTGACTTTGTTCTGGCCTTTGGCGATGAGATCGGCGATGGGCGGATAGGCGGCGGTGTAATCGACGGCTGCTGAGACTTTATCTTCAGCGCATGCGGGGCCGGTGACGAGGATATCGAGGTCACCGACGGTTTCGCGTCCGCGACGGAGTGAGCCAGCAGGCTCGATGGTGGTGAGGCCGGGGAATTTGCGGAGATAAGCAATGAGCTGCTCGGCGGCGGTTTCGGCAACGTCGATGAGGAAGCGGCCGCTGTTCTTTTTGTAGTCTTCGATGCCTTTGCGCAGTTTTTCGATCTGTTTGGCACCCATACGGGGCAGGTCATTGAGTTTTCCGGCAGTAATTGCAGCTTCAAGTTCATCGATAGAGGCGATTTGCAGCGCGTCCCACATGAGAGCGACGGATTTAGGCCCCATGCCTGGGAGTTTGAGCAGGTCGAGCATGGAGGGACGGTACTTTTGTAACAATTCTTCGCGAAGCGGGAGGTTTCCGGTTGCCTGCATGGACTGAATGTTCGCGACCATGCCTTTGCCAATGCCGGGGATAGCGAGGAGTTTTTTAGGGTCGTCGGCGATTTCGCTGAGCTGGATGGTGCTGGACTCAACGGCTTCAGCAGCACGGCGGTAGGAGCGGATGCGAAATGGGTCTCCAGCGCTGATTTCGAGCAGGTCAGCGGTTTCTGAAAGGAGCTGGGCAATGGTGCGATTGTCCATCGATTACTAAGATTACGCTGGGCTGAACGAGTGTACAAAATGTCGATGAAGTTATCCGTCAAAGCTCGAGGGTGTGAGCGGTAGTTTGTTCTGGGAGAGGCTGTTAACGGGAAAAGTTGAGGCGGGACTTGATGGATCAGAAGCGGGTCAGAAACTGATTGATGTATGCATACGCGGTACGCAAAAACCCAGCCGCAGGAGGCGCACTGGGTTTTAGTTGCGCGTGCACTCTGTTATTGCTGCGAGCGCACTAACGGTAGATTGGAGAAGCTGGGAAGGAACTCTCAGGCCGCGTTCTGCTGCTGGCGTACGACCTGATCGGCCTGCGGGCCCTTCTGTCCCTGAATGATGTCGAATTCTACTTCATCGCCTTCTTTCAAACTCTTGTATCCATCGATTTGAATGGCGCTGTAGTGCACGAAGACGTCGGGCCCATCATCGCGCCCAATAAAGCCATAACCTTTTGCATTGTTGAACCACTTAACCTTGCCTTTGTATTGAGACACAAGCCTTGCCCTTCCTTCGAAAGCAGATTCCGGTTGGGGGTCGTGCTACCAACCTGCTTGTATTTAGAGACGCACGAGAGGGTAGTTTGGTTTTCCTTATTTGTTTTAGAGGCCAGGGAGTGACCGAAAATGGACACAGAGCGCTTGTGCCTGTGCAAATCGCGGGCCAGCACACATTTCATGCAGTTAGCGGGAATATATTGTGGGTGCGGAAAGAGGAGTCACTATGAGCGAGCAGAAAGCAGCCAAGCCGGGCCTGACGGTTGCGCAACAGTTCCTGAACGATCTTTGGGAGGAGCATATTCGCGACGAGTTCGCGACGCGAGATGCAGCCGCGACCATCGATACGATGGTGGATGATGCCTATGTGAATCATGTTCCGGTGCTGACAGGAGGATCAGGACGCGCGCAGTTACACGAATTTTATTCGCAGCACTTTATTCCGAAGATGCCACCCGATACTGAGATTGTTCCAATCTCAAGAACGATTGGCGACGAGCGGTTAGTGGATGAGATGGTATTTCGCTTTACCCACACGATAGAGATGGATTGGATGCTGCCGGGAATTGCTCCGACAGGCCGACATGTGGAATGCGCGTTGGCGGTGGTGGTGCAATTTCGCGACGGGAAACTGGCCCACGAACATATTTACTGGGACCAGGCATCGATCCTGTTGCAGCTTGGGCTTTTGGATGCGGAGAGGTTACCGGTGGCCGGGGCGGAGAGCGCGCGCAAGATGCTCGATTCGAGCTTGCCGTCAAACGAGTTGATACGGAAAGCCGCAGCTGAAAGCCGCTGAGCACGACACGACGTTTTTTGCAATCGGCTGTGATGCGCCTTCAGGTTCAGTCCTGGTTTTCACTTCGACGCGCCTTCTTCTCCCCGATCCTTGTAGACCACGTGCCCCAGATGATCGCAGATATTCTCCTCCGGTTGCGTGATGACCTTTGGTTTTTCAGATGGTGGAACGGATTCGCACCTCATGTGATCTTCAAAGCCGGGTGCGGAAAAGAAGGCTACGATGCTGGCCGTATCTGAGCCGATATTCTTGAGAGTCACCCAAGTCCGCTGTGGAATGAATACGAGCCCTCCGGCGTGCAGATCGCGCTGTTGATCGCCAACCTGGGCGTGAAGGGTTCCTTTTTCAATCAGGACGATTTCATCCTGCTCGAGATGTTTGTGTGTTGGAATAACTGCCCCGGGTGGAAGATCCTCGGTGACGAGCACAAGATGCCGTGAACCGTTGCTTTGCGGTGTGACCTTCAGAATGAATCCGCCGTCGTCGGTCTCGCCAGGTTCTGGCCGCCAGAGGCGCTGTTCGCCTTCGTTTTTCTCGAGCAACAGTGGCGTTGTGGTGGATTTTGCGGGCGGCTGCGAGAGGGACTGCGTGGATTGAGCCGAGGAGATACAGGCGAGCAACGACATTGCGGCTGTCATTGCGAAGAAACGAGGGTTCATTGAACACCTCTGTGTGCTGATTGCTGGTAGTGTGCTCTTTACAAACCGGAGCGTCAATTGCAAAAGCCCGGACGCGGCATCCGGGCTTTTGGTTTATTACGAGTTGGCGTTAACTGCGTCCAGCGGCACGAACGACGTCAACGCTAATGGTTGTAGTTGCTGTTTTGCCTCCGCCAGTTGCCGTGATGGTGATGGTGCGGGTTCCGGTGGAGGTTCGGCTGGTGGTGCTGATTGTCAGGGTTGAGGTTCCTGAGCCGGGCGATGCGATGGAACTGGGGCTGAAGGCTGCGGTTTCGCGGCTGCCAAGTCCTGAAACAGAAAGGGTGACGGCAGAGTTGATTCCGCTGGCCACGGTGGTGATGGTTGTACTGCCAGATGAGCCTCGGTCAATGGTGAGCGAGGTTGGCGATGCCGAAACAGACAGGCTGGCCGTCGTCGTTGAGGTTACGGTGAGCGAGACGGTAGTGGTTTCAGTGAGTCCGCCGCCGGTGCCAGTGATGGTAATGGAGTAGGTTCCGGCAGCAGTGGTGGAGGCGACAGTGAAGGTTGCCGTTGAGGTTCCCGATCCGGGTGATGCGATCGAGGACGGGCTGAAGCTAACGGTGACTCCAGTGGGCGCTCCAGAAGCGGTGAGAGCGACGGCAGAGCTGAATCCGTTAGAGACGGTGCTGGTGATGGTTGAGGTTCCGCTGCTGCCAGCAGCGACTGAGAGCGATGTCGGTGATGCGGAGAGACTGAAGGACGGAGATGTGCTCGATGAGCCTGTGAGGGCGGCGATGAGTCCGCTGTTGGGGCTTCCCCAACCGGTAACAAGGTCGTATCCGGTTACGGCTGAATAGCTGCCGGAGGTTCCGCTGGTGATGTCGTGGAAGTCGGAGCTATAGCTGGAAGTAATGTTCTGCGGGTAGATGATTGGGTTAAGGAAACCGATGGTTGGCTGATCGTTTTCGGCCAACTGCTGGTTGGCGAGGGCGATGTAAGCGGCCCACATCGGAGTAGCGAAGCTGGTGCCCCCGTATTCGTTGGCGGTGCAGGTGGTCTGATCGGCGCAGACATAGAAGGTAAAGTTGGCATTGGCAGCGACGTCAGGGCCGTTTCGATAGGTGGTCGATCCCTTGTTGCTGGAGTTGATGACACCGGAGAGTTGCTGCCAGGAGGGAATGGCGATCTTGTCGGGCGAGATGCCGCCGCCACTATCGGACCATGCGGTTTCCGACTTCCAGGCGCCAGCTGCCGAGACGGTGGTGAGATCGGTTCCACCGACGGAGACAACATTGGCGTCGTCGGCAGGCCAGGCTTCATTGCGCGAGGACCAAGTGGAGTCGTCGCCGGATGCAGCAAAGAAGTTCTGGCCCTGAGCGGCCATCTTCTCATAGTAAGGATCGAGCGTGGACGGGTCGGCAGGGGTCCATCCCCAGGAGCAGCCGATAGTGGTGGGCAGCGGACTGTGGGTGGTCATGGCGGAGATGATTGCGGTGTCCGTCGAACCGATGTACATGGTGAGGCTGGCAAGACCTGGGGCCATGCCGATGGCCTGGGTCATGTCGAGAGTCTGCTCAGTGTCATCGCAGCCGCTGCTGGCGGTGCAGGAGGTGCTGGTGCCATCGGTAGAGAGCAAGGTTATGGGCACGTTGTTGGTCTGGTGTACGTTCGCAAAGTATGTGTTGAGATCGGCGAGGTCGGTGCCGTAGTACTCAAGAAGGCCGAGGTTCTGGCCCGATCCAGTGAGCGGCCCTGAGCCGTAGTAGGCGGCGCGCATGTCGCTGCCGAGGAACGATGCAGATGGGCCGGATCCAGTGGTGGCGTGGGAGACGACTTGATTGACATTGAGGCCGTGCTTTGCGGCATAGTCGCTCTTCTTTTCATACATGGCATGCGGGATGGAGTAATTGTCCAAGCCGGAAATATGCCAGAGCTGAAAAGTGAGACTGGTCGTTGGCTCGCGGTCAGGTGAGTAGAAGATCCGGTTTTCGGTGGGGTGCCGGTAAGTGCGCATGGTGACGTGGAAAGCGGACTCTACGGCGGAGACCGGACCGCGGATCACGACGTTCATGCCGTCACGGCTACCTCCGATGACCTGGAAGCCGTGCGATGTTACGTAACTGACAACGGCGTTGTAGTCGGCCTGACTGGGGCCGAAGCGCGCGGTGAATTCCGTTGGCGTGACGTAGCGATGATAGGAGGGACTGTTGGGGTCGTAGAGTTCGCTGAGAAACTCGTCGAGGCCGGCCTGGTTGCTGAGAGGCAGGACAACGTCAAGGGTCATGACCTGAGCTTCAGGCAAACGGCCGATGGGCTGGGCATTGCGGACAACATCGCGCACATGATGGGTAGAGAAATATTGGGCGTGGGCGGCGGTCGCGCTGAAGGCCACGATCGCGAAGAGGGCTAGAACTGCTGAAGCTGATCTGCGAAGCATACTTTCTCCTTGCAGGAACAGGCAGGGGCACCGGGGCACAGGATTGGGCAGCAAGACGGCAGCGCGGGTGCGGAAAGCGCACATGGAATAGAAGTGGAGAAATTGTGGCAGCGGGAATAGGCGCTGTCAACGAATTCGTTAACAGCGCGGGGGAGGGAGTTTGGGGTATTCAGGCTAAATGCGGCGATGGTCTTCTAAAAGTGCCAGATAAGGTCTCCAGCCAGCGTGAGTTGGCTGCTCTTAGTGGGCGCGCCGAGGTATGGGCTGTCGTAGGCTGGGACATCGTAGGAGTGCTCATAACGGAGTTCGGGACGGAAGGTGACGGTACTACCAAGCCAGAAGTTGAATCCGACGAGGTGCTCGGTATAGCGGGTTTTGTTACCGGTGCGTTGACCGGCCATATCGTCGACGAACTCGTTGCGGAAGATAAGCGATGAGTGGTGATGGTTAAACTCGTGGTTGAGGTAATTGACGATCGCATAGTCGGGCGCGAAGCAGTGCGTCGCGAGCGGATTGCACTGGGCACCATTGGCGCCTTTGATTGGCGCTGGCGCGACGATGTCGTTGTAGTTGGCTCCGATATTCGCGTCAGGACCGTAGCTTATGCAGGGATCAAGTCCATAACATTCGTTGGGTACGTCGCGCTCATACTGATACCAGGTCTCGGTGTCGGTGTGCCAAGTAGCGTTGATTTTGTGATACCAGGTGAGGTAGTAGGCGTTCACGTTGTTATAGGCGTATTTGGCTGAATTGACCGCGTTGGCGCAGAAGTAAAGATTGTCGCCACCGTTGGTCCAGGTGTAGGAAGCGCAGAAGTTTCCGGTGAGCTTGGCGTTGCTGACCCAGGGCGCGCTTTCGCAGCCAGCTGAGACGCCGGCCTGGAGGGTCCAGTGTTCACTGAGTTTGGTAGTGGCGTTGATACCGTTCTGCGTGTAGCAGTCGTAGGTGTAGAGAATGGAGTGCGAGTAGGTGTAATTGTTGGGCGCAAGTTGCGCTTCGATGTCTGGCAGCGAGATATAGCGACCGATTCGGACATCAGTTCCCTGGCCGATGTGGGGAATGTAGAGATCGAAGTAGTACATGACGGGATCGTAACCGTAGGTTTGTCCGCTGGCGTAGGAGAGAAGCTGCTGGCTGAAGATGCCGTCGGCTGTGGTGTAACGGTAGTCTAGCCCGTAAAGGCTGGTGAAGCGGAAACCCCAGTCGATGTGGTCTGTCTGCACAGTGTTGGGCAGGCGCTCGAAGTAGAGCGCAGCCTGATCAAGCTGAATGGAGTTGGGGATGACATCATAGGCGGTCTCATCATTGGCGTATTTGCCTTTGTTGGAAGTGCTGGCGTTGCCACCGATGTCGAACCATCCGTAGATTTTGAAGCGTGTGGAGTTTTCATTGAGCGCCTGCATGAGCGGATAGGTGTTGTAGTCCGGAGCGCCGATTACGGGTGTTCCTCCGATGGGCCAGTCAGCGCCGGGAAACGGCGGTGAATTAAGCGGCGCGGGTGTACCGCGGCGCTGCGGCTCGGGCGCAGGCGGCAGGCCGTTGGAGTCGACGGTCCAGTCGTCGAGATAAGCATGACCGAGGCGTGTGAAAAAGCCGCGACTCTGCGTTTGTTGTGTGATCTGCGTTGTAGCGTTGTCGTCTGTGGCGAACGCGGAATCGGAAGCATCGCCGGGCGCGGCAGGAAGATTGACGGCTGCGGTCTCTGGCATAGAAGAAACATTCTGCGCGGCAGCAAATGACGCAACGAGCAGAAGGCCAGCACCAATCGCGGAGAAAAATGATGCACAGGATTTCGCCATAAGGGTTGAAGGCTGCTCTCCTTTGTGAGCGGCAATGATCCAATGGAATGCTTTTCCGCATAAAGAGTGCGTTGGGAAGGCGTAAAGAATTCATAAGCGACGCAGGGATGCGATCCGCACGGTATTTCTTTTGAAATGACTTGCAGTATGAAAGTTTTATTTGATACTTTGGCGGGCGTGACAAGGAAGGCTCGATCGGCGAGTGGGAGCCGGTTCCGATCCGGCTGCCCAGTGAATGTATCGCTGGAGCGGTTCGGAGACAGATGGTCTCTGCTGCTGATCCGCGACATGATGGTGCGCGGATACAGGACGTTCAAAGAATTTCAGGAATCGGGCGAGGGGATTGCGACGAACATTCTGGCGGACCGGCTGGTGCGACTGCAGAAGTCCGGAATTGTTACAGCTGAGCAGGATGAAGCCGATGGAAGGAGGGTGCATTACCGGCTGACGGAAAAGGGGATTGACCTGGCTCCGGTGATGCTGGAACTGCTGATCTGGGCGGCGCGATGGGAAGAGACGGCGGTTCCGTGCGCGGTGATGACACAGATGGAAACGAATCGCGGCTGGGCGATTGAAGAGGTGCGGCGGCGGTGGCGGGAGCGTGATCCGGAGCCGTTTCTGCCGCCGTTCAAGGAGAAGAATGCGGTTCGCAAGCGGAAAGCTCAGAGTGTGGGGAAGCGTGGATAAGACGAGTTCTGGTTTCAAACATGATGTTGCTGATGGCTGAAGCTGACGGATTTAAGGCGGTCCGGGTCAGAGGTAGTGATGCTGGTGTGTATGAGAGAGTGTGAAAAGAAAACTAAAGGAGTACAGCGATGAGCAAGGTTCGGGTTCTGGCAGGGACAAAAAAAGGCGCGTTTGTGCTGACGTCGGATGGGAAACGCGAGAGATGGGAAGTGAGCGGGCCACATTTTGCGGGGTGGGAGATTTACCACATGAAAGGCTCGCCGGTGAACCCGGAGCGGATTTATGCGTCGCAGTCGTCGGGATGGTTTGGGCAGGTGATGCAGCGTTCGGATGACGGCGGGAAGACATGGGAGCCTGTGGGGAACAAGTTTGCGTACGAGGGTGAAGCAGGAACGCATCAGTGGTACGACGGGACGCCACATCCGTGGGAATTCAAGCGGGTGTGGCATCTGGAGCCGTCGCTAACTGATGCGGAGACGGTATATGCGGGCGTCGAAGACGCGGCCCTGTTCAAGTCGACGGATGGCGGGCAGAACTGGACGGAGCTTTCGGGATTGCGGAAGCATGGGACTGGTCCGAACTGGCAGCCGGGCGCGGGCGGGATGTGTTTGCATACGGTGATCCTGGATCCTAAAGATGACAATCGGATGTTTATTGCAATTTCGGCAGCGGGGGCTTTCAGGACGGACGACGGGGGCGAGACGTGGAAGCCGATTAACAAGGGGCTGTATTCGCAGTACATTCCCGATCCGCGGGCGGAGGTCGGGCACTGCGTGCATCACATTGCGATGCATGGCGAGCGTCCGGGTGTGCTGTTCATGCAAAAGCACTGGGACGTGATGCGCAGTGACAACGCGGGAGACAACTGGACGGAAGTGAGCGGGAATCTTCCAACGGACTTCGGATTTGCGATCGATGTGCATGCGCACGAGCCAGAGACGATTTACGTAGTGCCAATAAAGAGCGATTCGGAGCACTTTCCGCTCGACGGGGCGCTGCGGGTATATCGGAGCAAGACGGGCGGCAATGAATGGGAGGCGATGACTAAGGGGCTGCCGCAGAAGGACTGCTATGTGAATGTGCTGCGCGATGCGATGGCGGTGGACAAGCTGGACGAATGCGGAGTGTATTTCGGGACGACGGGCGGTCAGGTGTATGTGTCGGCGGATGCAGGTGAGAACTGGGCTCCGATCGTGAGGGACCTACCGGCGGTGTTGTCGGTTGAGGTGCAGACGTTATCGTGAATGTGGTGCGAGTGGAGATTCCGCATCATCTGCGGACACTGGCAGGTGTGCGCGGTGAGTTGACACTGGATGTTTCCGGAGCAGTTTCGGTGAAGTCGGTGCTGGATGCGCTGGAGGCGCAGTATCCGATGCTGCAGGGAACGATCCGCGATCATTGCACGCTGGAGCGCAGAGCGTTTCTGCGCTTCTTTGCATGCGAAGAAGACTGGTCGCATGAGCCGATGGACAAGCCACTCCCGGACGCTGTTGCAACAGGCGAGCAACCGCTGCTGATTATCGGCGCAATCGCCGGGGGCTAGCCGCATGGGCGATGGCGGTTTCGCCGCCATCGTGGCGCGGGCGATTGTGGCCGCTTTAGTTGGTCGGGAGGAACTGGAATTAGCAAACCAGGAGTGACCAGGTAGTGAGTTGAATCAACCGAAAAGGAGAGGTTATGCAGGTTAGTACTTATTTGGCTTTCAATGGAGATTGCAAAGCAGCGTTTGCGATGTATGAGAAAGTGCTGGGTGGAAAGATCGAGTTCATCATGACAAATGGCGAGTCGCCAATGGCAGACAAAATGTCTCTGGAGATGAAGGACAAGATCATGCACATTTCGCTGCGGGTTCCGGGCGGCGGGGTGATTCAGGGGGCTGACCATCCTGAAGGCAAGGCAGCAAAGCCGCATGGATTCAGCGTGGCCGTGACGGTAAAGGACGCAGCGGAAGCTGAGAGGATATTTAAGGGGTTATCGGACGGCGGACACCTGCAGATGGAATTTCAGAAGACGTTCTGGTCGCCGGGATTTGGGATGTGCATTGATAAGTTTCAGGTGCCATGGATGGTGAACACTGAAGGGCCGATGCCGTCATAGTGAGAAAAGAAGGCAGAGAGTAGTGGCTGTGATGCACATTCCTCAAAAGCAAAGGCCCGTCCCGGTGCGGGATGGGCCTTCATGTTTGTAAGCGACGTTACTTTTTGCCCCAGAAGTCGGGGGAATCGGTAAGCCAGGAATCGGGAGCATAGCTGATGGTTGGATTGACAGCGTAGAGGTCGCTCTCAGAGGACTTGACGACCTGAGAAGCCAGTGCCGAGTTTAACTGCAACTGGTCTTTGCCCATCGCATCCGGGAGCTTGGCATCGTCCAAGACTTCCTGATCCACGTCGGAAAGCGACTTGAGGAGAGTGATGAAAAGGTAGGTGTCATCGCTGTCGTGGCCATACATCTTCTCGAATACAGCCCAGCCGGCATTGGGGTTGCTCTCCTGAGCCTTTGCGAAAACCTTGACCAAGGCTTCAAAGTCGTGATGATGACCGGGATTCACGTGGAAGACGGTGATGTCGAGGAAGCGCGCATCTTCTACTTTACGGTCGACATGCAGGCTGAGGTCGGAGTGGTACTCGTAGATGCTGGTGTAATGGTCGGAAACCAAGGGTGCTTCGGCAGCGGTGTCAGCGTGGAGCTTGTCTATGAGACTTGTCATAGCCATGGTGGCGTCATGGTTCTTTTGCAACTCGGCGAACGAGTCGAAGCCGTGGAAGAAGACTACATCATTGCTTCCGCTGATAGGCACGGTTCCGAGATAGTGGCTGGGCGCATTGGCGGCGCGCAGAGCCTGTACTTCATCGGCCTCGATTTTGTAGAAGGCGCCGGCCTGGCCCGGTTTGACGATGTCGTTAGTGATGTAGAGATATTTGCTGGGGCCGGTTTGCTGGGACTGGTTTTGTGCGTGAGCCGCGAAGCCGGGGTTGAAGGTGAAACCTGCCAGAAAAACACAAACAGATGCAACAGAAGCAATGCGTACTCTCATGAAACATTCGCCTCCTGAGGCGTGATTTAAATTGCGATCAGGAATGCAGGCGGGGGGAGAGTCGGCCGTGGTCAGCGTGATGAAGCTGGTTTGGCGGGTGCTGACGTCTTCATTCGTGAGCGCTACCACGGTACACCGCGTTTGGCGGAGTGTCCAACAAATTCGAAAAATAGCCCGGCTAAACAGTTTGAGCGGGTGAGCGCAGGCGGAGATAGCAATAGAGCGGCCAAGCATGAGCGTGAGCACACCAGGGGATCATGGTCGAGAGGCCGGCGGTGGGCTGGAGCGTTGAGTCGAGGCTGTCGGAGGCGGACCATAAGCCAGTCCAGTATTTCGGGTAGTGGGCGGCGTAGTTGGCGAAGGTCATGCGACGGAGCAGATCGTTTGCCGCATTGCGGTCGAAGGTGGCGACGCCGAGGACGACCGGGCCGTTGAGGGCGTACCAGAAGCCTCCGTTTTCGCGCGTGCCAGGCGGCGTGACAGAGTTGGGCTCGGGCTTTTCGATCTGGCGAGGGCCCATGACCTGATCGGCGAGCAGGCGGCGCTGGAGTTCGGTGTAGAGGGCGTGTTTGCGGTCGGCGCTGAATTCGGGAATGAGAAGCGTGTATCCCTGTGGTTCAAGCCACATGTTGTCTTCACCTAAAGGGGTCCTGTTATCGATCCATGCACGGCGTGGAAACTGGCGATCGCCCAGGTCACGCATGAACGCCTCGTTGAGTTGAGTGCGGTATTCGCGCATGGCGGCGATGAGTTCGGCGGCGGTGGGGTCGTGAGCAGCATCGATGGCGCTAGCGAGATCGCCGAGGATGACGATGGCCATGGCGGAGTTCATGTGGCTTTCGCCGATCTCGAATTCGGTGTTGTAGGGGACGGGGCTCTTCCACCAGCCGAACATGTCGTTCCAGTCGGAATTCCAGCGACGGACGATTCCGTGCGTGCCGACACCGACGCGGTCACGCAAAAAGAGAAATGCCTGGCGGACATGGGCGAGTCCGGTGTCGCGGCCGGAGTTTTCAAGCGGGTAGTAGCCGATCTGTTCGGTGAGGATGGAAGTGTCGCGCGTAGCGCGTAGGTATTCGGCGAGCAGGAGAAAGAAGTAGAGCTGCTGGTCGCTTGTTTGCTGCGCGCCGGAGGCAGACCATCCGAAGCCCTGATCGTTGAGCTGGATATTTCCGTCGGGGAGGGTACGTTTCATGATGAAGCGAAGAGTTGATCGCGCAATAGCGGGATTGGTGTGGCAAAAGGGCAGCGCCTGCTGCGCAAGATCGCGGCTGGAGGCCATCTCTCCCCAGATGTAGTCGTAAACAGTGCCCTGCGGGATGACGGTTTCGTCGTAGTATTCGCGCCAAGTTGCCAGGGCTTCGAGGGCGGCGGCGTTCCACTGCATCTCGCGGCGGAGGGTCGAGTCGGATTCGTTCGAGAACGCCGGGACTTTGCTGCGCCATGCTTCAGCGAATGACGAGGCGAAGGGTTTTGACGATGCGGGGCTGAGCTGCGCGCAGATTTCGTCGATGGTGTTGTTGTCGAGTTTGTATCCGGCAATGAAGGCTAGCTCGCGCTGTTGGCCGGGCTGGAGGGTGAGGCTGGATGTGATGCCGATGGAGCCGGAGTCGTGCGTGGGTGTGGTGCCGGCGGAGATGGCGCGGACGAAGAGCACGGGTGGGAATTGCTCGAAGCGGGACATCTGTCCTGGAGGCGCGAAGGTGAGCAGGCGTTTGGCGTGCGCGGTGAAGGCGACCTGTACGGTGTTGCCTGATTGCTCGGCTGGCTGGGGTGTCCAAGTGACTTCGTGCTTGAAGTCATTCCACTCGGCGAAGATTTGCTGATAGCGTGCGCGCGTGGATTCGGAATAGTTGAGTTGGATGGGTGCGGAGCCGGTGTTGCGCAGCGTGACCTGGACGAGGAACGCGGACGAGCCGTTGTTGAGCGCGCCGGTGGAGGGCGCGACGGAGATGCGGCGCGTGATTTCCAGAGGAGCGAGTGAGTAGTCATAGCTAGCGAAGCCAACACCGAAGCGCTTGGTACTGGCTGACGCGGCGGGCGAGTCGAGCCCGATGAGTGGATGCTTCTGGCCGGCGAATTCGATGACGGCTTCGTTCGCGCCGCCCCAGGGGGAATCGCCTTGATTCATGCGTCCCCATGCGCGCTCGCCTGTGAGGATTTGATAGAGACCGCTGGCGTGCGTGAAGAGGGTGAGGCGATAGTTGCCGATGAGAAAGAAAGGATCGTCGGGGATCATGGGGGCGCCGTCACGCTGTGGGCTGTTGGCGAAGCGGAGCGGGCCGGTGTAGTGGTAGGCGGGAAGTCCGTAGTCGTCGTCGAGCCATTCGCCGAGGGATTGAGAATCGGACGAGGGCTGCGGCCAGGAGGGTGAGACGAGCGTTGTGGCGGCGAGCGCTCCGGTTGCGGCGAGGAAGGCGCGGCGGGTGATCGGGTTGTCGATAGACATTCGTTCTCCTGCGAGCATGAGCCCAGCAGGGATTGTACGTCAGACGAGGGGTGTAAGCCGGGCAATCGGAATTCAGCGGCGTTTGCTGCCGGCGCGCAGGCGAGCATAGAACATGGCGGCGATGAGGGTCTTGCCGTCGAGGATTTCGCCTTTATCGATGAGGCGGAGTAGCTCGGAGAGGGGCACAAGCATGACTTCGAGGCGCTCGTCTTCGTCGAAGCTGGTTTCGCCAGGGGTGAGGCCTTCGGCTAGGAAGACCTGCATCCACTCGGCAAGGAAGCCGGGGCTGGCGTAATAGCGGACGAGTTTTGTCCATTTCTTTGCACGGAAGCCAGTCTCTTCGGCGAGCTCGCGTTTGGCAGCGGCAAGGCGGTCTTCGTTGGGGTCGATTTTCCCAGCGGGGACTTCGTAGAGGAATTGTCCGGCGGCGCGGCGGTACTGGCGCTCGAGGACGACGAGCGGGTCACGCTTCTTTGCATCGTCGACGGCAAGAATGACGACGGAGCCTCCGTGACGGACGATGTCGCGGGTAACGAGACCGGCCTGAGGCTCGCGGATCTCTTCCTTGTCAATACGGAAGAGCGGGCCCTGGTAGACGGTGCGGCTGGAGATGAGCGTGGCAGGCTTGCCGGAGCGGATGCGGAGCTTGCCTTTGATGATTTCTACGGGCGCATTGTTTTTAGGGTCGGCTTTTGCGGCAGTCTTTTTTGCGGGCATCAGGCGATTTCTCTCTTCTTTACTTACGGTAACATCCGTTTTGTGAAGGCAAATGAATTGAGCGTTGCGGTGATTGGCGCGGGGAACTGGGGTGGATCGCTCGTTGCTGCTCTGAAGCACGCGATGATCGGGCCGCGCGAGGTTGTGAAGCGCGACGGGTGGCGAAAGGCGAAGCTGGATGCGCGGGTGATCTGGATCTGTGTTCCAGATGCGGCGATTGCAGGTGTTGCGGAGAAGATTGCGCAGCATGCGCAGGGGCTGCGCGGCGAGCGGGGGCTGCGCGGTCAGATTGTGGTGCATTCGAGCGGGGCATTGGCGGCGGCGGTACTTGAGCCGGCGCGAAGGGCAGGCGCGAAGATTGCGGCGGTGCATCCGGTGATGAGCTTTCCGACGCGTGCCATCGTTTCGCTGGATGGTGTGATGTTCGGCGTGGAGGCACAGGATTCGAGGCTGCGGCGCGAATTGAATGCATTAGTGCGGCGGCTGGGCGGCGTTCCATTTGCGATGAGGGCGGAAACGAAGGCGCTGTATCACGCGGCGGGGATATTTGCTTCTCCGTTACTGGTTGCGGAGCTGACGGCGGCGATGGAGACGGTGCGTTTATCCGGGCTTGATGAGAAGACGGCTGTGCGGTGGGTAAAAACGCTGGCCGAGGCGACGGTCAGGAATGTTTTTGCGCGCGGGCCGGGGCAGAGTTTCAGCGGGCCGTTTGCGCGAGGTGATGCAGAGACAATTCGTCTGCATCTTCAGGCACTTGAGGAGCATCCGATTCTCGCGGACGTTTATCGGGCGTTGGCGCGGCAGGCATTGGAGGCATTGCCGGTGAAGAATCGCTGGGAGCTGGAAAAGGCCATCGGGAAACGCAGGGTACATTAGAGGAAATGAGACGCGACTTGCATACGGACTGTTATCCCATTTCGATTTTGCCGCGACTGAGCAAGCTGTTTGTTGATTATGCGGAGAGCCGTGAGCCGCTGCGTCCTTTTTATGCAGCCGCGCCGTATGGGCAGGTCTGGGCGAAGCCGGAGGGTGGCGCCCGGGGCTACGCGGAGATTGCGGATCTGCTGGAGAAACAGAACCGCGGGTTCAGGGCAGGTGCGGCAACACTTGAGAACATCGAAAAACTGAGGGCTGGTGCGGCAGCGATTGTGACCGGGCAGCAGGTGACGCTGTTCGGAGGGCCCCTGTTTACGCTGCTGAAGGCGGCGACGGTGATCCGTAAGGCGAAGGATGCAGGCGCGGTGCCGATTTTCTGGCTGGCGACGGAGGATCATGATCTGGAGGAAGCGGATCATGTGACGCTGCCCTCGCGCCATGCTCTGCACAGACTACGGCTGGAGCATGCGCCTGAAGATAAGGGTAAACCGGTGGGCGCGGTGAAGCTGGGGCCGGGAATCGATGCGCTGATTGATGAAGTGGTGGAACTGCTGGGGCCGGGCGATGTAGTTGAGAAGCTGGTTGCGGCATACAAGCCTGAGGCGACGTATGCAGAGGCATTCGGGCTGTTTTTGAACGCGGTTTTTGCCGATCAGGGATTGATTGTGATCGATGCGGCAGAGCGGGAATTTCACCGACTGGGTACACCAGTGCTGGGCGCGGCGATTGAGAGGGCGGCAGAGCTGGAGTCGCTGCTGCTTGAGCGGACAAAACTGCTCGAAGAGCGCGGGTATGCAGCGCAGGTTCTGGTGACGAAGGGCGGGAGCCTGCTGTTCCTGATCGATGACGAGACGGGTGAACGGCTGGCGCTGAAGAGAAAGGATGACGGAAGCTGGACGGCGGGCAAGAAGCAGTATTCGACTGCTGATTTGCTTAAGGTTCTGGAGAGCGAGCCGGAGAGATTGAGTCCGAATGCGCTGCTACGGCCGGTGTTTCAGGATGCGATTCTGCCGACGGCAGCGTATGTGGGCGGTCCGGCGGAAATTACATACTTCGCGCAGTCGGAGGTGTTGTATAAGGCAGTGCTGGAAAGGGTAACTCCGGTGCTGCCGCGGTTGAGCGCGAC
>JASHRS010000279.1 GCA_030037215.1 Silvibacterium sp. | reverse complement strand
TGTGCATCGTGACCACGCAATGGGCCGGCAAGTGGACACGGCGCAGCTTCCTGCAGCGCGGAGCTTCCGCGGCCTGCGCTTTGCCGTTTCTCCGCAGTGTTGCATTTGCGTCTTCTACCGCTGGCCTGCCTCCATTCTCCCGCTTTACCGATATCGCTGGCTCTGCCGGATTAACCACGACCATGGTCTACGGCAATCCGGACAAAGCCACCTACATCTTTGAAGTGATGGGCGCAGGCTGTGCGTTCTTCGACTATGACAACGATGGCTGGATGGATATTTTTGTCCTCGGCGGCCGGCAGCTCGACGCCCTTCCTCCGGGCCCGGCAAACCGTCTGTATCGCAACAACCGCGACGGCACATTCAGCGATGTCACGGAGAAGGCTGGTCTGGCCGCTACAGGATGGGCCGTTGGAGTCTGTGTCGGCGACTACAACAACGATGGATTCGAGGACCTCTTTGTCACGTATTACGGCCAGAATCGCCTCTATCGGAATAATGGAGACGGGACGTTCACTGATGTAACCACCCATGCCGGGCTTTCCGGCCCAGCCACGCGGTTCGCAAGCGGATGCACGTTTGTCGATTACAACCGCGACGGCTGGCTCGATCTTTTCGTAGCAAACTACGTTGAGGTCGATCTGCAGCGCACGCCCTCCTTACAGATGCCGAACTGTAACTTCGAAGGCGTCCCGGTTAATTGCGGCCCTCAGGGATTGCCGTTCCCGAAGCACTCTCTCTACCGAAACAACGGAGACGGAACCTTCACCGATGTCTCGAGCGAATCCGGGATAGCCGCGCTCACAGGCTCGTATGGCCTGACCGCAGTGACCTTCGATGTGGATGAGGATGGCTGGCCGGACATTTTTGTGGCTTGCGATTCCACGCCCAGTCTTTTGCTCATGAACAACCATGATGGGACGTTTCGCGAGGAAGGTCTGATGCGTGGCCTTGCGCTAAGTGGCGACGGTCAGGAAGTGGCTGGCATGGGCATCGGCATAGGCGATTACAACCTCGATGGCCACCTCGATGTAATCCGAACGCATTTCATGAACCAGAACACCGGCCTCTATCAGGATCAGGGGCGCGGACAATTTGAGGATGTATCCAGCCAGGCCGGCCTTGCCGGCGAACACCGGTACATCAGCTGGGGCACTGCAATTACGGATCTCGACAACGATGGATATCCGGACCTGTTCTGGGTAACCGGCACAGTGTATCCCGAGTTGCAGGCCATTGATCCGCAGAAGTATCCAAGACGTGGACAGCGGATGGTCTTTCGCAATCTCGGCAATGGGCGGTTTGTCGAGTTAGGCCCGGAAGCCGGTCCGGGAATCACCGCCGCGCATGTAAGCCGGGGCTGTGCCTTTGGCGATTTTGATAACGATGGAGATTTGGACATTCTCATCATGAACCAGAATGAGCCCCCATCGCTGCTGCGGAACGATGCTCCGCCATCTCACAACTGGTTGAAAGTGCGCCTTGAAGGGACAAAAAGCAATCGCAGCGCCATCGGCTCCCGTGTCCTTGTCCGCTATGGCGGGAAAATTCAGACGCAGACGGTCATGAGTCAGACCAGCTATCTTTCCGGGAATGATCCGCGTCTGCATTTCGGTCTGGGAGCAGCGAAGATGGCGGATATTGAAGTGCACTGGCCCATCGGCGAAGTCGAAGTCATCAAAAACATAGCGGCCAACCGTCTCGTAACTATCAAAGAGGGAGTGGGGCAAGTGAAAGGGCGCCCATTTGACCGATACCTCCCAGGTAACGCGCCAATCCGGGATGAACGAAGAGAAACAACGCAGCGATAGCCCTCGCTTCGTCCATACCTGCATGATTCCGAGGCAGATCATGGTGGATTGGTAGATGGCAGGCTGTCCTTGGTCCCGGCGGGGAAACAGGCAATATGTCACGCTGCCTCCTATCGTTTCCTAAAAGTATTCAATCCGACTTTCGTCGGATTACAGTCTTCCTTTTCGGGGATTAGGCTGCGGGACAGAGTGAAATACCTGTAGGAACGGACGCGTCTAAAGAACAGAGAATGTGCCTAAGAAGAAGGCGCATGGCCTGTCATTGAGAGGCGGCTGATGCTGGTTGTTTCCTGCAGGTTAATGCAACCGCTTTCATGACGGTGCCTGGATATTCGAAGTGCGTTGCGTGATTTGAGGAGGCGATTATGTACTACCGAATTTACAAACCCACAGTCATGGTGCTGATTCTGGCGGTCGCTTGTTGCATCGCACCCCGGACATTTGCCCAGGCAGTTGGCGCCAGTCTGAACGGCTCCGTGACAGATTCCACGGGTGCCGCCATCCCCGGAGCCAGCGTTACCATCAAAAATGTCGATACCGGTCTTACCCAGACCGTGACCACATCGGGCGAGGGAACCTATAGAATTGCTCCTTTGCCTCCGGGCAGATATTCCCTGTCGGTTCAAGAAAAAGGATTCCAAACTTATCTTCAACAGGGAATCGTCATCGCCGTCGATACAGCTTCAACTCTGAATGTCTCCTTGAGAACCGGCGACGTGCAGCAGACCGTCACAGTCACTGCAAATGCTGAGCTGTTGAACACGACCAATGGCTCGTTAGGGCAGACAATCAGTCAAGCCGAGGTTTCGCAACTGCCCCTGAATGGCCGCCAGCCTTCCACGCTCGTGTATCTTGCGCCGGGCATGACCGCGGGCGGCAACACATACAACCAGACTGGCTTCTCCTTCCCTGATGCAACCACTGTTTCAGCAAACGGCGGAATTCAGGGCAGCACCTACTTCCTTCTGGATGGCGTGCCCAATATGGACACCTATCTCGGCCTTCCGGCGCCGTTTCCCAATGCGGACGCCACGAATGAGTTTCGCGTCATCACCAATAATTTCAATGCTGCGTACGGCTTCGCTCCCGGCGCTGTGGTCAGCATTGCGACAAAATCAGGAACGAATACGATCCATGGCGGAGCGTTCGACTTCTATCGCGATCGGATTTTCAACGCCAGCGATTACTTTAGCCACACCGTAAATCCGCTGCACCAGAATCAGTTTGGCGCGTATGCCGGCGGCCCGATTTTCAAAAACAAGCTCTTCATTTTTGGCAATTATCAGGGAACCCGCAACGCCACTGCGTCGACGGAACTCAATTCCTATCTGCCTACGCCCGCCATGTTAGGCGGCGACTTCAGCGCCTTGTCGACCAATGGGCAGGATACGATGTGTACCTCGGGGGCATCTTCCGTTTGCCCCTTCGGTATGGCGAACGGCAAGCCGAACCAGTTGCTTCCCGGCTACAGCTATAACGCGACAGCAGTGACAGTCGCCAAGACTGCGCTCCCCACAGGACAACAGCCCGACGGCCTGACCTATTACGTTTCTGCGCCCTACATCGCCCAATATGACGAAGGCACCGGCAGGCTGGACTATGACATTTCTCAAAGCCAACGGCTGTTTCTACGCAGCTTCGTCCGGAGCTTTATCCAGCCCTCCGGCGATGTGCCCGGCAACCTGCTGGCCATGAACAACAACTGGAACTATGACTTCTCAATCCAGGAGCAGTACTATAACGAAACCCTGGGCTACACCTGGACGATCAGCCCGACCATGGTGAACGTTGCCTCCGTTTTCTGGGCGCAGATGGCCGCGCACAATGGCTCGCAGGCGCTTACCAGCAATAACCAGCCCTTCTGCTGGTCTAAATACATTAATGTGACTGAACTTCCTGGCGCATGTTATGTGGAGGGTTTCTCCATTGGCGGCGATGGTTTCAACGTCGGTTACTACGAGCCGTCGCAGGAAGAACGAACCACCTACGGGCTCTATGACGACCTGACAAAGACATGGGACAAGCACACCTTCTCTTTTGGGGCCAATATCCAGCACCAGTTTGCGGAAGAGTACACGCAGTACCCTACCGAGCCGGAAATTGATTTCAACGGCCAGTACACCGGCGTTGGATTGGCCGATTTCCTCGTAGGCGATCTGTCTTCCATGTTTCAGGGGGCAGGCGAGGTTGCGGACGTGAATGGCTGGCAGCCTGGTTTCTACGCCCAGGATCAATACCGCATGCGCCCCAACCTGATCGTTACCGGGGGCCTGCGCTGGGATCCGAATATCCCTCCGCAAATTGCGAGCGGGCGTTCGGCTGCATTTGTGGCCGGCCAGCAAAGCACCGTCTATCCCAATGCTCCATTAGGCCTGGTGTTTCCCGGCGACAAGGGAATTGGCGATGGAATCATGCGCACGACATATGGCTACTGGGAGCCGCGTATCGGTATAGCCTGGCAGCCGCCTGGGTTTCCTCACACCTCCGTTCATGCGGGCTTCGGCCTCTTCACGTCTCCCATGATCTATTCGCAGTACAATCACACCGCGGACAATGCGCCCTTTGCGCCAACGTTTAATCTCCAGGGCACCAGCACGACACCTCTGAACTTTAACGACCCGTGGTCGGGCTTTGCCGGAACAGGAGGCGCAAGCCCCTTCCCGCCGTTCGCATCCTCTTCCTATAAGCCTTCTTCTTCCGCAACCTTCACGCCGGGCCTCAGCATTCCGGCAACTATCGATCCCGGCTTCAAGCTCGGCGTCACGCAGAGCTGGAATGTCGCCGTTGAGCAGCAAATCGGCGAAAACATGGTATTCCGCCTGGCCTATGTGGGCAGCGAAACCTATCATGCGCCCTTTATCCTCGACCGCAACCCCGGTATTTACGCAACGGGCGGAAGCCGCAGCACTTACCCTGCTTTTGGCGAAATTCTCGATATGTTCAGCTTCGGGACTGCCAACTATCATGCCCTGCAGGCAAGCCTGGACCGGCGCCTCAGCCACAACCTGCAATTCCAGACAAATTTCACCTGGTCCAGGACGCTCGATATCGCCTCCTCGGCGAATATCAGCTTCGGCACCAATCAACTCGGAGACCCCTTCGCTCTGGCCTGGAGTCGCGGTGTCTCCAGCGAGAATGTTCCTTTACGATGGGTCTCCAACTTCATCTACACGACGCCGTCCCTGCGCGGTCACAACAGTTTCGTGCAGGCGGCGCTGGGTGGCTGGGAGGTCAGTGCAATTATTACCTCGCAATCCGGTTTTCCCTTCGGAGTCAGTGCCGGGCTTGGCAGCAATCAATCGGCGGCGCAGCAGTATGAAGACCGGGCAGACGTCGTCTCCGGCCAGTCGCGGAACGTACGTCAGGGCGGCAAGGCGAACTGGCTGAACAACTATTTCAACATCAACGCATTCATTCAAAATGCTCCCGGCACCTTCGGCGATTCCGGCAAGAACCTCATGCAGGCACCGCCGCTCAACTACACTGATGCCGGCATCGACAAAAACTGGGCCTTTCGCGAGCGTTATGCCGTGCAGTTCCGGTGGGAGATGTTCAACGCACTCAACCAGCCGAGCTTTTCTGCTCCCAGCGCCAGCAACCAGATTTCCATCGCTGGCGTGAATACAGGCGGCAGTGAAGGAAAGATCACATCTACCGGAGCAGAGCCGTCACGCATCGGCCAAATGGCGCTGAAATTCACGTTTTGACGGTGTATCTGGTGGGAGTTCAGGAGGAGCTCGATATCACCGCAGTTCGCGATGGGTATCGGTCCAGTGAACCCAGTGAAGTATGCGGAGGCGGAACAACCGGGTCTGTTCGCGACAGACGCAAGCAGACCCGAAGTGGCTTTTTCCTTTAAGAAAATGCCACCCCGTATACTGCCCGAAACTCCATAGAAACTGGAGAAATGCCTTAATCTCACTTCACCGTCAATTTAACCGTGGTTGTCTGCTGTGCCTGCCCGCTGATAGCTGTGACGGTAATTGTGTAGGTCTGCGGAGGTGTGGAGTTTCCGCCGCACGCAGTAACGGCAGTGGTTGCTCCCAACAGCAGAAATAACAGGAGCAGGCCCTTGGTTGCATTTTTCCAGCGCCGCCTGCTCGTGAACGGAAGGAGCAGCAGGCACAGAGCGGCTGCCAACATCCCTTTGCTCTGACGAATCATAGCCGAGGACTGGCTGGTCTGAATGGAGAAGGTAACATTCGTAGCTCCCGCCCCGGCGGCAATCGTGTTCGGGGTGAACGAAGTGGTCGCACCCGGTGGCAGGCCGCTGGCAGAGAAAGTGATGGCTGCAGGAAATGTGCTTCCGCTCGTTGGAGTGACAGTCAGGCTGTAGGTCGCCGTCCCGCCCGCGGAAACCGTCGCAGTGGTTGATGAGCCTGCAGCGGGCGCAAAGTTGAACGGCGCCCCGATCGTATAGGCGGCGCTGGCCACCGCGCTCGGACTGTATCCGCTCGCCGTCGCAATGGCCTCGATCGTTTCCGACGATGAGACTGTGATCGGCCCGCTATACGCGGTCGAGCTTGCGGTGGGAGTGGTTCCATCGGTGGTGTAATAGATCGCCGCGCCGGACGTAGCATCAGAGATCGTTACCGTTTGTGCGGAAGAATAGACCCCTGCACCAGGAGAAAAAGTTGGCGTTGCCGCAGCGGGAAGACTGATTGTGTAAGCAGCCGAGGCTACGGCCGACTGCGTGTATCCGCTGGCCGTTGCAATGGCCTCAATCGTCTCCGACGATGAAACCGTGATCGGCCCGCTGTACATGGTCGAACTGGTGGTCGGAGTTGTCCCGTCGGTCGTGTAGTAGATGGTTGCGTCGGCCGTCGCATCGGAGATGGTCACCGACTGCGCTGATGTATAGGCCCCTGCGGCCGGTGAAAAAGTGGGTGTAGCCGCCTGCGTAGCTGCTGCGGGAGTAAGCGCGAAACCGTGAAATATTGCGTTCGAATCTATGTACGTACCGGCGATATCTCCGGAGGCATTGACGCTAAGCCCACCGGTTCCTGCCACCAGGAATGTGAGCGCTGTGGCAGCTCCAGGAGCATCGAACGAGGTGATTGTGCCGTCGCTGTTGGTCCGCACAAACCCATGCCCCACTCCGGTTGAATCCGTGTAGTATCCCGTGATGTAGCTTCCGCCTGGGTCGATGCCGAAGGGCAGCGTTCCTGTC
>JASHRS010000278.1 GCA_030037215.1 Silvibacterium sp. | reverse complement strand
CGAGCTGGGTGCGGATGCTGAAAAGCTGTTGGAGCGCGCGATGCAACAGCAGGGGCTGACGGCAAGGGCGCATGACCGGATTCTGAAGGTCGCGCGCACGATTGCCGATCTCGAAGGCGCGGCTTCGGTCACGGTCGCACATATTGCGGAGGCAATTCAGTATCGGACCTTAGACAGGAGATATTGGGCCTAGCCGGAGTGCTTTGCTGAAATGACGCCAGTCGTTCGCCGGGATTCGATCTTCCCACCCTTTGCACAAAAAAGCCGCGCAAAGGTGGGGCACCCACAGTGCATCCACTCGTCGGCTTTTGAAGGCCTAAATTTCTGACCGTTCGAGAACTACCTGCGCGGCCAGCGGAAAGAGCAGCATGACAATAGCGCGGGCGGCGATGGCGGTTCCGAGGTGGTCGGAGAGGCCGTGGAATGAGTAGTGATCGAAGTTGAAGAGCCCCAGAATGAGATCGGGCAAGTGGACGGCGAAGTAGTGGTGCATGAGGCCGCGGAGTATCTCATATCCAACCAGGACACCTGCGCCGAGCATGACTCCCGCGGCGCGCTGGATGAGTATGGTGCACAGGTAAGTGATGCCATAGATGAGTCCCGCGAAGAGCAGTACACCGATGCTCATGAGCAGCATCATGATGAACAAGGGAACAGGAGTATTGTTCGGCGTAAACGGAATACTGCCCGGCGAGTGGAGAGCGACTAGAAAGCGAGCCAGCAGGGATCCGATCATGAGATTGGAAAGAAAAACGATGAGGGCGATCTGCGCCATCGCATAGCCCCAGTCATTCCAAAGGAACCATGCACGGGGGCGAGGGCGGGTAAAGAGAAACGATCCGCTTTCGTCGCCGAGATTTTTTCCAGCACCGATGCCAGCGGCGAGCCATCCCCAGAAGGCGACGAGAACCGCTTCAACATAGAAAAGCGGAATGAAGGCCATGGCGAATCCAGCGGGGTTGTCCTGATTGCCTTGAGTAACGTGAAAATCGCCTTGAGCAGAGTTGATGGCAACGTGGCCTTTTGTGACCAACAGAAGCAGAAGCGCGAGGGCAAAGATAGCAATTCCGGAGATGATGCGGCTTTCACGCCATTGTTTCGACAGGTACATTATGGTTCTCCTTTCCAACCAGCTCGATGAAGATCTCGGAGAGGTTCATGGGAAGCACTTCGAGGATGG
This sequence comes from Silvibacterium sp., assembly GCA_030037215.1. Taxonomy (GTDB): domain Bacteria; phylum Acidobacteriota; class Terriglobia; order Terriglobales; family Acidobacteriaceae; genus Silvibacterium. Next base: position 27,642 of record JASHRS010000278.1, on the reverse strand, counting down.
TGGCTCCGTTATTGCGGAGGTCAGCGAGGAATTTTTCTTCTCCGGCGCAGAGAACGTATTCAGTGATGCCCTCAGAGGAGCTTGCTGTGAGAATCTCCGGCGATTTCGACGGGACGCGCTCGCCAGTGACGCGGATGCGGCGGTAGGCAGAGCGAATGTCATCAAGACGGGCTTCCAGAAGAAGCCGTCCGTGGTCGAGGATGCCGACCCAGTCGGCGATCTTCTCAACTTCAGAGAGATGATGCGAGGACATGAAGATAGTGCGGCCATCGTTAGCGAAATCTTCGACGAGGACGCGGAGAAGCTGGTCGGTGATGACAGGATCGAGGCCGGAGGTGGGCTCGTCAAGGATGAGAAGCTCGGGGTTTTGTGCGAGCGCGAGCAGAAGGCAGAGCTTGGTCTTACTGCCGTGCGAGAGCTTCCTGAATTTGCGGTCCATGGGGATTTCGAGCGCGTCGGCGTAGCGGCGAGCCTGAGCATCGGACCATGCCGGGAAGAATCCTTTGTTGAATCGCAGCAGCTCGCGGCCGGTCATGTAGGGCAGTAGCATTTTGTCGATGACGAAGCCGGTGCGTTCGAGAATCTCGATGCTGTCACGTCCAGCTTCGAAGCCGAGGACGCGCGCAGAGCCTCCGGTGGCGGGAGACAGGCCAGCCATGATGCGAATGGCGGTGGTTTTGCCGGCTCCGTTACGGCCGAGGAAGCCATAGATGGAGCCACGCTCGACGTGAATGTTTACGCGGTCGAGGGCTGCAAGGTCTCCGAAGCGTTTTGAGAGCGCGTGGGTTTCGATGGCCAGATCGCTCATGACGTTTTCTCCTGTTCTTTGCTCACGGCTGCTTCTCCAGTTCGTTCAAGGATTCTTCGAGCAGGCGCAGCGTGTCTTCGCGTGGGAGCAGGAGCTGACGCGATTCGACGGCAAGCTGCGTGGCCAGAGGTTTGAGGCGGCGAATCTTTTCGGGCTTGAGCAGGCGCGGCGCCTGTCCGTTGACATAACAGCCGCCACCCTGCACGGTGCGGATGACTCCATCGCGCTCAAGGTTCTGATAGGCACGTGCCACGGTATTTGGATTGACGCGCAACTCAGCGGCTAGTTTGCGGACTGGCGGCAAAGGATCGTCCTGCCGGATGGCCTGTGCAGCGATGGCGTGCTTTACCTGAGATTCGATCTGCAGGTAAATGGGGACACCGGAGGCGGGATGTACTCTTACGATCATTTGTATTAATACAATAGTACAATTATGCAAATTGTCAAGAGAGAAGCCGATATTTTGGGGCGGATGTGGAGATTTAGCTGGAACAGCAAGGGTTCGAATCGCGTATAGTGACAGCGGGAGACTGGATGCTGCGATGAAGAAAACAGGAATGTTCGCGGTCGGATTGACGGTTACGGCTTTATTAGTAGCGTGTGGGCCTCACGCGCAGGCACAAGCCAAGGCGGCAAGTGCGGAGAAGATTACACAGCTTCCGCCTGGGTTGGATGAGCAATGGATCGACCGAAGCGCAGATCCCTGCACAAATTTCTTCCAGTACGCGTGCGGGAATTTTGCAAAACTCAATCCGATTCCGCCGGACATGCCGGCGTATGGAACGGGCGCGATTGTCTACAACCACACGCAGGAAGTACTGCACGCGCTGCTTGAGAAGGTCGCGGCAAATGATCCTTCGCGAACGCCGAACGAACAGAAGATCGGCGACTTTTACGCATCGTGCATGGACGTGGATGCGATTCATGCGGCAGGGTTGAAGCCGCTGCAGCCGGCACTGGACCGCATTGCGGCGCTCAAGGACAAGAAGGAACTTACGGATTTGCTTGCGCATTACCAGCTCGTCAACGTAAATGCGTTCTTCAGCTACGGCGAGCAACAGGACTTCAAGGACGCCCAGAAGCAGATTGCGGTCGTCGACCAGGGTGGACTGGGGCTGCCGGAGCGGGATTATTATCTGCGGACCGGAGCGGCTGCCGAAAAGACGCGGCAGCAATACGTGCAGCACATCACGAACATGCTGAAGCTGATGGGCGAGCCGGAGGACAAGGCTGCGAGCGACGCAACGAAGATCATGGCACTGGAGACATCGCTTGCGAAGATTTCAATGGATATTACTTCGCAGCGCGATCCGAAGAATGTTTATCACCCCATGGACAAAGCGCAATTAGTTGAAATGGCTCCGGAGATTAACTGGACGGAGTTTTTTGAGCGCACGGGAACACCTGCGTTTACTGAGTTGAATGTGGCGAACCCAGAGTTCTTCAAAGGGCTGAATACGCTGCTGGAGTCGACGGACCTGGATACGATCAAAACCTATTTGCGGTGGCAACTGATCAATTCAACTCCAAGCTATACGTTGCCTGAGGCCATGGACGAGGAAACGTTCAATTTTTACGGACGCGATCTGAGCGGACAGCCGCAGCAGCGGGCGCGGTGGAAGCGCTGCGTTTCTGCTACAGACGGCGCGCTGGGTGAGGCAGTGGGTGAGGTTTATGTGAAGGCGAACTTCACCGCAGATGACAAGGCGCGCACGGTGCAGATGGTGCATGATATCGAGACGGCGATGGGGCAAGACATCCAGTCGCTGGACTGGATGAGTCCGGAGACGAAGACCAAGGCAGAGACCAAGCTGAGTATGGTTGCGGACAAGATTGGATATCCGGACCATTTCCGCGATTACTCGAAGCTGACGATTGTGCGCGGCGATGCGCTGGGCAATGCGATCAGAGCGTCGGAGTTCGAGAGCCATCGCCAGTTGAACAAGATCGGCAAGCCTGTCGACCGCGGCGAATGGGGCATGACGCCGCCGACGGTGAATGCATATTACGATCCGAGCATGAATGACATCAATTTCCCTGCCGGTATTCTGCAGTCACCGCTGTACGATCCGCACGCTGACGATGCGGAGAACTATGGCCACGTGGGAGCGATTGTGGGCCATGAGCTAACGCACGGGTTTGACGATCAGGGGCGCCAGTTTGACGGCAATGGCAATCTGATTGACTGGTGGACTCCGGAGGACGCGAAGAAATTCGAGGCGAAGACGGACTGCGAAGTGAAGGAGTACGGCAGTTTTACCGCAGTCGATGACGTGAAGATCAACGGCAAACTGACTCTGGGCGAAAACACGGCGGATAACGGCGGAATACGGCTGGCGTACGAGGCGTTTCTTGCCGATGCGCAGCGCAAAGGCATCGACCTGAACGCAAAAGACAAGTACGGCTATACGCCTGTTCAGGAATTCTTTGTCGCATACGGGCAAAGCTGGTGTGGCAATCAGCGGCCTGAATCAATACGACTGCAGGTGCAAACCGACCCTCACTCGCCGCGCGAGTTTCGCGTGAACGGCGTGGTTCAGAACATGCCGGAGATGGGTCAGGCCTTCGGGTGCAAAACTGGCCAGCCAATGATGCCGGTGAATGCCTGCCGGGTCTGGTAGTCCGCTAGCATAGATTGCCCCTCCGGCGGCGCCTACGCGGCGGGCGGTCTTTGCCAGACGGGCCTTGCGGCGACCGAGTCATGGGAAAACACCTCCCATGACTCATCGCCCAAATATTCGTATCGGCGATGACCCATCGACAACATAGGAGCACCCAATCGCCCGCATCCATCTCTGACAACCTTCTTTGACCAAACCTATTCGACCCTGAGCGCTTCCATGGGGTTGAGTTTGGAAGCGCGCTGTGCTGGCAACCATGTTGCTGCGAAGGCGACCGCCGCTAGAAGCACAGGCACGGCTATGAATACAAGCGGATCCCAGGCTTTTACTCCAAAAAGAAAGCTGGCGATGAAGCGCGTGAGGCCGAAGGCTGCGCCGGTTCCGATGACGACACCTACGAGGGCGAGGATCATGCCCTGGCGGACGACGAGGTTGCGAATTCGGGAGCGGTCGGCGCCGAGGGCCATGCGGATGCCAATTTCCTGCGTGCGCTGCTGCACGGAATAGGCCATGAGACCGTAGATTCCGATCGCAGCAAGGATGAGGGCTGAGGCTCCGAAGATGGTGAGTAGGAGCATGTTGAAGTCCTCGCGCGCAGTTGAGCGGACGACGACTTCATCCATGGTGCGGACGTGTGTGACGGGGAAGCCTCCGCTAGCCTGACGGAGCTGCTCGGTGATGGCGGAGATGTACTGATGCGGGTCGCCGTGGGTGCGAATAAGCCAGGCGACGGGGCCGATGCGAGCGTTGAGGGCCGTCATGCCGTCCGTGACCTGGGCTGTTGGAACGATCATGAGCGGGCGCGGATTGCGGTTGAGGCCGCTGTCATGGATGTCGCTGACGATGCCAATGATCTGGCGGGCTGGTTCATCAAACTGCGGGCCGACGCCCTTGCCGATGATGATCTGCTGACCGACAGGATTTTCCTTGGGCCAGAATTGCTTGGCCATGGTCTGGTTGATCAGGACAACGCCGGGCGCGCCGGTTGAGTCCTGAATGGTGAAATCACGTCCGCGGAGGATGGGGATTTTGAAGACGTCAAAGTAGCCGGGCGATGCGCTCATCCACCCAGCGCCCCCGGTATAAGGCGTCTTGCCGGTGGGACGGCCGACGACAATGAAGGGCAGGCCAAATCCGCCTTCAAGAGGTATGCAGCAGCTTGAGGCCGAGGCTTCGACTCCAGGGATGGAGTTAAGTCGTTCGCGTCCGTCACGGACGAGCTGAGCAACTCCGGCAGTTTTCTGGAAGCGGTCGCCTGTAAGCGACATTTCCATCGTGAGCACGTTGTGTGAGTTGAAGCCTGGATTGACATTGCGCAGATTGGCGTAGGTGCGGATGAGCAGTGCTGCGCCGATGAGGAGCACAAGCGCGAGCGAGACTTCGCTGATGACGAGCAAGGAACGGCCCTTGCTTTGCCGGAAACCTGTGCCCGAGCGGTTGCTGCTTTCCTTCAGCGTGGAGTTGAGGTCAGGGCGCGCAGCACCGATGGCGGGGAAGAGTCCGAAGAGGATTCCGGTGAACAGAGATACTCCGAGGGTGAAGAGGAGCACACGCCAGTCGATGCCGACGGCAGCCCCGTTTTCGCCGATGCGGGGAATATCGCCTGGATTGAGGGCAAGCAGGGCGCGCACGCCGACGAATCCGAGGATGAGGCCGAGGATTCCACCAGTGACAGAGAGAAGGATGCTTTCGGTGAGCAACTGGCGGATGATACGCAAACGGCCCGCACCCATGGCAGAGCGGATGGCGAATTCGCGCTTGCGCCCGGTGGCGCGGACGAGTAAGAGATTGGCGACGTTGGCGCAGGCGATGAGCAGGACGAAGCTGACGGCTCCCAGGAGAACGAACAAAGAGGAGCGTACGTCGCTGACAATGGAGTCGCGCAAGGGCTGCACAGCGAAGCCATCATGTGGGTCCATGACGCCTGGGTACCGGCGGCGGAACTGGTCAGCAGCGACTTTGAGTTGCGCATTGGCCTGGTCGAGAGTGACTCCGGGCTTGAGGCGCGCGGCGGCGATGAAGTAATGGCCCTGGTTGTCGCTGTTGGGATCGATCTGGAAGGGCAGCCAGATGTCGGCTTCGGGATCGCTGTCAAAGGATTTTCCGATGACTCCGACGATGGTGTAGGGCTCATTGCCGAGCGAGAGCGATGTGCCGACGATGTTGGGGTTGCCTCCGAATCGGCGCTGCCAGAGGCCGTAACTGATGACGACGACTTTGCCGCCGTTGGGGCTGTCTTCCTGCGGCGTGAAAGTGCGGCCGAGTATGACAGGCGCTCCGAAGAGCGCGAAGTACTGCTGCGAGACATGGATTCCATGGACCTGCTCGGGGTGGTCGCCAGTGAGATTGAAGCCGGGTCCGCCGAAGTCGTAGGCGGAGATGTTCTGGAAGACGCTGGTCTGCTGCAACCAGTTATTGAACTTGGTGGGAGAAGCGCCTACGCCATTTCCCTGCGGCGAGGTGAGAAGGAACTGAACGATACGGTCGGGTTCGGGGTAAGTGAGAGGCTTGAGCAGAACGGTGTTGACGACGGTAAAGATGGCTGTATTGGCTCCGATGCCGAGCGCGAGAGCGGCGAGAGCCGCGATTGTGAAGCCGGGATTCTTTGCAAACATGCGCAGGGAGTGCTTGATGTCGTTCCAAAGGTCGGTCATTCATTGCGCCTCGGAGGTGAAGGAATAACTGCGGCTGATATTGTTACGGTTGGCGACGGTAAGAGGTTCAACAGCGATGCAGATTGGACGGATGGTATCGATGTCAGGTATCACCATTCAACGAGAAATCAAACGGAGGGCCAGAAGCTGGCCCTCCGTTAAGGCTGTTGATATATAGAGCGGCTAGTGCGGGATGCTGATATAGCCGAGCTGGAATGGATTTCCGCCGAGTGCTGCAATGAGATACCAGCCTGTGGCTCCAATGTGGAGGGATGGGCCGTAGGTGTAACCGAAGCCGGTATCCATGACGCTGGTGGAGGCCAGGAGACCTTCCCCGAGCGGAATGGGATCGCCATTGACGGTTAGACCAGCTCCGAGCTCGGACTGCGCAGTCCGGCAGTTGCTGAGGAAGTAGAGTGCGGTTTCGAGATCACTGAAAAGTTTGGGCAGGCTGTCTCGACCGACGAGAGAACGGGCAACGAGGGCAGCGACAGTGTGCGATGTGCCTTCGAGCCAGACAGCGTTGGGATCGCTGCCAGGGTATGCGGCCACGAGGCTAGCGGAGTCGTAGACCATCCCGGTGATTTTTTCGCTGCCGGTGAGACTGGTGTTGGGCGATGAGGCAGTGTCTGTGGTCTGGAGGTTGGCGAGAGCCCAGTCAATGGTGCCTTTGTACTGGTTGTTAAGCAGGGCAAGGTAAGACCAGGTCTGGCAGTCTTCGGGGACGGGATAGTAGTTAATGGAGATCTGGTCGCCGAGGGTTCCGGTGAAGAAGTAGCCGTTGGTGGGGTTGTACATGGCGAGCACAAAGGCGAGCGCGTGCTGCGCGAGGCTTGTCCACGATGCTCCGTTGGCGGCAGTGCCGTTGTGCGTGAGCTCAGCGAGCATGGTGAAAAAGGCGTACGTGTCGATGTTGTGCTCAGTGGATTTACCGTTGGTCGAGGGCACGGACTGGTTGTACTGGTTGATGTTCGTTCCGTAGGAGTAGCCGCCGGGCCCCAGTGTGTTGTAGGTGTTGGCGACGATCCAGTTGGCGACATTGAGCGCAGCGGTGAGGTATTTGGTTTGCGTGGTGCGGAGATAGAGTTGAGCCAGGGCCATTCCGGCCCAGGCCTGATCGCCAACGGCGCTGGTGTAGAAGTAGAACGGAAATGCCGCCGGCGTGATGTAGGCGCCATCAGAGTTGGGTGTGTTCACGAAATAGGCCTGCGCGAAGCGGCCATCGTTGAAGGGGAAATTCGTAGCCTGCGCCTCGATGAGTCCGTTGCCAAGAATTTCTGCACGGGCAATGTCGCCGTGAAGGAGATAGGCATGGATGGAGACGGCGTTGTCATAGGTGAAACCAGTTGAAAGCAATCCGGACTGATCGGAATAGCTCTGGATGAGGCGGACAGTATCACCCGTGGCGTAGGCATCCATCATCATATTCTGAAACTTGAAGGCATTCTGGACGGATGTCTCGTAGCTCTGCGCGTCCTGCAGCAGTGAACTGGAGGTTACCGCGGGTGCTGCCTGCGCTGCCGACGTGAGAGCAAAGGGAGTGAGTCCTGCGGTTGCTGCTGCGCCTAATCCCATACCGAAGAAACCGCGCCGTGAGATGGTGTTCATAAGTGCCTCTCCTGGAGACGGAAGTGTAAGCTGGGATTCCAGCCCGGCAGGGAGTCTACTCGCGCGAGTTGAGATCAGGCAAATTGGACGTATGTGTTTATGCGTGTGATGAAAACGACGGGATTGATTGTTGCTTTCGCTATCGTGGCGCTGGGGCCAGCGCGTATAGAGGCGCAAATGGGCGCAGCTCCAAGGCAAAAAGTGATCATCGATACCGATATCGGTGACGATATCGACGATGCGTTTGCGCTCGCGCTTGCATTACAGAGCCCGGAGCTCGAGGTTTTGCAGGTCAATGCAGATTTCGGGAATACGCCACTGCGGGCGCGACTACTGGAGCGGTTTCTGAGGGCTTCAGGAAGACCGGATATTCCGGTAGCAGTGGGACCGCAGACGTCAGCTACGAATACTTTTACGCAGAGGCGTTACGCCGAGCGGGAGCCGGCGAGCAATGTGCCGCAGAGAGATGCAGTGCAGACAACACTGGATTGGATCAAGAAGTATCCGGGTGAGATTACGCTGATCGGGATCGGGCCATATGTGAACATAGGCGCGATGATCGACAAGGATCAGCAGACTTTTCGCATGCTGAAGAGGGTCGTGATCATGGGCGGGTCGGTTTATGTGGGGTATCGGAGCGGGACCGATGCGGATTATCTGAAGGCTCCCGGACCTGAGCCGGAGTGGAATGTGCTGAACGACATTGCCGGTGCGCGAAAGCTGTTTGCATCAGGGGTTCCGGTATACATGATGCCGCTCGATGCGACGCAGTTGAAGCTGGACGAGGTGAAACGGGAACTGCTTTTCCGGCATGATTCCCCGGTGACGGATCAGCTGGTGCTGCTCTATTACCAGTGGGGGCAACTGACGCCGACGCTGTTTGATCCGATGGCGGTGGGATTTGCGATCGATCCGGGACTATGCCCTGTAACGCCGATGCGGATTCGCGTCGATGACAAGGGCTACACACGGCCTGAGCCAGGTGAGCCAAATGCACAAGTCTGCCTGCACTCGGATCCGGAGAAGTTCTTCGATTTCTATATGGGACGACTGCTGGCTCCTTAGCGAGCAAGGAAGATAGATGCAAAAGGGAGCGCTGACGCGCTCCCTTAGCTTTGTTGATGTAGCGGTTATTTCGTGAACGTTGCGGTTAAGGGCGTATCGGCCGAGGAGGGTCCTGCGAGGATTTTGTATTCGCCGGGGATCTCCTCCATTGCATCCTTATCGACGTTGTAGACGGAAAGGCATAGAGGGTTGAGGTCAAGCGTGACGGTTTTCGATTCGCCGGGAGCAAGATCGACACGATCGAAGGCAACGAGGCGCTTATAGTGTTCATCGGCAGCAGCGGGCAGTTCAGCATAAACCTGGGCGATTTCTGCTCCGGCGCGCTGGCCGGTGTTCTTGATGGTGAGGGTTGCAGTACGGCCCTGCGAGTCAACAGAGAGCCCTGAGTATTCATATGTGGTGTAGGAAAGCCCGAAGCCGAATGGAAAGAGCGGCTGAATGTGCTGCTGCTCAAACCACTTGTAACCGACGGCTGCGCCTTGCTTGTTGTAGTCCACGTCGAAGGGAGGTTTGTCCGTCACTTTGATTGAGACTTTCTTGCCATCGTGCGTGACAGTTATCTCGCGTGTGACATCCTTCAGGTTGATGCCGGGAACTTCGGGAAAGGGAAGGTCGGCGTCGCTCTTTGCAAAGCTGACCGGCAGTTTGGCCGAGAAGTTAATGGTTCCGAAGAGAAGGTTGGCAAGAGCCTGTGCTCCGCCGATGCCTGGATACCATGCTTCGACGATGCCCTGCACGCTATCTGCCCAGGGCATTGTGACCGGACCGCCGGTTTCGAGGACGACAATCGTGTGTGGATTGGCGGCAGCGACGGCGGAGACGAGCGCATCCTGACTATCGGGGAGTGAGAGCGTGGGTCGGTCCATACCTTCGTGCATGGGCTGATTGACGAAGACGATGGCTACGTCAGCGGACTTTGCGGATGCGGCTGCGGAGGCATTGTCGGTTCCAGGATTGAACTCGACTTTGGCATTGGGTGCGTGTTTGCGTATGTACTTAAGCGGTGAGGATGGGAAGTAGACGGATTCGCCCCAGTTTGCGCCGCCGGGATGCGGATTGGCCGCATTGCCGCCGGGAGCATCGACCTGTGCCGAGCCTCCGCCGGAGAGCACGCCGACGTCAGCATGGGAGCCGATGAGAGCGATTGAGTGGATGGAATCCGCACTCAGGGGAAGAACGCCATTTTCATTCTTGAGGAGCACGATGCTTTCTTCGGCGATGTGCTCAGCGTCGTCGCGCCCTTTGAAGGGATCGACAACATCGCGCGGCATTACGGGATAATCGATGACGCCAGCGGCGAACATGCTGCGGAGAATGCGATGATCCATGTCATCGAGACGCGACATCGGGACCTGGCCGCTCTGGACGGCCTGCTTGAGGGCGTCGTCGAAGAAGCTGCCGTGCACTTCACCCGGCATTTCCTGATCGAGGCCGGCGAGCGCGGCCTTGACGGTGGAGTGGGTTCCGCCCCAGTCAGAGAGCACCCAGCCTTTGAACTGGAAGTCTTTTTTGAGGACGTCGTTGAGCAGCCAGTCGTTTTCGCAGGAGTAGGTTCCGTTGACGCGGTTGTAGGCGCACATGACGCCTGAGGGCTCGGCGATGCCGATGGCGATCTGGAAGGCAAGCAGATCGCTTTCGCGCGCGGCTTTTTTGCCGATGTTGGCACTGAAAATATTGCGTCCGGTTTCCTGGTCGTTAAAGGCGTAATGCTTGATGTCGCCCATAATGTGCTCGGCCTGAAGGCCCTTCATGAGATTGCCGGTCATGGTTCCGGCGAGGAGCGGGTCTTCTCCAGCATATTCAAAGTTGCGCCCATTGCGCGGCTCACGAGTGATGTCGACACCGCCACCGATAGACATGTTGAATCCCTGGGCGCGGAGTTCACGTCCTATGACATCGCCGTAAAGCTGCGCGCCCTGAATATCCCAGCTCGAGGCGGAGCCGAGGGCGGAGGGAAGCAGCGTGGAGTAGCGACCCATCATTGCAGAAAGACGCACACCGACCGCGGAGTCCTGCATGTTGATAGGAGGAATGCCGAGGCGAGGAATCCCGGGTACGTAGCTTGCGCCCCAGTTATCCCCAAGAGGAATGGGTGCGCCGGGACGAAGCGCGCCCCACCCCGTGCCGTGGACGAGCTGGATTTTTTCGTCGAGGGTGAGTTCTTTCTGGACGAGATCGGCTCGCTGATCGGGCGAGAGCGATTTATCGTCCCAAGGGTGATGCTGCGGTGCGGGCTGCGGCGGCTCCTGGGCGTGGAGACAAGGTCCGCACGAAACGAAAAGCGCGAGGGCGACGGCTGAACAAGAAAGGGGATTGAGCTTCATCGGTGTAGTACTTCTCCTCAGGGGTTTCACAATAAGGCGCTGCTAAACCGGAGTCATGTTACGTGCAGAGATACACAATAGTCAAACGTTTTAGCTGATGGGCTCCGGCGGATAAGCGATTCATCCATTATGGCCAGGCTGGGGGTTAGGCGCACCCGGACCAGCGGCCGGCACCGGGGATTTTCCTTCCTGCACGAGCTTGATGACGAGCGCACGAACATCGTCATAGCTGGGCTGGCTATCGTAAAAGGTGTAGAGCGCCTGTGTGACATGGCCGTCTGCGCTTTGGGAATAGCCGTCGAGCGAGAAGCGCCGTTCACCCGTGGCGGCTTCCTTGGGATGCTGCTGCGAGTAGAGCGCCTGATCGGCGTCGTCGGACTCAAGCGCGATGAAGCTCTGTATCTTTCCGGTTGAGTCGAAGATGCTGAAGCGGTAATAGAAATGGAACTGTCCTGCGGGTTCGTAGAATTCGATTGCCTGAATGATTTTGTCCCCGACAGGGATGGTTTCGATGAGATAGGCGGGAATCTGCGCGAAGGCCGGATGCTTGCCGTCGCTGTGATAGCCGCGCAGGATGGCGCGCTGCTCATCGCGTCGGGCCTTGTCTCCGGTTTGGGCGTAGGTCTGCACGAGCAGAGCATTGATGGTCGGGTCGTCGGGAGAAAGTTGAAGCGCTTTCTGGAAATACGGCAGCGCGTCCGAGGCTTTCTGCTGATCGAGAAGCACGACGCCGGTGAGCTTGTTCGCCTTGGGGCTGTCTGGGTTGGCGGCTAGGATTGCCTTGGCTCCGGCGAGGGCATCGTTAAAATTTTTGGCCTGGAGATCGGCAATGACTTTAGCTTGTGCCTGAGGGTCGATCTTCGCGTCAGGATCGGGAGGTTGAAGGGATGGGGCCGGCTGCTTCGCGGTCTGCGTAGGAACTGTGAGCACCTGTGCTTGAAGCGCGGTTGTAAAAGGAGCGATCGACAGCACTGTCAGCAAAACAGCCGGGGAAAAACGGGAAAGCGAATGATTCATTTCCTTCTCCACATTGCTATTTAGCCTAATCGCAGACAGCGGCAGCTGGCTGGAATTCTTCGCTGATCCAATCGGTGAAGGCTTTAGTGGATTGAGGCCGGCCCAGGAATCGCAGGACAATTTCTTTGCCAGGAAGCGAACCGCCGGGGTCGAGAACGGTGCGGCGGTACTTCATGGCGATGGGATCGTCGAGCAGGCTGGTGCGAGCAAACTGCGCGAAGAAGTCGAGTGCGATCACCTTGTCGTAGAGATAGGTGTAGTAGTTCGACGAGTAGCCGATGAGGTGGGTGAAGGCGGCATACATATGGTTGCCATCGATCCACTTGTAGGGCAGGAAGCGGGTGTAAAGCGACTGGAAGAGCTGATCGAGATCGAGCGTGGCCGGGTCTTCGGTGTGGGTTTTAAGCGAGCAGGTGGTGTAGTAAAGCTGCGTACGGATGCTGTCGGAGCGCCCGAAGGCGGCGGCGCGGTTCATTTTGAGGACAAGCTCAGCGGGGATGGACTCACCGGTTTCGTAATGATGTGCGAAGGTAGCGAGCAGCTGCGGATCACGGAAGAATTCTTCCAGCATTTGAGAAGGCACTTCGACGAAGTCGCCTTCTGTGGCGATGCCGCTGATACCGGCCCAGTTCTGATGGCCTCCGAGCAGTGCGTGCATGAGATGGCCGAACTCGTGAAAGTAAGTTATGACGTCGGAGTGTTGCATAAGACCGGGATCTCCCGGCTTGCCTCCGGGGAAGTTACAGATGAGCGCGGCTTCGGGAATCTGACGGTTATTGATTCCAGGAATGAGGGGATGGGCTGAGAACCACTTGTCCTTGCCCTCGCGCGGATGCATGTCGAGATAGAAGCGGCCGATGTGAGTGCTGCGGTCGTAGACATCGTAGGTTACGACGTCGGGATGCCAGGTTTCGGCGTCGGAAACGGGGCGGAACTCAACCTGAAAGAGGCGCGCAGCGGTGGCGAGGACTCCCTGCTCGACACGGTCGTAGGGGAAATAGGGGCGGACGGACTGCGAGTCGAAGTCGAAGGCAGAGCGACGGTACTGTTCGAGCCAGTAGCCGCGGCTGGCGGCGTCGATCTGCGTCTGCTTCGAAAATTCGAGCAGCAGAGCGTATTCTTTTTCGGCTCCGGCGCGCGAGGCGTGGTCGAGCTCGTCCAAGAACGCCTGCATGTTGGCGGAGGACTCCATCATCTGGTCAGCAGTGGCGAGATCGGCCCAGTTGGAGAAGCCGAGAAGTTGCGCGATTTCCTTGCGAATGGCGAGCAGGTCGAGAAGAATTTGCTTGTTCTGCGGGTAGGCGCGGGTGTTGTAGGCAAGAAACATGCGCAGACGCAGAGCGTGCGACTTTGCGAAGGTCATGACAGGCAGGTAGTCGGGGAAATCGGTGGTGATGGTGATTTTACTGTCCGCATCAGGCCGATGAGCTTCGAGGAAGTCGGATGGCAGGCCGTCGAGCTCTGCGGGGTCATCGATGGTGACGGTGTTGCCGCCCTCCTGCACGTTGCGGCTGAAGGCGAGCGAAAGGAGGGTCGCTTTGTCCTGCAGTTCTTTGAGGCGGGCGCGGGTGGCGTCGTCCTTGTCGACTCCGGCGAGACGGTACTGGAGGAGGGTGTGGTTGAGATAGTGGCGCGTGGCGGAGTCGGCGTTTTCGGCGTTGATCAGATTGAGAGCCTGATAGACCTTCTGGTTAAGGGAGAGGTCGACACCGGCCTGAGAGATTTTCTGGGCCAGGGCCTGGGCAGTATCGCGGATGGCCTTGTCGGGGTAAACGCTGTTGAGCAGATGAGTCTGTGAGCCTGCAGAGGCAAGTTCAAAGACAGCGTCGTCATAGGCACGGAGGGTGTTTTCCGGGATGCGCGGGTCATTTTCGGCAGTGAGCCGATTGAGGGCTTGTTGATGCCGGTCAAGACGCGCCTGAACCCAGGCTTCGAGTGCATTGGGTGTGAGGGTATTGTCAGCGTTCTGGGAAATGATCTGGGAAATAGTCCATGGGTGAATCGGGAGTTCGGTCACAACATTCCTCTTGGGGCTATTGGTTGGCGGCGCTGGCCCGGCCGGGTGCGGATGGCTTTTGTCGGATTTTGGATGGCGCGAATTCTTTTGCTCGTGATCGTGATTCTAAAGAGGTTATGCGATGTTTGTCCTCGCAAGGCCGCAGAAAAACAGGAGTTGCTGGTATGATCTTCAAAAGAAATGGCTTATTCAGATATCAGGGAGCATTGGCACTTATCTGAGAGATTGGCTGCCCGCGCATCCGGCCAACCATCTTCTTCCCTTTCTTCCAGTATAGCGAACTACGAAAATTCATCCGCATTCAGCAGGGTTCAGTTGCCGCTTTAGAATGTTTGAGATATATGGAGAGTTGAGCGGAGGGCGTTGACATTTTCGGAGCGGCTGCATGGATTGCTGAAAGATCAGTTGCATCCGGAGACAGCACCCGTTAAGATGCCGCAATTGTGGCCATGAAAGCAACAAATCATGAAAGCAACAAATAAAGATACGCAGACCCCGCCGGTACTTAGCACTTTGTCTCCGCAATTGATCCGGTCGCGGATCGGCAGAATGTGCGTTGCCATTATCGGGTCGACTCCAGCGGAGATGGTCGAAAAGGCCATGGAAGCAGTACGGGAGAATACCTTTGTGGAGTTTCGGCTGGATTATCTGCCCAAACCGCTGCTGGCGCTGCCGAAGCTGAAGCAGTTTTTGAACGACCGAAGCGAGGTTACGGCGATTGCGACGTGCCGGAGGGTTGCGACCGGCGGGAAGTTCAAAGGGACAATTGCCGCCGAAATGGAAGTCCTGGAAAAAGCGGCGAGTGCAGGCTTTCACCTGGTGGATGTCGAGCTACAGACGGCCGAGGCTCTGAAGAGGGGACAGCTCGACAAGCTGCGGGCACATGGTGCGGCCCTCATTCTCAGCTATCACGATTTTGCGACCACGAAAGACCTGGACGGGATTTTTGAACGGATCCAGCCGTTCCAGCCAGAGTTTGTGAAGGTGGTCTCGACGGCGAAAAGCCTTTCAGACAACGTAACGATGATGAAATTCCTGGAGCGGACGCGCGATCTGGCGAATGTGATCGGCATTGTGATGGGCGACCAAGGAATCATCAGCCGGGTTCTGGGGCTGCGGGCGGGATCGGTCTTTACATTTGCGGCAGCAACTGTTGGGGAAGAAACGGGACCAGGGCAGATTGCGGCGCGAACGCTGGAGGAGACCTACAGGATCGACCAACTGGATGCTGCGACCAAGGTTTATGGCGTGGCGGGGAATCCGATCAAGCATTCGTTGTCGCCGCTGATGATGAACACGGCGTTCCGGCGGGAAACGGTCAATGGGGTATTTCTGGCGTTGCAGACCAGTAAAATAAATGACTTACTGACGCTTGTAAGGGAAGTCCCGATCAGCGGGCTGGCGGTGACGATGCCGCTGAAGGGAGAGATTCTAAAGCACCTGGAGCGAACAGATCCGCTGTCAGAGAAGGTTGGCGCCTGTAATACCGTGGTTCGATCAGCTGAGGGCAAACTATATGGCTTCAATACAGATGTGGCGGCGGTGATCAGGCCGTTGGAGCGAAGGCTACCACTAAAGGATGCCAAGATCCTGGTTATGGGCGCGGGCGGTGCGGCACGGGCAGCGGTCTTTGGACTGAAGGACAAGGGCGCGGAGGTATTTGTGATGAACCGCACGCCCGAAATGGCACAGAAGCTCGCCCGTCAGGCAAAAGTGAAGACCTTCAAAAGAGAACAATTGGCCAAGACGAACTTTGACGTTATTATTAATGCGACTCCGGCGGGGATGCCGGGCGTAAAGCCTCAAAGCCTGCTGGAGCCAAAAGAATTGAATGCGCGGCTGGTTTTCGAGTTGGTGTATAACCCGCTCGAAACACCGCTGATCCGGATGGCCCGGGAAAAGAATATTCCGGTTGTTACCGGAGTGGAGATGTTTGTCCACCAGGGCGCGCGTCAGTTTGAAATATGGACGGGAAAGCCTGCTCCAGAAGAAGAGATGCTGCGGGTAGTGATTCATGCGCTGCGGCAACAGGCAGAGGCAGCAAGAAGTTAAATCTTCCTCTCCTTTTGGCAGTTTCCGTGCTAAGTTCATAACACTGTCCGGTTCGTGGTCGAGTTGGTCCTCTTCTGCGTTTGCGCTATTGAAGTATTTGAATCATTTCGCGGGTTTAAAGCTCGCGTAGTGACGGGTCCCTCACTTTTCGACGGTTAGTCGCAGGTGCAACTGATGAAAGACGACACCCCCGCATCTTCTTCAGGCCCCGCCTCGCAGAAGTCAGTTACAGATTGGCTGATGCAGGTGATTTCAGGGAAAGCGCCCACTGAGCTGCACATAGATGCAACTCAGGAGGCAACCAAGCAGGCCCGGGAAACGAGTCCCGAGCCACCACGGGAACAGCCACGCGCCGAGGTGCCCCCCTACCAAACTGAGGCAACAGTCTCAAAATCCACAGAGTCGGCGGTTGCGGTCGCAGAGGTCCCACAAAGTGAAGAACCTGTAAATAATACCGGGGCGCAAACCCGGGAGATTAGCGCGGCGGATTTGTGTGGGACTCCGGTATACCGTGCACCAGCGCCACAGATTAAGTCACAGACTGAGGAAGTTACCGCAGACGATGTGTGCTGGGTTCCGGTAGAGAGACGGATCAAGCCGCAGCCAGCTGCAGTTTTAGATATTTTCAAGGCGCCGGATGAGGTTGCCACGCCGCATGATCATGCGGCGCAGATACCGGAGCCCGATGTTTCGCCCGCGGATATCTCCCGCGAAGTGCCGCCGCATGTCTTTGAACAACTCAGGAACGGGTATGCGGACTATTTGAAGAAAGAGGAGCAAGCACCAGTAGCGGCTGAACCGGAAAAGGCAGTCACGGCAGAGGATATCTCGCGAATACCGGTCGTAGTGCCAATCGAGCCGCCAGTGACGGTGGAGGATATCTACCGCGAACCTGAAGGACGGCGGGTTCAGGAGACGGAAGCTGCTGAGCACACGGAGCCAGGCATAGCGGAAGTTCACGCTCCCGCTGCCGGATCAGAGCCGACGGTTGAGATGCATGAGCCCCTGGCTTATGAGAGCGCGAAAGCTCCAGCCGAGTTCGAGAAAGCAGGGACAGTCGAGCCAGAGTCAGCAACGGAGACGAAGCCGGGTGCAGTTCACGCAGAAATTATCGAAGGCGAAATTGCCGAAGGCAAGGTGGAGGAGGAACCGGATATAACGGAGGTTCCGGAGAGCATCTTTGCGCGGGCGGGCATCTGGGAGGAGCCTCGCCGAGGGACGCCGATTACTGGGGATGTCCTTTCGGAAGCGGCATACCGGGAACGGCTGTATCCGACCCGGGAGGAGCTTGAGGAGATCGAAAAGATCGAGAAGATACGGCCCGAAGGCTGGAACGCAGCTCTGAAGACGTTGATGCGGCTGGGCGCAGTGCTGCCATGGGTCGCGCGCATTCTGCCGATGCTCGAGGCGACGGCGGCGACGGCAGGAAATGAGCAGCAGAAGACAGGGCTGACGCAAGAAGTGCGGAATGAGGTCAGTGGGTTACAGATGGTCCAGTATGAGATCCGAACCGCGGTTCAGGAGCATTCGACACAACTGAGGCGGATGGAGGAGCAACTTGGCCGGCTCAGGGACTCGGTTGGCCTGGAGGACAATGAGGATCTGGCGGATACGGTGAGGACTACGGCAAAGCTGGTGCGCTGGGTCGGGATCGGCTTGGGTGGGCTGGTGCTGGCGCTAATTGTGATGGTGATCGTGCTACTGTCGCGCCGTTAGAGCAGATTTTGATGATATCAAAACGGTATAGCGTGATATTAAATCGATTTTAGAGTTTCTCTGCTCACATTTGCGTGGAAGCGCGTCGTGGGAGTTGCCAGTTGCCGATGCACGGGACTAGCATACTCTGCAGTTCTTTCAGTGCGGCAGCCCCCGGGCCGCAATTCCAAGTGCAGCCAACCCGTATTGCAATGCCGATATTCGGAGTTTCCAATTCAAGCGCGGAGCAATTCTTATGGCATGGTATGCCTACTGCATAACTGAGAAACAAGCCTTTCCAGAACTCCTGCGACACCGTAAGCCAATCCCGATGGAAACGGTTTCGGGCATTCAAGGCAATCAGGTCTTCCTTTATCCGGCCAGTGATCTAGCAGTTATTGTCAGCGAACACTCTCCTCAAGACCCCCTAAATCAGAAAGCCGCAATGGATCACGCAAGGGTAATTGCGGACTGCTTCAAGACGTCCACGGTGCTGCCATTCCGTTTTGGGACGGTGTTCTCGGATGACGAGTCGCTACGGCGATCGGTCCGGTCGAACCAGCGGCAATTTCTGACCAATATCGAGCGGCTACGCGGCAAGGCGGAGATGCATTTGAAAGTCACGCTGGATGATTGCTGCCGGGAACAGATTCGACGAGCGATTCCTGACGCAGGCACGGTGGGACGCGAATACCTGACGAACCTGCGCGAAAGCGCGTCGCTGCAACGTGAGCGGCAGACAAAGGCGCGCGCAGTATCGGTGCAGATGCACAGAATGTTTTCTCCGCTGGCGGAGGAAATCACCTGCAAGCGCACGGAAACGGGCAAGATGCTGCTGGATATAGCACATCTGATCGATCACAAGTGCGTGGAGCGATACCAGAATAAATATTCGACTGCAAGCACGACGCTGAAGGACTGCCAGATGCAGCTTTCGGGGCCTTGGCCTCCGTACCACTTTGTGCACAGGCTGACGCGAGGGCAAGCACATGCGCATGGGCCTGTGGCGAGCGCTTAATGGCAGCTAAGGAAACGGGTAGTTGGTAAAGCGGGCGGCTAAGAAGCGGGTAGCGAATTAGCGGTCAGCAAAAGACAAACATAAAGAAGCCCCGGCGGACCCACGAACCGCCGGGGTTTTCATTTGGAGGAACAAGCCGGGGAATCTCTGGAAGAACACCCAGTGAACCTCTACCGATAGAGACGGTTAAAGGGCTGGAAAAAGACGCACAGGGGGCTTCGCTTAAGAACCAGTCATGAAGTGGAAAAGCCAACAAAGAGGGATGAGGCCCGCTTGACGCGGGCCTCAAATGCTTTTGAGCGTGCATGTGACGAGAGCGCTCAGTGGCTGTTATTCATGTCGTCCTTGCTGTTCCAGTGGTCGTCGTTCCATCGGTTGTCTCTGTGAAACTCGGGCCAGATAAAGGTTCCGGTTTCGTAGGTAGCCGAACTCCAGGGCATGCGAAGAACGAACCGGGCAAAACGATCGCACTTGCTGAAGTCAATCGTGAACGATGTACTGGCTGAACCGCTGACTGGAATATCGCCAAGTGAGATTGGGTAACTGCCCGGCGCGGTGACGACGGGGCTGCATGGCCTGCCGGCGATCTGCTGGAGGGTGAATGAGCTGATGAGCGTGTTATAGGCCGGGCCAGCAGCGCCATTGGTTGCAGTGATGGTCCAGACGCTTTGGTCCGGCGGGCCGGTGATGCCAGACAGGGAGAATCGCAATCCATAGCCGGGCAAGTGAGTGGGATCAACAATGCCCCAGTAGGCGGGCTTGGCCTGGAGTTGCATGTCGAAGGGCAGCGGGTAATCGGTACGCGCGACCGGGAAGCCGTCGAGCCAAGTGTCGTCGTCGGCCATACCCCAGAAGGTGACGGCGGAGATTTTTCCGGCGAGATGACGGAAGGCGTCGAAGTAGAGCTTGTATAACCAGCCCTGCTCGGCGAGCACTGACGGCGGAATATTGTTGCCGTAGTTCGAGGTATCGTCTCCAGCGTTGTAGACACTCTCGTCGAGCTCGGTCACCTGCTGATCGATGTGAGGGAAATTCTCGGCAACTGTATCAATACTGTGGACGATGGCCTGGATTGACGGATAGTTGATATTTTGGTGTTCCTCATGCCCAATGCCGTCGACAGGCACGCCGCGGTCGCGCAGCTCATGCACGACCTTGATGAGACAGGCGAGACGGTTGGGGTCAGCGGTGCTGTATTCGTTGAGGAAGAGTTTGGTGCCCGGAGGCGCGTATTGTTTGGCGGCCTCGAAGGCAATGTCGATGTAGCTGGGTCCGAGCACCTGATAGAACGGCCCGTGATCGAGGCAGTCGGACTGCGTGGGATCAAGAGGTTCGTTGACCACGTCCCAAGCGTAGACTTCGGTGCCGAAGTGCTGCACCTCGCTCTTGATGTGCTCCTGAATGTTGGAGGTGACAAGAGCCTGGTTGGCGGCGGAGTTGGTTCCGTCTCCGAAAGCATAGGCAGAGGTTTGCTCGCCGGTGGCCCAAATGAGGTTCTGGCCGCGGACTTTCATGTTGTGGCAGACGGCGAGGCCAACTTCGGCGTCGGCATTGGTGTAGTCGTAGGTGCCGAGGCTGGGCTCAACGGAAGACCACTTCATATCGTTGCCAGAGGTGATGCTATTGAAGTGCTTGGTGAGAAGCTGCGCGTGCGGACCGGAGATGTCGGTCATATCGACCTCGGCCCCAACGGGGAAGAACTGAGCGAGATCCTCGTAGATGGAGGGAATGTCGGCCTGAATGGTCGGCGGCGGAACGTAACTGAGCTGGAAGTCGTCGATGTAGAAGGAGACGAGATCGTTTCCGGAGGCAGGGACGGTCTGGAGGTAGAGATAGGCTTGTCCTGGGTCGTAGCTGTTGGACATGGTGTAGCCGAGGACGCTGATCTGGTGCCAAGCTCCGTCAGCGGGCACACTAATGCCGGGGTAGGCGGTGATACTCGGGTAACTGGTGTTGCCGCTGAGGGTGGTCTGGAGGCTCATGTTGATGATGTGGGTTGAGCCGTCCGTTGGTTGCAGCATGACCCAGACGCTGATGTTGTAGACAGAGCCTGTGTACATTTTGTCGGAGACGTTGATCTGCGGGCCGTCATAGTTGGCGATGCGGCCGGTAGTGAGCAGCGCATGCGTGTCTCCGTTGGGATCAAGCACGGGAGGCGCCACATTCGTCAGCGTAGAGCTGCCGGAACGGGAAGACCAGCCATCGAGTCCACCATCAGCAAAAGTGGTGGTGATGCCGGAGTTGTCCTGCTGGCTAGGGCTGAGCGGCGCGGGCGAAAGCTCGCTGATGACGACATCGCTGATGTAGAAGGAGTCGGTCGCGCTGCTGGACTGGAAGTAAAGAATGAGGCTGGTGGGAGGACCAGGCAGATCGCTGAAACTGAATGTACCTGTGACCTTAGTCCAGGCAGTGCTGGAGAGCGCGCCGGAGGTTCCAATATTGTTGTAGGCTCCGGAGGTGGCGCAGTCAGCGGTTTTGGTAGAGATGGTTACGGTGGGGTTGGAGCTGTCAGGCGCAGCGAGCAGAACGTATGCAGTGACCTGATAGGTGGCTCCTGCAACAACGTTGTTGACATTGAGCAGATTGAGGCTCGGGCCCATGTAGGTTGCGGTGCGATTTGTGGTCAGGAGGCTGTTCGAGTCACTGTTGGGATCGAGGATGGGCGGCGCAACATTGGTGAGGGTCGCGGAGCCGAAGGGCGCCCAGCCGTCGAGGCCGCCGTCAGAGAAGGTATAGGTGGCGACGGGTGTGCCTCCGGGCGGCGGCGCGGTTTCCGTGATGACAACGTCGTCGAGATAAAAGGATTGCGCGGAAGTGGGACCGACCAATTGCGCGTAGAGGGTGAATGCAGTTGCTGTAGTGGGGGCGGTATAGGTGCCGCCGATCTGCGCCCATCCGGAGGCAGAGACAGCAACCGTATAGTTGCCGATGGTGTCGTAGCAGGCGCCGTTGCTGCAACTGGGGTCGCTGCGCTTCATGGTGAAATTGGCGTTGGTAGAGCTTTCGCCGCTGGTGAGTTCGACGTATCCGGTGATGGTGTAGGTGGCTCCGGGCAACAGGATGCCGTTCAGCGAAATGGAGGGTCCGCCGGCGCCGGTGGGGCTTGTAGTCGTAAGCAGGCTATAGGAGCCGGTGTAGGCCGCGGCATTCGAAGCGATGGGTGTGCTTGCGCCATTGAAGGAAGTCCAGCCATCGGCTGTGCCGTCATCGAAGTTGTAGGTAGCGACAGTTTGCGCATGCAGCGTCGCGGCGCAGAGCAGGGTGATGGCGACGACACTGAGTAGAAGAGAGATGCGGTACGGGTGCGAAGCTTCGGCAGAACTTCCGGCAGGATGAGACATTGGGCGCTCTCCTTTGCTTCAGCTCGTCATTGCGCACAGGCGCGATTGATAAATCGTCTTAGTAATTCGATTTACTGAAGCATCGCGCGGAGTATAGTCACCGGTTTTTACGACTGTCAAGGCTGCTTTTGTGAAATTTTGAATGGGACAAAGAGGCTAGAAATTGAAGAACCTCTCCCGAAGGGTGTTTTCAATCGTGAACTTTAGGCCTGCCAGGTGAATACTTGATCTACAAAATTCGGGCGGCGCGAAATTTAAGGAGGCGAGATGGGCACTGCAACATTGAATGGCCGGTTATGGGGTTCGGCGGCTGCGGATTGGGCCACGATTCAGGAGCCAAAGTGCGAGCCGGTTTACCGGGCGGTGTTCGACCGGGTGGATTTGCAGGCGGACACGAGCTACGCCGACCTGGGATGCGGCGCAGGGCTGGCAACGCAGATTGCCGCGGGAAGAGGCGCAGTAGTTTCCGGGCTGGATGCGGCAGAGAATCTGCTGGCGATTGCGCGGACGCGCGTAGCGCGAGGGGACTTTCGCGTGGGAGAGCTGGAGCACCTGCCTTTTGCGGATGATTCGTTCGATGTGGTTACGGGATTCAATTCGTTCCAGTATGCGGCGAAACCTTCTGCGGCGCTGGCGGAGGCCAAAAGAGTTGCGCGGCGCGGGGCGAAGGTGGTGATCGTGACCTGGGGCAAGCCGGAGGGGATGGAAGCAGCTTCTCTGGTTACATCGCTGCGGCCGCTGCTGCCGGCTCCTCCACCGGGTGCTCCTGGTCCATTTGCGTTGTCAGATGAGGCAGCGCTGCGGGGTTTTGCGGCGAGTGCGGGGCTTGAGCCGGTGGAGCTTTTTGATGTGGACTCGTCGTGGGAGTATGCGGACCTGGATACGGCATTGCGCGGACTTCGGTCGTCAGGAGTGGCTGCGCGGGCGATTGAAAATTCAAGCGAACATGCCGTGGATGAGGCGCACTCACGGGCGTTGGCGCTGTTCCGGCAGCCGGATGGCAGTTACAGAGTCGGCTCAACGTTCCGGTGCCTGGTGACGCGGGCCTGAGGGTCTTACCGGGACTCAATTTCCAGTAATTTTTGCTTGCGGTCGATGCCCCAGCGATATCCGGTGGGAGAGCCGTTGGAGCCGATGACGCGGTGGCAAGGAATAACCACGGCGACGGGGTTGGTGGCGCAGGCGCGGGCGACGGCGCGGACAGCGCTGGGCTGTCCGATGTCGCGGGCGAGCTGGGCGTAGGTGCGGGTTTCTCCGCGGGGGATGGTGCGGAGGGCCTGCCAGACGCGCATCTGGAAGGCGGTGGCGCGAAGATCGAGCGGCAGGTCGAGCGCGGCAGGGTGCTCGGTGAACTGCGAAATCACTTGGTGGAGCATGGGTGCGAGATCGGCGCATGGGTTGAGATTGGCCGCTGGGAATTGCTGTGTCAGCTCGGCGACGGCTTCGTCTTTGGTTTTGGTGAGGATGACGGAGCAGAGGCCTTTTTCCGTGGCGGCGATGAGAAGCTGGCCGAGCGGGGATTTACCGATGGCGTAGCCGATGGATTGATTGAGACCGCGGTTGCGGTAGTCGCGTGGCGTCATGCCGAGTGATTGATTGGAGTAGGCGCGTGAGGAGCTGGAGTATCCGGCGTCGTAGATGGCGTCGGTGATGCGGGCGTCGGATTTGGCGAGGCTGCGGCGAAAGGCTGAAGCTCGCTGGTGAGACTGATATTGCGAAGGGCTGACGCCGAGAACGCGCTGAAAGAGGCGCTGGACGGTGAAAGGCGACATGCGCGCAATGCGGGCGAGCTCGGCGAGCTGGACGAGACGGTCAGCATTGTGGTTGAGATGAGAGCAGAGAGTCTGAACAATCTGGGCTTCGGGGGCGATTCCGGCTGGATTGCAGCGTTTACAGGGGCGGTAGCCGGCGCGCAGGGCATTGATGAGATCGGAGAAGAACTCGACGTTATCGCGGCCGGGACGACGGCTGGGGCAGGATGGGCGGCAGAAAACGCGGGTGGTACGAACTCCGTAAAAGAGCAGGCCGTCGGCGCGGGCGTCGCGGGATTGGATGAGCGTCCAGGCTTCGTCGGGTGTGGGGTTTGGCAGCGGCATCGCGAGTGTGACCATGGTATCCGGTCTCCTTGTTAGAGAGAGGATGACATGGCTGGGATTCGGGAACACTCCGAAACTTGCGTTCAAAGTCATCCATTTGTGCGCTACAGCGCACGTGCCCAGACGCTAGACTCAAGAGCTATTGCCGGGCCTCGTGATGGCGAGGCGTATGCGAGAGGGAGCGATGGGCGAGCGCAGGGTGGTATCGAATCTGGGCGTGTATGTGTATGGAGCGGGCGCGATCTCGCTGGGCGTGAGCGGTCTGACATGGCGCGATTTTGCGACGAACTGGCAGCGCGTGGGGCCGGCCGTTCCGCATCGTGAGGCACTGGCGATCATTGCAGCGATTTATGAGCTTGCCGCAGGCGCGGCAATTATATGGCCGCGAACGAGGCAGGCCGGAGCGGCGATGCTGACGGTGCTGTATGCGATTTTTACTTCGCTGTGGGTGGTGCAAGCGGTCCGGGTTCCGAGGGTGTACGACGGGTGGGGGAATGTCTTCGAGGAGCTTTCGCTGACGATCGCAGGAGTGGTCGTGTTCGCGTGGGCAGCGTCTGCTGACTCGGTGTGGGCGCGTCGACGGACATGGATCAGCCGGTTGTACGGGATCTGCCCGATCTCATTCGGGGTGGACCACTTTGTTTATCTTTCGGGGGCAGCAACCTTTGTCCCAAAGTGGATTCCGCCTGGGGGCAAGTTCTGGGTGGTTACGACTGCCGTGTGTTTTCTGCTGGCGGCTGCGGCGATCCTTTCGGGAATTCTGGCAGCGCAGGCGGCGCGGCTGCTGGCGGCGATGATTTTGGGCTTCCACATCCTGATATGGGTGCCGAAGCTTGTCGGCGCTCCAAATATGCACTTCATGTGGTCGGCCAATTCGGTTAGCCTGGCTCTTGTGGGAGCAGCGTGGGTGGTTGCGGATGCGATTGAGCATAAGCCAACAGCCAGTAGCCAATAGTTGGTTGGGGAATTCCTATTTCGCAATAGCCAGAAAGCGCAAGCGAACATAGTCCACTGTCCAGTGCCCGCGGTCGTCACACAGAGCGGGCTCGAGCAAACGGACGGTCTCGTCAAGAGCCGCTTCGCGCTCAAATTCAGGCAACCGGTCGAAGAGCCCGCGCCGAAAGGTTTTCAACCAGCCGCGCATGCCGCTTTCGGGCAATAGGGTCGGACGTGGAATTATCTCGATGTACTTCACGTCGAATCCGTGACGCCGGAGACGGGAGTCATAGCTTGCGGAAGTGGGAAAATAGTTTTGCCCACCCTGCACGGCATCGATTCCGTGTTTGGCAAATACGGCGACCAGCGCGACCTGGATCGCAGCGATGTTGCCGTGGCCCCCCATCTCGGCCACAAAGCGAGCGCCGGGTTTGAGCGCGCGATGTATCCCTGACAGGACCGCATCCTGATTGTGCATCCAATGCAGGGCTGCATTGGAGAAGGCGGCGTCGAACTCGTGATCGAAGTCAAGCACTTCGCCGCTTAACTGCCTTACATCCAGTTTTCGTAACTGCGCCGCAGCCACCATGCTGGGCGAACTGTCTACGCCGGTGACCTTTGCTCCTGCGGCAGCGATCTGCGCCGTGAGCGCTCCGTCGCCGCAGCCGATATCAAGGATGCGCTCGCCCGGCTTCGGGTTGAGCAGGTCGATCACCTGGCTTGCGAGGTCGGCGACAAAACGGCCGATTCGAGCATATTGCGCAGCGTTCCAAGTTTGTGCGCCCATATTCAGATTCTAAAACCTAAGCAAACACTTGGCTTCACTTAGGGACGTTGCTTTTGATGACGAAATGTTGCTGCTCAGCCGGTGACGTTTTTGCGGCGGGAGAGGACGAAGGCGTTGTCACGTTTGCGGCTGGTAACAGAGGCGTGCTCGATCCTGCGCCAGAAGGCGTAGAAGTAGTCGATGGCGGAGATGATGGAGATGGCGACCACGTAGTAGACGCCGACGACGGCGATGAGATCGACAGGAATGATGAACCATCCGAACTGCCAGACGTGCCAACCGTGGTCGAGGATGGCGGCGACAATGGAGACGATCTGAATGACGGTTTTGAGCTTGCCGACGTCGCTGGCCTCAATCGTGAAGCCTTCGGATGAGGCGATGGAGCGGAGTCCAGTGACGAGGAATTCGCGGCCGATGACGACGACAGCGATCCAAGGCTTGACGACGTGCGGGTTGAACTCGACGAGACAGATGTAGGCGGAGGTGATGAGCAGCTTGTCGGCGAGCGGGTCGAGGAGCATGCCCATGGTGGTGATCTGGCCTCGGCTGCGCGCGAGGTAGCCGTCGACTCCGTCGGAGATGGAGAGCAGGATGAAGAAGAGCGAAGTAATGATCTCCTGCTGGCCGTAGAAGCTGCCGTGCGGGAAGTGCGGCGAGAGCATCCAGATGAGGATGGGCACAGCGGCGATACGGCTGAGCGTGATGGAGTTGGGCAGGTTCACGCGAAAAGCTCGATGGGGCCGTCGCAAAGAAGGCAACAGGGCCTTAAGAAACATTATTGCACCGACAAGCGAAGCGGCGAGGCAGTTCCTTAAGCAATGTTTCAGAATGGGACTGGACTGCGCGTATTCATCCCACGTCCGGAGCAGGGGGCATGGGATGAATGCGATTCTGCATGATCGATTTACGCGTAAATGCCGCGCTGCTTAATGGTGAAGGCGACGCGATCGATGGCCAGCATGTAGGCGGCGATGCGGTTGTTGACGCCGTGGGTTTCGGAGTAGCGAACGACGTCGTCGAAGCTTTCGGCAAGGATGCTTTCGAGCTGCTCGTTGACGACGGCCTCCTTCCAAAAGTAGCCCTGGCGATCCTGCACCCACTCGAAGTAGGAGGCAGTGACACCTCCGGCGTTGGCAAGGATATCGGGGATGATGAAGATGCGTTTGTCGGAGAGGATTTCGTCGGCGACGGCAGTGGTTGGGCCATTGGCGCCTTCGCAGACGATCTTTGCGCGAATGCGCTCGGCGTTGCGGCTGGTAATGACGTTTTCGGTAGCGGCGGGAATGAGGATTTCGCAGTCGGAGGTGAAGACGTGGTCGGGATCGGAGGCTTCAGCTCCGCGGAAGCCGAGGATGGAGCCGTTGCGCTGGCGGTGATCGATGAGCGAGCAGATATCGATGCCGTTGGGGTTGTAGAGCGCGCCGTCGTATTCGACGATGCCGATGATTTTGTATCCCTTCTCCTGCATGAGCTTTGCGGCGTTGGAGCCGACGTTGCCGAATCCCTGCACGATTACACGGCAACCGTCGCGCTGAATGCGCAGGTTCTTGAGGGCCTGATCACAGACGACACTGACCCCGCGGCCGGTGGCTTCACGGCGGCC
>JASHRS010000277.1 GCA_030037215.1 Silvibacterium sp. | reverse complement strand
GTGGCTTCCCTGTTGCGCTATCTGGCGCAGACGGAAGTTCATACGTATGCATTCAGCGTGGCGGCCAACTCCATTCTTTCGCTGTTCCCGTTCATTGTGGTGACCTGGACAATCGAGCGGCGGTTGTTCCACTCACCACGGATGGAAAGCGTTCTTATCGATATGCTGCGCTATTTTCTGCCCGCGCATCAGGATTTTGTAGTGAGAAATATGGGTCTGCTGGTACACCCCCGCGGCAAGGTGCAGATTATCTCCATTGTCAGCCTGCTGATTTCGTCGACGGGAATCTTTCTGCCGCTGGAGGTGGCGCTGAACCGTGTGTGGAAAGTGCCGAAGAACCGCTCCTATGTCCGCAACCAAATGATCTCGCTTGCGCTGGCATTTTGTGTTGGTGTGCTGGCATTGTTTTCGATTCTCTTTACCGCTGCGCAGAGCCATCTGCTTGCGATCATCTTTTTCGGCAAGACCGAGAGCTTCGTGTTTACCGCGCTGGCGAACGCCGTGCTGCGCGTATCCGCGGCAATTTTCAGCATCGGTATCTTCTTCCTCATTTACTGGATTCTCCCCAACCGCAAGCTGCCGGTTCGGGCGGTGTTGCCTACGGCCATCGTCGCGGGGTTGCTATGGGAGGGAGCCAAAACGATTTATGTTCTCGTACTTCCGTGGATGAACCTCGATGCGGCATACGGACCTTTTTCGGTCTCAGTAGGGCTGATGATCTGGGCGTTCCTGACGGGGCTGATTCTGTTAGCCGGAGCGCAGTTCTCGGCCACACGGCACACGCTGCGACTGGCACAGAAGGCTGACAAAGAAGCGCGGGCGGCTACAAAGGCTGGTAGCGAGAAAAGCGGGTAGTTATAAAGCGGATGGCTAAAATCCGGGTAGCTAAAAAGCGGATGGCGATAGAAGCAGTCAACGAGAGTTTGGCGGCTTCGATGCTTTCGTGTAAGTGTGGTTTTTGCCGCCTGATTTTTGGCTAACCGGATTTCAGTTACCCGAACCTCAGCCATCCGCTTTATAGCTGCCCGCTTCTCCGCTAAACTCAACCCATCGCATGGGACATCTTCGCAACTTTGAAATCATGGTCTTTCGAGGAGTGCGGCGAGACCCTCCCGCGGGGAAGATCCATCGCATCGCTTTCTGGCTCTTTCTGGCCTATCTGATCTTCCTTGTGGGCGAGCTGCTGCCAGGAAGCGCGCGCACGTTCTTTCAGGTGGTCAGCAGCCTTACGCTAACGCTGCTGATCGTCCTCTGCATTCCCCTGTTCTGGCGCTGGCTCATGGGATATGCCCTGTGGAGAGTGCGGAACCGGCTGATTGTGACCTACCTACTGATGGGCCTAGCGCCTGTGGTGCTTTTTGTGGCGCTGGCGCTGATCTCGCTTTACATCGTTTCCGGCCAGTTCGCGATCTTTGCGGCCAATGACGTGATCGACATGGAGCAGTCGCACATTGCGGCGGAGAACCGCGCCTTTGTGGTGCACGCGGTGCATGTCCTCACGGCCGATCCCAAGACGGGCACGCTTACGCTGCCGGAATTTGACGAGCCACTTGACCACAAGCACCCCGGGATTGCCTACTTTGCATTTGCCGGCGGACGCGAGGTGCCCGTTACCGGTAGTTCCGGCATAGCGGGAATTCATCAGCCGCCAAGCTGGGTGCAAGGCAGCTTCAGCGGTCTGGTATTAGATAGCGGACAGCTTTATCTGCGCGCCGTAGACATCCAAGACGCTGCGGGAAAACAAGTGACCACGGTGACGAGCCTCCCGCTCGAAAAAGAGAATGTCGACCAGATTGCACAAGGGCTGGGCGCGGTGACGATTGTTCATGATCTGGACGTGGGCACGAGCGAGGATGAAAGCACAGGGAAAATACACAACAAAATCACTTTCGGTCCGCCGAAGCAAGGAGGCCAAAACGCTCAGGTTGAAGTGAACGGAAAGCAGGTGAGCAATAAGGAGCTTCAGCACTATGTCGTAGAGGGTGGGAGCTTGCCGCCGCCGCAGCATTTCTATGACATTCCGGTATCCTTTGTTGCGCCGCTGGAAACACGGGACTGGCAGACAGGCAAAACTATTATGTCGTATACGCGCGTGAGCTCACGGCCTTCGCTGCTGTATCAGCGACTGTTCAGCACTTCGCTCGAAACGGCGGCCATGTGGCAGGACCTGCTGATCGGGGTTGCCCTTTTCTTCGGCCTAATCGAGTTGCTTGCCTTCATCCTTGCGATGCGGTTGAACCGGACGATCACGAAGTCGATCCGCGATCTTTACCAAGCGACCGAGGCAATCGATCATGGGGATTTGAGCCACCGGATTCCGGTGAAACGCAATGACCAACTGGCCGCACTGAGCCACTCGTTCAATAGCATGACGTCATCGCTGGCGCGCCTCCTGCTGGAGCAGCGCGAAAAGGAACGGCTGCAGAACGAGCTGTCGATCGCGCAGGAGGTACAGGCCAATTTGTTTCCACGAAGCAGCGTAAACCTGCCGATGCTGGAACTGCACGGGGCGTGCTACCCGGCGCGCACGGTCAGCGGCGACTACTACGACTTCCTGGTCTTCGGCGATTCCGGACTAGGGCTTGCACTGGGCGACATCAGCGGCAAAGGCATATCGGCAGCACTGCTGATGGCAACGCTGCACTCGGCTGTGCGGGCCTACCGCTTTGCCGGTGAGGAGCTGATTTTCGCAGGAAATGCAGCGCAGGCTGTGGCCAGCTCGCGGCGAGCTCAGGCGGCAGCGGAAGAGGAGGTCGAGTGCGGCGAGTTGTTCGAAGAGCCAGCCAAGA
Organism: Silvibacterium sp.; assembly: GCA_030037215.1. GTDB lineage: Bacteria > Acidobacteriota > Terriglobia > Terriglobales > Acidobacteriaceae > Silvibacterium. The sequence goes on along the minus strand of JASHRS010000277.1, from coordinate 16,663 downwards.
TTCTTGCTCTGCTTAACCAGCACCTTTACCGGAGCACACAGCCGGAAAAATACGCCACGCTGTTTCTGGCGCACTACGACGGCGCGAACCAGCGGCTAATCTACTCGACCGGCGGACACCTGCCGCCGCTGCTGCTGCGAGCTAATGACTCCCTGACGCGGCTGGATTGCGGAGGCACAGTGGTGGGTCTGCTCGACAACGTGAGCTACGAGCAAGGCACCGAGAAACTCCGTTCAGGGGACATTCTGATTGCCTACAGCGATGGAGTGACTGAACCGGAGAACGAATTTGGCGAGTTCGGCGAGGAACGGCTTCTGGAGATTGTCCGGCGCCACAGGCACCTTCCGCTTGAGGCGATCTCGGAACAGGTGATGCAGTCGCTGAGGAGCTGGATCGGCGGGCAGGAACAGCCGGATGACATCACCCTGGTGCTGGCAAGACAGAGGTAAGCGGCGCAGCGCGGGAAACCACACTCAAAGACCGGCCACAATTTTTTGTGTTTTGCTTGACTTTGCTGGCAATAAAACCATAGCTTCAAAGCTTGAGTAAACATTTACTGTACTAGAATTGGTAAATCGCTTTAGTTATGTGGCAATATAACGTGCGAGGGTATAGAAGAGCCTGGAGGCATCTGCGGCGACAATCTTTTTCTGCAACGGCGAGATAAATAGTCTGACCACAGAACCGAACTTTGCGCTGTTATTTTTGAATTTGCATTACTCATATTGAGGAAACCAGATTGATTCACCCAACAACCCTGCTCGCCGCCTTCGATGGCTCCCCGGTGAAGGCCCAACTTGTTCACCTGAATGCGGTGGACATCGCGGTGATCGCGATTTACTTCGCCATCGTCATTTATATCGGCTTTTACCTGAAGGGCTCGACCAATACCAGCGAAGAGTTTTTCATGGCTGGGCGCGAGATGACAGCATGGATCGCGGGCCTGAGCTTTGTCTCTGCCAACCTGGGCTCGCTCGAGCTGATGGGATGGGCAGGTTCTGCGTACCAGTACGGAATTCTAGCGACGCACTGGTACTGGATCGGTGCAATTCCGGCGATGCTTTTCCTGGGCATCGTGATGATGCCCTTCTATTACATCTCTCGCACACACTCGGTTCCTGGTTATCTGAACCTACGCTTTGGCGAGGGCACGCGCGGGCTATCGGCGATCTGCTTTGCGTTCATGACGGTGCTTATGAGCGGCATCAACATGTACTCGATGGCCATTGTGATGAAGGTGGTGCTGGGATGGGACCTGAACTTCAGCATCTGGGTGTCGTCGATTACGGTGGCGTTGTATGTCGCGCTTGGCGGATTGCGCTCAGCAATCTTCAATGAGGTGCTGCAGTTTCTACTGATCTGGCTGGGCGCGCTGCTGATCCCCATTCTCGGCCTGATTGAGTGTGGCGGCTGGAACAACCTGAAGACACAGATAGCGCACCGGATGGGTACCACCGATTACATGCATCTGTGGAGTACGACAGCCCACTTCCGCGACAACCCGATGGGCATCCATTGGACCGGCATTGTGTTCGGACTGGGCATGGTCATCAGCTTCGGCTACTGGACGACGGATTTTCTGGTAGTGCAGCGCGTGCTCTCGGCGAACAATCTGCGGTCGGCGAGGATGGCTCCGATTATCGGTGCAGGATTCAAGATGTTGGTGCCGTTCATCGTGATTCTGCCCGGGTTGCTTGCATTGTCAGTGCTGCCGTTTCACCTAGTTCCGCAGGACGTGGCGGTAGTGACGGGCCAGCACAGTTATAACGAGGTGCTTCCACTGATGCTGGTACGCTACTGCGGCCCGGGATTGCTGGGGCTGGGCGTGACAGCGCTGATTGCGGGATTCATGTCGGGCATGGCGGGCAACGTGAGCGCGTTTGCGACTGTGTGGACGTACGACATTTATGGCGCCTTTCTGAATAAGAAGGCAAGCGACAGCCACTATGTAGCGATGGGACGCTGGTGCACATTCATCGGCGTGCTGATTTCGGTGGGTACGGCCTACCTGGTGCAGCACGCGGCCAGCATTATGGATTATGTCCAGGCGCTGTTCAGCTTCTTCATAGCGCCGCTGTTCGGGACGGTGATTCTAGGCATGCTGTGGAAGCGCGCGACGAAGGCGGGCGGCTTCTGGGGTCTGTTGGCGGGCACAGGCACGGCGATCGGCCTGTGGGCATGGGTGCGGCATGACCCCGGCGCACTGCGCTACGTTGCTCTTTCAGTCGATGCCAAAGCAATGGCCGAAGACATGTATCGCGCGCTGTGGTCATGGCTGGTCTGCGTGATCGTTACAATCGTCGTGAGTTACATGACGCAGCCGAGGCCGGAGACCGAACTGGAAGGCCTGGTATACGGAGCAACCAAAATTCCCGAAGAGCACGACGATCACTGGTATCAAAAACCGATTGTGTGGGCGGGTGTGATTGCCGCGACTTTTATTGTTCTCAACATTATCTTCTGGTAAAGGAGCAACCATGCGCGAGCCTATTTCAATCTGGTTTTTCAGCGGGGTGCTGTTCTTGATTTACGGCGTCATCATTACTGCGCAAGGCATCTGGGAGCTGAGCCATCCACCCGCTCATCCGACGGTGCTCTTTTCCCTGCATGCGTCAATCTGGTGGGGTGGATTGATGGCCATAGGTGGGCTAATCTATACCATTCACTTCAGGCCGCATCGTAAACAGTAATTATCCTCAACATTATTCCGAGAGAAACTAAAGATTGAGATGAAAAAGCAACTCACGTTTGGACTGATTGTAGGCAATCGCGGATTCTTTCCTGACCACCTGGCCAAGGAAGGCCGGGAAGAGATGCTCGCCGTGCTGAACAAGGCGGGAATCAAAACTGTGGCACTGAACCAGGAAGAATCGAAGTACGGCGCAGTTGAAACTCACGAAGACGCGCGGCGCTGCGGGGACCTTTTCCGCAAGCACCGCGACCAGATTGACGGAATCATCGTTACGCTGCCGAATTTTGGCGATGAGCGCGGCATTGCCGATGCGATTCGCTATTCGACGCTCCAGGTTCCAGTGCTGGTGCAGGCCACGCCCGACCGCAAAGATGCGATGAAGATCTCGCACCGGCGCGACAGCTTCTGCGGCAAGATGTCGGCGTGCAACAACCTGATGCAGTATGGGATTCCCTATTCGATCACGAAGCTGCATACGGTGCAGCCGGAGTCGGATGCGTTTACCAAAGACCTCGACTGGTTCTCCGCGGTGTGTCGTGTGGTTGATGGCTTCCGTAATTTGCGTATCTGCGCGCTGGGAGCACGGCCGCAGGCGTTCAACACAGTGCGCTACAGCGAGAAGCTGCTGGAACGCTCGGGAATCTCGGTGATCACTATCGATCTGTCGGAAGTGCTCGGGCGCATCGACCGCATGAAGGACACGGACGATGTGGTGCAGCAGAAGCTGGCGCTTATCCGCAAGTATGTAGAGACAAGCCATGTGCCGGAGGCCGCGCTGCACAAGATGGCGAAGCTCGGAGCGTCGATCGAGTCATTTATGACAGAGACGCAGAGCACGATCTCGGCCGTGCAGTGCTGGACAGCGCTGGAAGAGTATTTCGGCGTAGTTCCCTGCACTGTAATGAGCATGATGAGCGAGCAACTGCTGCCTTCGGCGTGCGAAACCGATGTGATGGGCACGCTGTCGATGCATGCACTGGCGCTGGCAAGCCAAACGCCGAGCGCACTGCTCGACTGGAACAACAATTACGGGGATGATCCGGACAAGGCGGTGTGCTTCCACTGTGCGAACCTGCCGAAGCATTTCTTTGCTGACGTTGTCATGGATTTTCAAGCGATCATAGCGGGAACGGTCGGCAAGGAGAATACCTACGGCACGGTGGTGGGCCGCGTGAAGGCAGGAGCCATGTCGTATGCGCGATTCTCGACCGATGAGTTTACGGGAAAGATTCGCGGATATGTGGGCGAAGGCGAGTTCACAAAGGACCCGCTGGAGACGTTTGGCGGCGCGGGCGTAGTGAAGATTCCAAGGATGCAGAAGCTGTTGCACTACATCTGCGAGACTGGCTTCGAACATCACGTGGCTGCGAATTTCTCGCATACGGCAAGCCCTGTTTATGAAGCGGCGATTCGCTATCTTGGCTGGGATATGTACTACCACGAGCCGGCAGAATAGCGGAGAGCTAAAAAGCAGCAGCTAAAGCCGGGTAACTGAGGTAGCTGCGGAGATCCACGTCGCGTTCAGGCCCGATCTGCTAAAGGAGTGGGCCTGCGTTCTTACGCAACTCGGCGAGCGGATAGAGCGTTCCTCGCCAAACGACGCCGCCGCGCGACAAAGTGACGATCATCGAGCGAAGGATTGCGTATAGCACCAGAGAAGCTGCCGCCGGAAAAACAATCGCATACCAGGTAGAAATGCCGGTATACCGGTGGTAATAACGGTAGAGCAGAAGCAGCATAAGAAGGACGACAGCGGTAGATGCGCGCATCCACCCGTTGCCAGCAAGAGCAGCGAAGGGGCCGAGGCAGAAGACGGCCAGTCCGGTACAGGCTGCAAGCGTCATCCAAACGCGATATTGGAAGAGTGCGAAAAAATTTTTAGTGATATTGCGGATGGTTCCCGCGATTCCCCGTGCCCAGTGCACACGCACCAGATCGCGCCCGAAGGCTACGCGCTGGCGATAGCCGCGGCGCTTAATCTCGAAGCCGAGCCGCAGGTCTTCAAGGACCTCCATGCGCAGGGACTCGAATCCGCCGAGTTCACGATAGACAGAGGCGCGGATGAGATTGAAGGCGCCTACGCCAAGGGATTCTTTTCTGCCTTCGACGGGGATGTTCCATATACGCGAGAAAATCGCGGAGAGCCCCTGGAAGAACGCGATGAGCATGCGTTCGCCAAAAGTTTTAAGAATGAGCGTGGGAAAAACGATGGCGTGATCGGCACGCTCGCGAGCGGCGAAGTTAATGGCACGGAGCAGCGAGTCCTTTGCAAAGAGGATGTCGCCGTCGGTGAACAAGAGCCACTCTCCAGTTGCGTGGCGCGCGGCATAGGCCATGGCGTGCGTCTTACCCATCCAACCTTCGGGCAGCTCGCGAATGTGCAGAACGGTGAGAGTCTTCCCCGCTGGTGCAGCTTCGGCAGCAATGTGATCCATGATTGCGCCAGTTGCGTCAGTGGAGCGGTCGTCGACGGCAAAAATCTCAAGGCGTACGTCTTCGAGAGCGAGCAGCGAGCGCAACGTGGCCTCGATGTCGGCTGCCTCATTGCGCGCGGGAACAACGACAGAGATCAGTGGCGGGTCAGAGAGCGGGGATGCGTACTCCGCGCTGAGCACATCGGGGATGCCGGGGAGCCTGCGGAGCGCTTCGATCGTGCTCACAGTCCACACCAGCGCGATGATCCATGCAAGGATGCTGAGTGCGAGCACCATCAATCGAGAGCCCGCACCATGCCGCGTCCAAGCAGCACCTCGGCGCGCTCGATAAAGCTGCGGTCGGCGGCGATCTTCATTTCATCAGGCTCAAGGACAACGCAGAACTCGCCTGCCTGCTCGAGGCTCAACATGAGCTTTCCAGGGCCAGGCGCTCCAGTGATTATTTCTTTCAGCTCGATAAGCGCAGCCTCGCTCACCTTCTCAAGCTGCACGCGGATACGCACGTTCTGCGGCAGTCTGATCTTCACATCTTCGAGCGCAGTGATGGAAGAGACTGCGAGTTTGGGTGCAGCGTCTTCCTCCGCGCGCAACTGGCCACGCACCAGAACCGGAACCTCGATTTTGAGGTTTTCGGCGAGGCGATCGTAGTCCTTCGGAAAGCAGATGAGGTCGATCTTGCCGACGGTGTCTTCGAGCGAGGCCTGTGCATAGAGTTCGCCCGAGCGCTTGGATTTCGCTACTTTGAGGCCGACGATGACGCCGGCGATTGCGATTTCGTTTTCAGGGGCCTGGCCGCGTCGCCCAGTTGCAGGCACAGGCTTCATTTCCAGAGCGGTTGCAGTGTCGACCACACCTGGAAGATTACGGAGCTTTTCTGAATACTTGTCGAGCGGATGGCCGGAGACGAAGAAGCCGAGGACTTCTTTTTCCGATTGAAGGCGCATGTTTTCGTCCCAGTCGGGAAGGTTCGGGAGCGCGTCGGCCGTTGCGACTGCCGGATGATCGTCAAAGATTCCAAAGAGACCGTGCTGACCGGCCGCTTCGTCGCGCTGCGCTTTCTGTGCGCGTTCGATAGCCTTGTCGGTAGCGGCGAAAAGCTGCGAGCGGCGGCCGAAGGAATCGAGTGCACCGGCCTTGATGAGCGACTCAAGCACGCGCTTGTTCATGAGGCGCAAGTCGATTTTTTCGCAGAACTCCCAATAGGAGCTAAAAGTTCTGTCTTCGGCGGCAAGCTCCGCGCGTGCGGCAAGAATGGAATCAATGGCGTTGCGGCCGACATTTTTGATGGCGGTGAGGCCGAAGCGAATCGACTTGCCGTCAGGTGTAAAGTCGGCGTCGCTGAAGAGCACGTCAGGCGGCTCGACGGGGATGCCAAGTTCGCGGCATTCCTTGATGTACTTGACGACGTTTTCGGGCTTGGAAATTTCCGACGTAAGCAGTGCGGCCATAAATTCGACCGGATAGTGTGTTTTGAGATAAGCGGTCTGATAGGCGAGCAGCGCATAGGCAGCGGAGTGTGATTTGTTGAAGCCGTATCCGGCAAACTGCTCCATGAGGTCGAAGATGCGGACGATCTTGTCCTTGGGAAATCCCTTTTCAGTTGCGCCGGTGACGAAGCGGTCGCGTTGCTTCGCCATTTCCGCGGGATCTTTTTTGCCCATGGCACGACGGAGCAAATCGGCCTCGCCCAGCGAGTAACCGGCGAGGACGTTCGCGATCTGCATGACCTGTTCCTGATAGACGATGACGCCGAGCGTTTCCTTGAGCAGTGCCTCGAGCGGTGGAAGCTCGTACTCCACCTTTCTGCGGCCCCATTTGCGCTCGATGAAGTCGTCAATCATGCCGCCTTGAATGGGGCCGGGGCGGTAGAGCGCGTTGAGCGCGGTGAGGTCTTCGACGGTGGTGGGCTTGTAACGGCGGAGAACATCGCGCATGCCGCCCGATTCAAACTGAAAAATGCCGGAGGTGAGCGCGCGGTGGAAGACCTGCTCGTATGTGGTCTGGTCGTCGAGTGAGATGGTTGCCAGATCAAGCGCGACGTTCTGGTTTTTCTCAATGAGCTTGAGGCAGTCGTTGATGACGGTGAGCGTTGTAAGCCCAAGAAAATCCATCTTGAGCAGGCCCATTTTCTCGACCGCCTTCATGTCGTAGGCAGTGACAATTTCGTCGTTCTTACTGCGCGCGACAGGGACGAGATCGGTGAGCGGACGCGGTGCGATAACGACTCCTGCTGCGTGGACACCGGCTCCGCGGACAAGGCCTTCGAGCTTCTTTGCCGTGTCGATCAGCTCGCGTATCTGCGGATTGCCGTCGTAGGCTTCCTGGAGTTGCGGCGAATCTTCAAGCGCCTGCTCGATGGTGACGCCGATGGTCGTAGGAACGAGCTTGGCAATGCGATCGACGTCGCCGTAGGGCATGTCGAGAGCGCGGCCCACGTCCTTGATGGCGGCCTTTGCGGCCATAGTGTTGAAGGTAATGATCTGCGCGACCTGCTCGCGACCGTATTTGCGAGTGACATAGTCGATGACCTCGCCGCGACGGTTCATGTCGAAGTCGATGTCTATGTCGGGCATCGAAATGCGCTCGGGATTCAGGAAGCGCTCGAAGAGCAGCGCGTTCTGAAGCGGGTCGATGTCGGTGATCTCCATGACGTAGCTGACTAGCGAGCCTGCGGCCGAACCGCGGCCCGGACCAACAGGGATGTTGTGCTCGCGAGCGTAGCGGATGAAGTCCCAGACAATGAGGAAGTAGCCGGGAAACTTCATCTGCTTGATGATTGCTATTTCGCGCTCCAGGCGTGCCTCGTAGTCACCGATGGGATTACGCAGCAGACCGCGGTCCTGGAGATGACGGATGGAGGTGTCGAGACGTTTTCTAAAGCCCTGGCGGCAAATCTGCTCGAAGTAGCTGTCGATGGTCTGGCCTTCCGGAACGGCGAACTCAGGGAAGGGATTTTCAACCTTGTTGAGCTTGAGCGAGCAGCGCTCGACGAACTGCATGGTGCGGCCGACAACCTGCGGAGCGTGCGAGAAGAGCTTCTCCATTTCCGCGGCGGACTTGACGTAGAACTGGTCCGAGTCGAATTTGAAGCGTTTGGGATCGTGGATGGACGCGGCAGTCTGCACGCAGAGCAGAACTTCGTGCGCGTGTGAGTCGTCTTCGCAGAGATAGTGGCTGTCGTTGGTGGCAACGAGGGGAATGTCCAGCTCTTTTTCGAGGCGGAAGAGATCGGCATGGATTTTCTTTTCGAGTTCGAGGCCCTGATCCTGGATTTCAAGGAAGAAGTTGCCGCGTCCGAAGATATCCTGATACTGCGCTGCGGTGGTGCGTGCGGCTTCGTAGTTGCCAGCCATCAGGTTTTCGCAAAGCTCGCCAGCGAGACAGCCAGAGAAGCCGATGAGTCCAGCGGAGTGCTCGGCGAGATATCTTTTACTGACACGCGGCTTGCGGTAGAAGCCGTAGAGCGAAGCCTCAGAAGTAATGCGGACGAGGTTGCGATAGCCCTCTTCGCTTTCAGCGAGGACGAGCAGGTGGTTGTAGTCGTCACCCTGCGGGTCAGCGCGATGGTCGTCCTTTTTGCAGATGTAGAGTTCGCAGCCGAGGATGGGCTTGATGCCCTTCTTTTTAGCCGCCTCAAAAAAGTGCACCGCTCCGTAAATGTTGCCGTGATCGGTAATGGCAACAGCTTTCTGGCCGAGATTGGCGACGCGGTCGACGAGCTTCTCCACATCGCAGGCTCCATCAAGGAGCGAATAGTCAGTGTGCAGATGGAGATGGGTGAATTCCGCCATAGGGTTATAGCTAGATTTTAGTCGTTGCGTATGCGGTTCAAAGCACAGCCGGTTCGTGGAAAAGCAGGGACGAAATTCGATTGGCGGTGCACTTAAATCTCTTTGCGATAAAGAAGGTCGCGAATGGCCTTGCGGCGCGCCGCATCCTGCTCAGCATTGCCTGAGCTGAGGCCATCTGTTGCCGATTCAGACTCAGGCTCGCTGCATTCAGGACAGCGATTGGCGAATCCGGGCTTGCCGGGCTTGAGCTCGAATTCTTCTCCGCAGACTATGCAGGTTTTAATGGGGAATGGCATTTCAGGACTCCAATTATCTCCGGCTATTTGACGCAGCAGGATGCGTTTGGATTTCAGACGTTGGCGGGCTGGGTGAAGTTTCGTCCATGCTCGGCGCAGATGCGGGCCAGAACCTCGGCGGCACGCCGCAACTCCTCGTCCCGGGTAAGGCAGTCGGGGCAGAGCCGCAGCCACCCGGCGCGCGAGTCGGCATCGATTCCCTGCTGCGCCAGCTTTGCCACTACCTCCCTTGCGTTTTTGAGGCGAACGGTAAGGAATGCTCCGTGATGATTGTCGCCGCCGCTCACGTTTTCGACGCCGGCCTGTTCAAGATAGCCACGGAGCGCGCTGAGCTTGCGAAGAGAATACTCGCGCAGCCGCGCCACACCCATTGCGAGGGTAAATTCCTGACCGCTGCGCGCCTGATACCAAGTGAAGACCGGCGGTGTTCCTTCCAGGAAAGCATCGCCTCCGTGTTTGAGCACGGGAGGGTCAGGACGCTCAAAGGTCCACATATCGGCATTCGCGAACCATCCGGTGTCGAGTGGGCGGAGATCGGTGTGAAGAACGTCGGGCGAGATGTAGAGGAAGGCTGCACCCGGACCGCCGCGGAGATATTTGTAGCTGCCTCCGATGAGGAAATCTGCATGCATAGCCTGGACATCGACGGGAAGGACCCCGATGGCGTGATAGGCGTCGATGAGCAGTCGCGTGCCGTGTGCGTGACATGCCTCGGCCAGCCGGTCGAGCTCGTTGACAACCTGCGCGGTCATGAACATAACCTGTGAAACGACTACGAGATCCACGCCAGGTTTCAGGGCGTCGATGAGAGCGTCGACGTGAAACTCGCCGTGCGCGTTCGGCTCGACCCAGCGCATTTCGATGCGGCTCAGCGATGCGTACTGTTTGAGGATCAGATCGATCGAATCGAACTCGCCACGGGTGCTCACGACGCGCGGTATGCCTGGAAGCGCGTTGAGCATGGCGCGCAGGCCCTGCCCGGCAGAGGTTCGCGGAACCACGCAGTCTGGATGCGGAGCATTGATGAGCCGCGCGATGCGGGCGCGAAATGCCTCTCGCTCAGCGAGCCAGTCGTCCCAGGAATCACCGAGTCGGCTGTACCAGAGCGCGGCGGCTTCGGCTATATTGTCGGCCACTGCATCCAGAGGCCGGCCCAGGGAGTGGTTGGCGAGGTAAATCCGGTCGGTCTTAAGGACGCGCGAAAAGAGCGGGGCGATATAGCGGGCAATTGCCTCCTCACTCAATGGGCCATGGCCCAATGCAGCTACCACATTCGTAATAGTCATCTCTGCTTCAACCCTGTCCGCACGGCGAGGAGTTCGGGGAAAAATTCCAGGTCGAGCGCCTGACGCAAAAACCCGACGCCGGATGAGCCGCCGGTGCCGGGACGGAAACCGATGATGCGCTCAACGGTCTTCATGTGGCGGAAACGCCAGAGCTGAAAATATTCCTCTACATCGACGAGCTTCTCACACATTTCGTATGCGTCCCACTGCTCGCGCGGGTGCTCATAGATCCCGCGAAAAACATCTACCAAAGCGTCGTTCTTTTCATGCGGCCGGCTCCAGTCACGATCGATGCATTCAGCAGGAATTGCCAGGCCGCGCCGCGCGAGATGACGCAGGAACTCTTCGTAAAGGCTCGGACTTTCAAGCGCGGCAAGCAGTTCGGTGTGGATGGCCGCATCGTATTCGAAGACCTTGAGCGCATCGCGGTTCTTGTTTCCCAGCAAAAATTCGATCTTACGGTACTGAAATGACTGGAAGCCGGAAGCGTGGCCGAGCACGCTGCGGAATTCCATGTATTCGGAGGGAGTGAGAGTTTCCAGCACGGCCCATTGATCGAAAAGCTGCATTTGAATGAGCTTGACGCGCGAGAGGATTTTGAAGCAGGGATCGAGCTGATCGTGCTGGACAAAGCGGATCGCCGCCGAAAGCTCGTGGATGAGCTGCTTCATCCAGAGCTCGGAGACTTGATGCTGGATGATAAAGAGCATTTCGTCGTGGTGCACGGGCTGCGAAAGAGGGCGCTGTTGCGCGAGAAGCTCCGGCAGACAGAGATAGCCCGCATAGCTCATGCGGTGGGAGAAATCGGTTACGATGCCCGGCTCTAGTGGACGCTCATTCTTCTCCATGGCTTCTACCTAGAATGATGGGGAAATTGGCGCGGAAACGCAAAAAAGTGCCCGGCAGAAGATGTATCAACGCCCCGCCGGGCACAGGGAGGCATAGTTCCCCTCAGGAAAACGCTCCAGAGTGCGCCGCAGAAGAGGCATTGTCAACGATAAAATCACTTAAATGTGTTACTTTCGCGGAAAGTCCCGCGCTGCGGGACGAGCCGAAAGAAAGCATCGGTAACCGCGTAAAGAAGAGCGAATCGGCCCTTTTCTTTCGTGCGGCGACGCCTACTTTACGACTGTCTGAAAAAGCGGAGACTGCAAGAGTGCCGAAAACTGGCTGTCGGAGCTGGAGTAATTGACTTCGAGATCGCCAGCGCTCGAATCGATGGTTGTCGAGTCGATGGCCTGCTTTTCAATCTGTGTGCCGCTCATCTTTTCGTACATGGCGGCAGCATTGAGCAATGAAGACAGCGTGGCAGCCGTGAAGGTGTCAGGAGTATTAACCTGCAGCGAGAACTTAACACCGTTCTGGAAGTTCATGGTGTAATGCGAACCAAGCAGGCGCTTTTTAACCTGATCGTAGTCCGCGATCTGCGAGGCCTGACCGAGCAGGCTGTGCATCATGTATTGCGTTCCCTTTTGATCGAGAATGCTCCACAGTGGCTGGGAGTCGATCTGGCCCATCTCGTCGACCAAAGACTGGTCGCTGAGGAAGTTCGGCGCCAAGCCGTCACGCGCATCGAGGGCCGACTTGATGGCATCGTTTGCTCCAAAGACCATGGTCGTGGGGTTGAGGAAGACAACAGTCATGCCGCTCGATCCCATAGGATAAAGCTGATTGGCGCGGATCATTTTGGGCTTGATGCCCTTCTTTTTGAAGCTGGCCATGATGTCGGGCAGTGAAAATTGTCCCTGAGCAATGCCGACAGTACGTACACCATTTTCACCATCGCCGGTGCGGAAGGCCGCGAAGGCCAGTTCCTCGACATCGTGGTTCTCATTGAAGCCAGAGACCTTCAGAGCTTCTTCAAGCTGTTTGAGCTCGGGAGGAAGAATGCGCGCTTTGAGGTCCATTGCCGCAGGTGAATTCTGCATTACGCGATAGTCGACGACAATGATCTGCTGCACGTCGCTAGGAATCGCGGTGCGCGCGTCGGTATCGAGTTGGGCTGCAAAAGCACTGCCGGCAAATGCCGCGAAGATCGATGCAACTGCTAGCCGCGCCATCCATTGATGAGCTTTCACTTCTTTTCTTCCTCCGGATGTAAACCACTATGCTCCGCGCCATCATGCGCAGAACTCCGTACTCTTTATTTTAGACGCCAACCCGAATCTGGTGTTGCGCGGCTACGTGGCAAACAAGATGCCCTTGAGTCAAACCGGTCAAACAGGCCACTCGAGCGGGCGATTGAGCTTGCGCTCAAGAATCCTGGCTTCCGGATCAAACTCATGGAAATGACGCAGCCATTCGCTTTCGCGCTCAGCAGCGGCTTCAGGAATGAGGCCAATGAGCTCTCCACGTGCCACTTTGGCACCGAAGCGGCGGGCTTTTTCCTCGACTGCGGCGTACACCTGGCTGAGCGGGGTTTGCCGGAAGTCGGTGATGTTCATGGAAATCTGCGCCTCGCCGCCAGCGAGCACGCCCATGGCCTTGACTCCAGTCAGGCCGCCACCGGAGGCGCGAATTTCACGAGCGATGGAGCGTGCCGTGGCTACATCGGCGGTGTCGAGGTAGAGGTTCCAGGCAATCAGAAAACGCCGCGCACCGACGGCGGAGGCTCCGGCGGTAGGATGCAGATCGGGCCCGCCGATGTCGGGCCGCCGCGCCACTTCGCGACGCACCGCATCACGCAAGCCTTCGAATTGACCACGACGGACTTCCTCAAGAAGCGCGCGGTCGGGACGGGCGGCAGCGGCTTCGTAGAAATAAACGGGCACGCGAAAGCGGCTCCATATTTCAGCGCCGGCCTGGCGCGCCAGCAGAACACACTGCTCGAGCGAGATGTCACGCACGGGCACGAAAGGGATCACGTCGGCGGCACCGATACGCGGATGAGCGCCGCGCTGCGCAGTGAGATCGATAAGCTCGGCTGCCTTACCCACTCCACGCAAGGCCGATTCGACAATCGCAGCGGGAGGGCCAACGATGGTCACAACCGAGCGATTGTGATCAGCATCCCGCGAATAATCGAGAAGGGACACCCCGTCGACGGCCATAGCCGCCACGATGGCTTCGACAACCGCAGGGTTGCGCCCTTCGGAGAAATTCGGAACACACTCGATTAAAGGCTCGGGCATAGGCACTCAGCGCCACCAGGTGTAGCCGATCTGAAACTGCACGCTCGCATTCACGCCCGGATTCCGGTCTCCTAACGAGGCACTGGAAATATGAATCGCATTTGCGGCAAAGTCAATGGAGCGACGCGGCTTTACGAAATAGTGAAAGCCGATGCCGAATTGCGGGGTGAAATTGAAGACGCTCGTTCCGCCCGGTGTGCCGTGCGGAACGAGAATGTCAGGCGGGTACTTGTGCGTGGTGTAAATGAGTCCGCCAGCGCCCTGTAACCACGGGGCGAATCTGCGAGTTGGAGCGAAGTTCCAGCGCAGAATGATGGGCGTGATGCTAAAGCCGGTGTAGGTTCCGCCGCCGTAGGGCAGGAGCGCATAGCCGGTCTGGCCATCGTAAATATACTCGGTCTCTGCGACGTGCGGAGGTGGTGTGAATGACTGCCAATAGGGCATGAGCTCGCCCGCATACTCGAACTGTCCGCGGAGAATTCCCGGCAGGTGCTGATCGGTGATCACCTTGCCCAGGCGCGCTCCCGCTGAAACGAAGGTAAAGCCGTTGCGATCGGCCACGCCTGTTCCGCCCTGAAAAAATGCCCCAAGCTCCCACGGATCTTTCGCCAACTCGGCCTTTGCCGGAGCATCGGTGGCTGGAGCTGAATTCGTCTGCGCTGAAGCACCCAAGTTCAACGCTGCGAAAACAAAACCAAGGAAACAACTGCAAAGCCAGAATTTCTTCTTCCCCATGCGATCTTTCAATCTCCTGCAAAAGAAAGGCCGCCATTTCCGGCGGCCCCGTTTGTTGATTGGCAGAGCCTAGCCAGCGACTTCTTCCAATTGCTTCGCGTCCATATCGAAGTTGGAATAGACGTTCTGGACGTCGTCGTGATCTTCAAGAGCTTCAAGCAGGCGAACCATCTGCGCGACGGCTGCTCCCTCAAGCTTTGTGTAGGTGGAGGCGATCATCGTGATCTCAGACATGACGGTTTCGATCTTCGCGTCGCGCACGGCTTGCGCCACGGCTTCGTATGCCGATGGTTCGGTGATGATCTCCCAAGTATCGCCTTCGTCGTTGAGATCCTCACCTCCGGCCTCGAGCACGATATTCATCAACTGCTCTTCAGTCGCCGCATCCTTGGCGACAGCGATGATGCCTTTCTTCGAGAACATGAAGCGAACGGAGTTGGGTTCGCCGAGGTTGCCGCCATTTTTCGAGAAAGTATGGCGAATCTCGCTTACGGCGCGGTTGCGGTTGTCTGTCGTGGCTTCAACAATGATGGCCACGCCACCGGGGCCATATCCTTCAAAGGAAATTTCCTCATAGGTGGCGCCTGGCAACTCGCCGGTGCCACGCTGGATGGCACGCTTGATGTTGTCAGCGGGCATATTCTCGGCCTTGGCCGCAGCGATGGCAGAACGCAGGCGCGGGTTGCCGTCGGGATCGCCGCCGGAGCGGGCAGCAATGGTAATTTCCTTGATCAGGCGCGTAAAAATCTTGCCGCGCTTGGCGTCGAGTGCGCCCTTCTTGTGTTTGATTGTCGCCCATTTGGAATGGCCGGACATGGGAACCTCTGTGAATCTGCTATGTCGTGAATTTTGCGGCGAAATGCTGGAAATAGGCTGCTTTGGAGCAAATGCCCGCAACTTCGAAGTATAGCAAAAGCCAAGGGACTGTGGTCATCACTGTTATCATCGAGATATGACGCAGCTTGAAGTGCTTTTTCGCTACGAACGCCATCCGTCTGAAGCAGCCATGTTTGCCCTGGGCGACATGCGTGAGGTTTACGGAATCCGCCGCGTGAAGATGGACCCGGCGGCGAGCACGATTCGGGTTGAATACGATGCGACGCGGCTGAACAATGCGATTGTTGCGCAATTGCTGCGGCGCGCCGGGATCGATCTTGTAGGAGAGTTGCCACTTGTTTTGCCACCTCCACCTGAGCAGTCTGCGGCCACTGCGGCCTCGCCGACGAAATAACAAAGTACACTCAGCATGAAACTCGAATTACCCGCCGGACCTTTCCAGGCCTATCTTTTCGACTGCGACGGAACGATCGCCGACTCCATGCCGCTGCACTATGTTGCATGGAAGCAGGCGCTCGGTGAGCAGGGTTGCGATTTTCCAGAAGACCTGTTCTACGCATGGGGCGGGATGCCTGTGCATAAGATCATCTCGACGCTAAACGAGCGGCAGGGGCTATCGATGGATGTAGAGGCGGTTGCCGTTCGCAAAGAGAATCTATATTACGAGTTCTTGCCGCGACTGACGGCCGTGCCTGAGGTTCTGGAAGTGATTGAGACAAGCTATGGCTGCGTTCCTTTTGCCGTGGTCTCGGGCAGCACACGCGAATCGGTGACAGCGTCGCTCAGGTCGCTGCATCTTCTGGACAAATTCGACACCCTGGTTTGCGCAGGAGATTATCAACGCAGCAAGCCGCATCCGGAGGGGTTTCTGCTGGCCGCAGAGCGGCTGGGCGTAGCTCCGGAAAATTGCCTGGTTTTTGAAGACACAGCAATGGGAATTGAAGCGGCAACAGCGGCTAGAATGGCGTCGGTGAAAGTACTGCAGCCGTGGGAGCGAAAGCAGAAAATATAGGCTGTTTGCGAGCGTGAGCGATGTTTGCAAGCGGGGTAAAAACCCTGTATTTTAGAAGAGTTCGTAGTCGCCTTCCTTACAAAGTGCGCCCATAGCTCAGTTGGATAGAGCGACTGACTACGAATCAGTAGGTCGGAGGTTCGAATCCTTCTGGGCGCACCATAAAATATTAAAAATCAGCAGATTACATAGGGCTGCAAATAGATCGTTGCAGGTTCCGACGAGTTGCAGAATGAAGTCGGGCTTTTCCGAGCCTTAGTGAGAGGAATCACTGCTTTTTCTTAGGAATCTTAAAGGCGAGAGAAATACCCACAATTTCATTGGTATCCCAGCCAGCGGGCAAGTTCACAGATTGTATTAAGTAGTAAGGTCGAATGGAACATGCATTCGAAATTGGCAGCCGAACTCCCACCTGGAAGCGATTCTGCGTGTAAGCGCCACCGCTGGC
>JASHRS010000276.1 GCA_030037215.1 Silvibacterium sp. | reverse complement strand
ATTTTGGGCAACTTTGGCGCGCTCGACCGGGGAATCACCCCGGATGACGTCCATCAATTCGCTTCGGCCATGCAGGCCCTGGGCAAGCCGGTGGATGTGAAGATTTATCCCGACGCCGGGCACGCCTTCGAAAACCCGAACAACCAGAGCGGCTACCGCCAGGCCGACGCGCAGGACGCCCAGGAGAGGATGCGCGTCTTTTTCCATGACCACCTGCAGAGATAGTCTCTGGCCGGCCCGGCTCTGCGATGTGCAAATTTACGCATAATCAAGGCTTAGCCGTACGCCTCTCGAAAATAATACTTGCAACCACAGGTAACCGCATGGTAACTATTTTGCCAATACTTCATTCCCTCACCCGTCGGACCTATTCACAAAAGGCGGTGGAAGTACAGCTGAAAGGTGAAAGGCAGCTCAATGAAAATTGGCATGATGATCCGGGGCTACCGTTTGCAGAAGGGAATGTCTCAGGGGGATATCGAAAAGCGAACCGGTCTGCTGCGGTGTTATTTGTCGAGAGTGGAAAACGGCCACACCGTGCCGTCTCTTGATACGCTGAGCAAAATCGCCCACGCACTGGATGTACCCCTCGCCCAATTCTTCTCAGAAAACTCACTCGGCCGCGAGCTGGATACGCACCGGCTCAATGACGATGAGTTGCGCTTCCTCAATCAAATCCGGCGCTACTCGATGAACCTGAACGAGAGCGACCGCAAGCTTCTGCTGGCCATGGTGAAAAAATTCGCAGCCACTGCGGCGCGGTAAATCCGCCGATTGTTGCATGGCGCTCAGCGCCAGAAGGAATGAACACCGAAGGCGAGCAGAACAAGCGCAAAGGCCATTCCCCATACGCCCAGCATGCGACGCCGCTCAAAGAGCGGCTTAGGGGCGCCGATTTGCGGAACCAGCGGCACACCTAATGCGAGCCCGCTGAGGAATCCGCCGAGGTGTGCCATGTTGTCGATCTTGATGGGGCTGGGGCCGATGGCGGTGTAGAGCCCGAGACCGAGATTGATCAGCGCGAAATAAATCACGCTGCGCCGCAGCCGCTTGAGCTCCATCTTGGGAAGCGGCAGCAGGGGTGAGCCGAGCAGAACGATCAGCACTCCGGCAAGTCCAAAGACCGCACCCGAAGCGCCCGCGCCGACGACTGAACCCGGGCCACCCGGAACTCCCGGATTCACTGCGACGCTGAGGAGGTTTCCAGCAAAACCAGTGAGGACATACGCAGCAAACACTCCGAACGGACCCATGAGCGGCTCGGCGAGCAGGCCGAGGTTCCACAGGCACCACATATTCGTGGCGATATGGATGATGCCTACGTGGACAAACATTGCCGAAATCAGCCGCCACCATTGGTGGTATTGCAAAACCAGCGTGCCGTTATTCGCCCCCCAGTGCAGGAGCTGATTGATGTTCGGGTCCCAGAAGGAAGCGCCGCTCAACACCATGGCGAGATATACCGCACAGTTGATGCCGACCAGCGTATAGGTGGCAGGAGCAAAGGCCCATCCGGGACGGCGGCGCGCGGCCCTGGGCTGCGGCGGAACGTACTGCTGCTCTGGTGGTGGATACCAGCCGGTCACAGGCCGGCCTGAAGGCTGGTTCGGGGGCAAAATCTCCGGCTCGACGGGCCCGGAGCGGAACGCCGAGTGGTTTTGATTGTGCTGATGCCGGAAATCGCCCATAGTTCTCTTTATCGTACCTGTAAATGCCGTTGTCTTTGAAACCGGCCACGGCTTTTTCTGGCCACTGCCGGAATATAATTTTGTTGACTGCCTGACTTTCCTAATTCCAACTTCAAACTTCCAAACAACAGGAGCTTTGTTTGAGCGGCTATAAACAGGTGCAGCGCGCACTTCTGAGCGTTACCGACAAAACCGGGCTTGTGCCCTTTGCCCAGCAGCTTGCCGCTCACGGCGTCGAGCTGGTTTCGACCGGCGGAACAGCGCGCACGCTGCGCGAAGCCGGGCTCAAGGTTCTCGATATCTCCGACCTGACCGGCTTTCCCGAAATGCTCGACGGGCGTGTCAAGACTCTCCATCCCAAAGTCCATGGCGGACTGCTGTTTGTCCGGTCGAAGGCCGAGCATAAAGCGGCGGTCGAGAAGCACGGCATTCAGCCGATCGATATGGTCGTGGTGAATCTGTACGCTTTTGAGAAAACCGCAGCGAAACCGGACGCGACCTTCGAGGAAGTTATCGAAAACATCGATATCGGTGGTCCATCGATGGTGAGGTCGGCAGCGAAGAACTTCGAAGACGTGGCGATTGTGACCGATGTGGCGGACTACCCCGCGCTCGGCGAGGAATTGGCGGGGAACGTCGGACGCCTTTCGCGGGAGACGCGCTGGCGGCTGGCACAGAAAGCTTTTGCGGTGACCGCGGCCTATGATACGGCGATCTCCAATACGCTGGAACGGATCGCATCTGCGGAACAACCCGAGGAGCCGGTGCATTTCACCGATCCTGCGAAGGCGGATTTTCCGAAGACGCTGCGGCTGGCATATCCGCTGGCGATGTCGCTGCGCTACGGCGAGAATCCGCACCAGCGGGCGGCGCTTTATGCAGACGGCTCAGGCACAGGAATTGCCGGGGCCAAGCAGTTGCAGGGCAAGGAGCTCAGCTTTAACAATCTCGTGGATCTTGATGCCTGCTGGGAACTTGCACAGGAGTTCGACGCGCCGGGTGTGGCCATCATCAAGCACACGAATCCGTGCGGAGCGGCGACGGGCGCAAATGTGCTCGAAGCCTACCAGAAGGCACTCGCCGCCGATCCGGTCTCGGCCTTCGGAGGCGTGATCGGCATCAATCGTGAAGTGGATGGGGCTGCAGCGGAGGAGATTGCCAAGCTGTTCGTTGAGGCCATCGCCGCGCCTGCGTTCACGCCTGAAGCTCGTACCCGTTTTGCTGCGAAGAAGAATCTGCGGCTTGTCGAGGTGCGTCCAGCGCAGACGCCCTATGTCGTCAAGCAGGTATCCGGCGGGTTGCTGCTGCAGGATTCCGACCGTGGGCACGTCACCGCGGCAGAACTAAAGGTTGTGACCGCGCGAAAACCGACTGACGATGAGCTGGCTGCGCTGCTTTTTGCATGGCGCGTCTGCAAGCATGTGAAATCCAACGCCGTTGTGTATGCTCGCGACGGACAGACGATCGGCGTTGGCGCAGGCCAGATGAGCCGCGTGGATGCGGCGAGGTTTGGAGCGATGAAGGCCGTGCTGCCACTTGAAGGCTGCGTGGCCGCATCGGACGCATTCTTTCCGTTTCCCGATGGCCTTGAAGTCGTTGCCGAGGCAGGAGCGACTGCCGTCATCCAGCCCGGAGGGTCGGTGAAAGACTTTGAAGTGATTGCAGTCGCTGACCGGCTGGGAGTTGCGATGGTGTTCACCGGAATGAGGCACTTCCGCCATTGAGGACTCGCTGTCCAGGCACACGCGCTTCGCGCCATCCTGAATTTGACTGCCGTGACGCTCCCATTTGGTTACGGGAAAGTGAATGAGTCCAATCCTAATCAGGCGGGTTGCATCCATAGCCGGGGTACAATCGTCTTAATGGCTGGGAGCCTTTGGTGGATGCAAAGGCACGCAGCGAGCCTGAATCAGCCGAGCCGAGTTGCAACCGGAACGGGACGCAGGGGTTTTCTATAGTTATGAGCAAGAAGCTTCACCCGTTCACAGCCTGCGGCATCGCAGCCCCTGTTCGCGCCGCTTATTCCGGTTCTCTTATCGCCCTCGCTCTCGCCGCGCTGGTCGCCGCGGTGCCGGCCCTGGCGCAGCAGAACAATGCTCCGTCGCCGTCCGCGTCGGGCACTCAGGAGCAGGATCGCTCTGACGCCTACTACCACTACATGCTGGCCCATGAGTACGAGGAGATGGCCAACACCTACGGCCGTCCCGATTACGCTACGCGCGCCATTGAAGAGTACAAGATGGCGCTCAACGACGACCCGACCTCCAAGTACCTGAACAACGGGCTCGCTGAGCTTTACTACCGCGCCGGCCGCGTAAAGGACGCGATCGAGGCGGCGCAGGCACAGATCGATAAAGACCCCAACGACCTTGAGGCCCACAAACTGCTCGGAGACATTTACGTCCGCTCCTTGAGCGAAGGCGACCAGAGCGGGCCTGCAGGAGACGTGCTCAAGCTTGCAATCAGCGAATACGAGAAGATCGTTCAGCTGGAGCCGAACGACATCGAGAATCACCTGCTGCTGGGCCAGCTTTACTCCTTCGCGCATCAGTCGCAAAAAGCAGAAGCTCAGTTTGCGATTGCGCAGAAGATCGATCCCGGTTCGGAAGAGACTGCCCTTAACCTGGCACGGCTTTATGCCACTCAGGGTGACCCGGCGCGCGCCATCAAAGTGTTGAGCTCGCTGCCGGAGGAAAACCAGACCTCAAAAACTGAATATGTTCTTGGCGCGACATACGATCAGCAAAAAGATTTGAAGAATGCGATCGCCGCGTACAGGAAGTCACTTGACCTGGAACCGGACAACCTTGACGTGGAGCGCGCGCTGGCCAAGGATCTGCTGGCCGACAACCAGTTGAGCGCCTCAGAGGACGCATACAAGGACATCGCCGATGGCGATCCGAGCGATCCGGAAGCATACCTGCATTTGTCGGAAATCCAGCGCCGCCAGGGCAATTACGACGAGGCGCTGGCAACCCTGAAGAAAGCCAAGGAGCTTGTGCCCGACTCGCTGGAGATTTCTTTCAATGAAGGGCTGCTCGACGACGCGCTCGGCCACTACGATGATGCCGTTCAGATTTTCCAGAAACTGGCGACCGGCTCGGAGCACTCCAGCGGACAGTATTCCGATCAGGAGAAGAACAACCGCTCGGTCTTCCTTGACCGCCTGGCCATTGTCTATCGCGAACAGAACAAAACCGACCAGGCGATTGCCGCCTATCAGGAGATGGCCAAACTGGGCGGAGATTACGAGCTGCACGCCTACGAGTCGGAAGTCGACGCTTACCGCGACGTACACGATTACGACAAGGCAACGCAGGTTGCGCAGGCCGCCGCGGCGAAGTATCCGAAGAATACCAGCCTGCAGTTAATGTATGCCGAGCAACTTACCGACAGCGGTCATGTCGACCAGGGCATTGCGTTGGCGAAGTCGCAGCTTACGGGTGCGCCATCTGATCTTGACGTTTATCAGTCGCTCACACGGATCTATATACGCCAGCGCCAGTGGAAGGATGCCACAGATGCGTTGAACCATTTGAAACAGCTCTCTTCGAAAAAGGACGATCAGTTGTATACCGCGTTCCTCGAAGGCTCGCTGTACGACCGCCAGCAGATGTATGACAAGGCCGAAGCTGCATTTCGCAAAGCGCTTGCCATCGATCCGGACAACAGCATGACGCTGAATTATCTTGGTTACATGCTGGCCGATCACGACCAGAAGCTCGATGAAGCGCTGGCCATGATCCAGAAGGCCGTGCAGCTCGATCCGCAGAATTACGCCTACCTCGATTCGCTGGGCTGGGCCTATTACAAACTCGGGAACTACAACCTGGCGGAGATCGATCTGCGCAAGGCGATTGAGCGCAACTCGACCGATCCTACTGTTCACGATCACCTAGGCGAGTTGTACGAAAAAACCGGCCGTTTGAAGCTCGCAGCCGCGCAATGGGAAGAGTCGCTGAAGGAATTTGCGGTCACGTCTTCAGCGGATACCGATCCCGGCGACATGGCGCGTGTGCAGAAGCAGTTGGACAGCGCGAGAATCCGGCTGGCTAAAGAGGCCGCAAACACCCAGCCACCCAAGAACTGATGCCGCTGCCGCCTGCGTGTGCTGTCCCCGCAACCGGACCGCTCACCGAGCGCAAGTTTCCTGAACCACCGCATCCTTACCGGCTGCCTTTTGAGCGCGACCGCGCGCGCATTCTGCACGCGCGCGCATTCCGCAGGCTTGCCGGCAAAACGCAGGTCTTCACCCACCGCTACTCCGACCACTTTCGCAGCCGGCTGACGCACACCATGGAAGTTGCGCAGATCGCGCGGGTGATTGCGCGCACGCTGGGACTGAACGAAGACCTGACCGAAGCGCTCGCCCTGGTACATGACATCGGGCATCCGCCGTTTGGCCACGCGGGCGAGCGCGCGCTGGACGAAGCTTTGCGCGAGCATGGCCTGCGCTTTGATCACAACCTGCACGCGCTGCGCATTGTGGAGCACTTCGAGAGCCGGTATGCCGAGTTTCGCGGACTTAATCTAACGCTTGCAGTTCGCGAGGGTATCATCAAGCATTCACACGACTATTCCGTAATCGAACATCCGGAGCTGGCGGAATATTTTCTGGATAAGAGGCCGCCGCTGGAAGCGCAGATCATCGACCTGGCGGATGAGATTGCATACCTGACGGCGGACTTCGATGACGGCTTTGAGGCGGAAATTCTCACGCTGGAACCAGCGCGCGCAGGCGTGCGGCTGTTCGAGCAATTCTATGCCCCGATGTTGGCAAAGCATCCTACTGCACAGCCGAAGCTGGCCTTCAACGAGGCCCTGAAGCAGATGCTGAACGCGCTGGTGGATGATCTGCTGGCTGAGACAACGCGCCGCGTGGAGCAGGCTGGCGCGTCGACGCTTGAAGCCGTGCGCAATGCGCCGGAACGGCTGGTGATGTTCTCTCCCAAAATGGAAGAGCTGCGGCTGGAGGCGAAGCAGTATCTCTACGCGCACCTTTACAATGCGCCGGAGCTCGAGCGCGACCATGAGGAAGCCGAGCTCGTCACGAAAACACTCTTCCATGCATGGGTCAGCAACCCGTCGCTGCTGCCGCCAGGCGATCAGGCCGAGATTGCCGCCGAAGGCGCGCCGCGCGTGGTTGCCGATTACATCGCGGGAATGACGGACCAGTACATTCTGGGCCGGTATGAAACCTGGATTGCGCGAAACGACTGATTTCTGCTTCCCGCCTCGCAATCTTCCTATCCCACGACCAAAGGGAATGGCCACGCGAAGCAGTTGCCTGGACGGCCAGTCCGTTTGCGTCAAGCGACGAAGGTTCGTACCATAGAAATGACGTCCATCATTGCGTTCTTCGCCTGTTCCATGGCCCGCCGAACGCATGCAGACCAGCCTGGACGAACCTATCCGGAAGGCATTCACGTTGAGCTCGACAGACACTCTCGAAACCGATCCTCAGCCCGAAAATCAGGCTCAGGAAAATCAGGAACACACCCACGATCACGACCATGAGCATCACCAGCACGGCCCGGCGCTGAACCCCGCTCTGACCCGCGAGGTCAGCGTGGAGGTTCCCGCAGACGAGGTTACGCGAGCCTTCAGGTCAGTCGTGAAGCGCTATCAGAAGCAGGCCCGCATTCCGGGCTTCCGCGCCGGTAAAGTGCCCGAGACGCTGATCCGCTCGCGTTTCGCCGACGGCATCCGCCAGGATGTGGTGGAATCCGTGCTTCCCGGCCACTTCCGGACGGCCATTGAACAGCAGAACCTGCATCCGATCTCGCAGCCGCAGGTTACAGACCTGAAGCTCGAGGACGGTAAGCCGCTTTCGTTCAAGGCAGCCTTCGAGGTGTTGCCCGAGTTTTCCGTTGAGGGCTACCAGCAGATCAAAGTCGAAAAGCCGGACAACGCGCTTACCGACGAGGAGTTCAACACAGAGCTCGAGTCGGTGCGCGAATCGCGGTCGACCATGGAGCCGGTTACGGAAGACCGCGCACTTGCCGATGGTGACTGGGCCCAGATCAGCTTCAAGGGTGAGATACAAGGCGAAGCTGCGGCTGCGGAGGAGGCAAAACCGATCACAGGCGACGAGGTCGTGATTGAGATTGGCGGCGCGAATACCCTGCCCGCCTTCAACGATGCGCTGCGCGGATCAAAGCCCGGACAGGAGCTGAAGTTCGAGGTTGCCTATCCCGCCGAGTTTGGCGAAAAGCGGCTTGCGGGCAAGACCGTCTCTTATGACGTTGAAGTGAAGGCCATCAAGAAGAAGATCCAGCCTGAGCTGAACGACGAGTTCGCGAAGGAACTTGGAGATTACGAAGGCATTGAGGATTTCAAGACGAAGCTGCGCGAGCGCCTGGCCGCCAATAAAGAGCACAACGTCAAAGCTGAGACGCAGAATAAGCTCACTGATGCCCTGATTGCGCACTTCCAGTTCCCAGTTCCTGAGTCGCTGATCCAGAACCAGATCGATGTGCGTCTTGACCGCGGTCTGCGCGCGCTGGCTGCTCAGGGCATGCGCACGGAGGACATGCGCAAGCTCGACTTTGGCCGTCTGCGCGAGGCGCAGCGTGATTCAGCCACGGCTGAAGTCAAGGCCACGATGATTCTCGACAAAATCGCCGGCGCCGAAAATGTTGAAGTAACGGATGAAGAACTTGAGCGAGAGCTACAGATCATCTCGCTGCAAACGCGCGAGCCGCTCGAAGAGCTGCGCAAGCGTTTGACGAACGAAGGCGCGCTGGCTAGAATTCGTGAACAACTACGCCGAGAAAAAGCAGCAAGTTTGCTCTACGAACGCCTCGTTTAAGGGAACGTCCGGCCGGTGAGGTGCGCGATCCTCTCCGGCTGCAACTCACAGCATCGCGGAAGGATTGAGTAATCACGCATGGCTCTCGTACCCATGGTCATTGAGCAGACGAGTCGCGGCGAACGCGCCTACGACATTTACTCCCGTCTGCTGCGCGACAATATTATCTTTCTTGGTACACCGATCGACGACCAGATCGCTAATCTCATCATCGCGCAGATGCTCTTTTTGTCGGGCGAAGACCCGGAAAAGGACATTCAGCTTTACATCAATTCACCCGGCGGTTCCATTACCGCGGGCCTTGCCATCTACGACACGATGCAGTTCATCCGCAACAACGTTGTCACCTATTGCATTGGCCAGGCAGCCAGCATGGGCGCGTTTTTATTGATGTCCGGCACTACCGGCAAGCGGTTCGCGCTGCCGAACTCGCGCATTCTCATCCACCAGCCGTCCATGGGCGGGCTCTCCGGGCAGGCGACGGATATCGACATTCATGCCCGCGAAATCCTGCGTATCCGGGAGATTACCAACAACCTTATGTCCCGGCACACCGGCCAGTCCCTGGAGAGGATTGAGCGCGACGTGGAACGCGATTTTATTATGAATGCACCCCAAGCCAAAGAATATGGCATCATTGATGAGATCATTGACCGGCCCCGCACTTAGGCAACGCCAGAATTCAGGCACCGCGAAGGAGCACCATTAGCAGTATGAAGACGCGCACGGGATCGGACGATTCTTTACGGTGCTCGTTCTGCCATAAGACGCAGGACGTAGTCGCCAAACTCATCTCTTCGCCCAGCGACTACCCGCGCGCCTATATCTGCGATGAGTGTGTGGCCGTCTGCAATTCCATTTTGGAAGACGACCGAAGCGAGACTCCCCCCGGAGCAGCTCCAGCGCATCTGCCCAAGCCGCAGGAAGTGAAAGCCTTCCTCGACGAATACGTTATCGGCCAGGACCAGACAAAAAAGAAGCTGGCCGTCGCTGTCTATAACCACTACAAGCGCATCCAGATGAACCGGACGCGCGGCAACGACGTTGAACTGACGAAGTCCAACATTCTGCTTGTCGGCCCGACCGGCAGCGGCAAAACATTGCTGGCGCACACATTGGCCAAGATGCTCGATGTTCCCTTCGCCATTGTCGACGCCACCACGCTCAACGAAGCGGGATACGTCGGCGAGGACGTGGAGAACATCATTCTGAAACTGCTGCAGGCCGCTGATGGTGACGTTGCGCGGACGCAGACAGGCATCATCTATATCGACGAAATCGACAAGATCGGCCGCAAGGACGAAAACCCCTCCATCACGCGCGATGTTTCGGGCGAAGGCGTACAGCAGGCGCTGCTCAAGATCCTCGAAGGCACTGTGGCCAACGTTCCGCCGCAGGGCGGCCGCAAGCATCCTCACCAGGAATTCACCGCTGTCGATACGACGAACATCCTCTTCATCTGCGGTGGAGCCTTTGTAGGCCTTGAGCGAGTGATCGGACGCCGCGTCGGCAAGAAAGCTCTCGGCTTCAAGGCGCTCACAGACAAGGAACAGCAGGATTCACCGGCCCGCGCCCAGCGCGACTCCGAACTGCTGCGGCAGACCGAGCCCCAGGACCTGATCAAGTTCGGCCTTATTCCTGAATTCGTCGGCCGCCTGCCGGTCATCGGCATTCTCGATGAGCTCGACGAAGCGGCTCTGGTCGAAATCCTCACGAAGCCACGCAACGCGATCCTGAAGCAGTATCAGCGCTTGTTTGAGTATGAAGGCGTGAAAATCGCCTTCAGCCCAGAAGCGTCGCAGGCCATTGCGCAGGAAGCACTGGCGCGCAAGGTAGGCGCTCGCGGCCTGCGCATGATTCTGGAAGAGTTGATGCTTGACTTGATGTACCACCTGCCCAGCAACAAGAAGGTCAAGGAACTTGAAATCGGTTCCGAAATGGTAAAGAACCGTGACCTGTCTTTGACGCTGCTGGAAAAGGCGGGCTAAAAAACACCTTTAGTTTATAATTAAGTAACTAGCAGAGAAAAAGCGAGCTATCAAGGCTCGCTTTTCGCATTAACGGCACCCAAAATGGTTCTGGCTTCCATGGAAGTTTGACCGCTATGAGACGGAATGCGTTAAAGTTCATCTAACTGGTAGTCGAAAGGGACGAAGTGAGCCAAACCAAAGAGAGCCGCGAACGGGACGATCTCCGCAAGCTGCCCATGATGCCGATTCGGGACATGGTCATCTTTCCCCACATGATGACGCCCTTTGTCGTCGGCCGCGAGTCGAGCGTGCGCGCCCTTGAAGAGGCGCTCAACGGCGACCGCAAGATTTTTCTGGCAACGCAGCACGATGCGCGCGTAGATGAGCCGCGCGCCGACGAGATTTACACCGTCGGCACCATCGGCAACATTGTGCAGAGCGTCAAGATGCCAGACGGCAACATCAAGGTTCTGGTTGAAGGCCTGGAGCGCGCAGAGGCCGTTGAAATGACCGATGCGGACGGCTTTTTTGTGGCGACCATCCGCACCTATCCGGCAGCGCTTGAGTCGTCGCCGCAAACCGATCAGCTTATCCAGCGCGTGATGTCGCTGTTCGAACAGTACGTCAAGCTCCAGCAGTCGCTGAATTATGAAACGCTGGTCGCTGCAGTGCGCACCGACGAGCCGGGCAAGCTGGCCGATACCATTGCCGCCAATCTTCAGCTTGAAATTCCGGACAAGCAGAAGATTCTGGATGTTTTCGATCCGGCGCAACGGCTTACAGTCATCGCCGACGTACTGACCATCGAGATCGAAAAACTCAACATGGACCGCAGCATCCAGTCGCGCGTAAAGCGCCAGATGGAGCGCGCGCAAAAAGAGTACTACCTCAACGAAAAGATCAAGGCGATCCAGAAAGAACTGGGCAAAGGCGAAAAGAGCGAATTCGACGAGCTGAAAAAGAAACTAGAGACGGCTGGGATGCCCAAGGATGTCTTTGACAAGGCCATCCAGGAGCTGAAAAAGCTTGAGGCGATGCCGCCCATGTCCGCGGAATCGACCGTATCGCGCAACTATCTCGACTGGCTGCTCGCCGTGCCGTGGAAGAAGCGCTCGCGCGAAACGCGCAATATCGATTACGCGGAAAAAGTCCTGAACACCGATCACTACGGCCTGGAAAAGATCAAAGAGCGCATCCTTGAATTTCTTGCCGTGCGGCAGCTGGTGAAGAATCCCAAAGGCTCCATCCTCTGCTTTGTCGGACCTCCGGGCGTAGGCAAAACCTCGCTGGGAATGTCGATCGCCAAGGCCACGGGACGCAAGTTTGTGCGTCTCTCGCTGGGCGGCGTGCGCGATGAAGCGGAGATTCGCGGCCATCGTCGCACCTATATCGGCGCCCTGCCTGGACAGATCATTCAGTCGATGAAGAAGGCCGGGACAAAGAATCCCGTTTTCATGCTGGATGAGGTCGACAAGATGGCCTCGGATTTCCGCGGCGATCCGGCGTCGGCATTGCTCGAAGTGCTCGATCCTGAGCAGAACGGCAGCTTCCAGGACCACTATCTCGATGTTGAATATGACCTGTCGCAGGTGCTCTTTGTTGCGACGGCAAATGTGCTCCACACTATTCCCGGCCCGTTGCAGGACCGCATGGAAGTGCTGCGCCTACACGGATACACCGAGGCGGAAAAACTCGAGATCGCAAAACAATATCTGGTCAAGAAGCAGCGCAACCACACGGGCCTGACCGACAAGAACATCTCATTCTCCGACGATGCGCTGACCGAAATTATCCGCAGCTATACGCGCGAGGCGGGCGTGCGCAACCTCGAACGCGAGATCGGGAATGTGTGCCGCAAGGTAGCGCGCCGCGTAGTGAAAAACGGCCAGAAACACAAAGAAAGCGTCTCGGCGGAGAACATCGCCGAGTTCCTCGGCGTGCCCAAGTTCCGCGACTCTGTTGTGCACGAGAAGAATGAAGTCGGACTGGTAAATGGCCTTGCGTGGACCGAGGTCGGCGGCAGCATTTTGCAGACCGAAGTGCAGATTCTCGACGGTAAGGGCAAACTCACCACTACAGGCCAGCTAGGCGATGTGATGACGGAGTCGGCACAGGCCGCGTTGTCCTATGTTCGCAGCCGCTCACATCTGCTCGGTCTGCCGCGCGATTTCTACCGTAGCGTCGATATTCATATTCATGTGCCTGAAGGCGCAATCCCCAAAGATGGGCCGTCGGCGGGTATCACGCTGGCAACTGCGCTGGCGAGCGCGCTCGCAAAAATTCCCGTTAGGCGCGAAATAGCCATGACAGGCGAAATCACGCTGCGTGGAAAAGTGCTGCCGATTGGCGGGCTAAAGGAAAAGCTGCTGGCCGCGCACCGTGCCGGGATCTTCGAGGCGATTCTGCCGGCGGACAATCAGAAGGACCTGGCGGAACTGCCGGACAATCTGAAATCTGCCATGAAGCTGAATTTCGTGGAGTCGATGGACGAGGTACTCAAGCTGGCGCTTGAGACCCCCCTCCCCGAGATGAAGGGCGAAGTGCAGGATGTGCTCGCCGCGCTGCAGCAGCCTGTGCCGCAGTCGGTTCCTGTCGAGCAGCGCCCCCACCAATGACTTGCCCCTTCGGCTTCGCTCAGGGCAGGCTCTAAGGCACACGCGCCTTGCGGCGCATAGTATAACGAGCTTGCGCGGCCGCTCCCGCGGGGGACTGGCCGTCGAGGCGGACCGCTTCCGTTCCACCACGCGAACAAAGACCTGTTTGCGGGGCCCCGGAGCTGGTCGCGTGAGTTTGCGCGGAGGTCAAGATAGACCGCATGATGGCTAGCGCTACTGGCAATATTTTTGCCGAACTGCCCCAATCACTATCGGAAGAAGTCTTTCAGGAAATAATCGACGGGGAAAGATTTCGATTGGAACGAATCATCTCTTTCGGTCAGGCAACACCAGCTGGGCAATGGTATGACCAGGAGCAGCATGAATGGGTTGTATTGTTATCCGGTGCAGCAGGCTTGCGTTTCGAGGGAGAAGAAGATCTACGAGTATTGCATCCCGGAGATTTTGCTAACATACCTGCGCACGCACGACATCGGGTTGAATGGACGGACGAGAAGCAAAATACTGTCTGGCTGGCTCTGCATTACTCAAAATCTGAAGCAGCAAGATAGAAGAAGTCGATGTTACTTTGCGGAAACTCTTAAATCGCTCAGCGCCTGATCGAGGTCAGCGATAAGATCGTCGACATCCTCAATTCCAACTGAGATTCGCACCAGGCCGTCGGTAATTCCGAGCTGTGCGCGCGCCTCGGCGCCGATTGCCGCGTGGGTCATTGTGGCAGGATGTGAGATCAGAGTCTCGACGCCACCTAGCGATTCGCCCAGCGTGCAGATCTTCACGCGCTTCAGCATAGCGTTGGCGTTCTCAAGCGAGCCTGTCTCAAACGAGATCAGCGCGCCGAAGCCAGACATCTGCTTCTTTGCGAGATCATGTTGCGGGTGCGAAGGCAATCCCGGATAGAAGACCTTCTTCACCTTCTTGTGCCCGGCAAGAAACGCGGCGACCTTGCGACCGCTCTCATCGTGCTGCTTCATGCGAACGGCCAGCGTCTTGACGCCGCGCAGGACCATCCAGCACTCGAAGGGCGAGAGGATTCCACCGGTGCACTTCTGCACGAACGCGAAGTTTTCCTTGTGTTCAGGCTTTGTGCCGACGAGCACTCCGCCCAGGCCATCGCTATGGCCGTTCAGAAACTTCGTGGTCGAGTGCATGACGATGTCCGCGCCAAGCTCGATGGGCCGCTGAAAATATGGCGACATGAAGGTGTTGTCGACGGCCAGCTCGACTCCGCGCTCGTGGCAGACGTCGGCGACGGCGCGAATGTCGGTGAGCGTCATCAAGGGATTGGTCGGCGTTTCAATATGAACCAGCTTCGTCGCCGGACGGATTGCGCGGCGGACGTTTTCCGGATCCGAGGTATCGACATAGCTGAACTCGATGCCGTAGCGCGAGACGATCTGGTTGAACAGGCGTGGAGTGCCTCCATAGACGTTGGCTCCACAGATGACGTGGTCGCCTGTGCGCAGCATCGTCACAAGCGCTGTGATGGCTGCCATGCCGCTGGCAAAGACATGCGCGCTCGTGCCGCCTTCGAGTGAGGTCAAGTTTGCTTCGAGCGCGTCGCGCGTGGGATTGGAGACGCGTGAATACTCATATCCTTTGTGCTTGCCGATCTCTTCCTGCGCATAAGTCGAGCTAAGGTAGATCGGCACATTTACAGCACCGGTGAGCGGGTCGGGATGCTGTCCGTCGTGGATGGCTCGCGTGGCAAAGCCCTGCTTGCGGTCTGTCATCTTTGTCTGTTCCTTTTGATTCGTCGAGAAAAAGGCTAGCCTTCAAGAATGTGTTTCGACAGATAACGTTCTGCCGAGTCCGGTATGATCGTCGCGACGCGTTTCCCTGCTCCGAGCCGCTCGGCAATAGCACCGGCAGCGTGAATAATGGCTCCGGCGCTCGACCCGCCGAGCAGACCTTCTTCCACAGCCAGCCGCCGCACCATCGCGAAGGCTTCAGGGTCATTTACCTTCATAATTTCGTCGGCAACTTCGCGATCAAAGGTTTTGGGGATGAACGAAACACCGATGCCCTCGACCTTGTGTGGTCCCGGCTCGCCGCCCTGCAGCACCGAACCCTGCGTTTCGACGGCGACGGTGAGGACAGCGGGGTTGCGCTCTTTCAAAAACCGCGCGACTCCCGAAAAGGTTCCGCCGGTTCCAATCCCGGCAACAAAGGCGTCGACGCGGCCCTCCATCTGCTCCCAGATTTCTACTGCCGTGGTGTCGTGGTGAAATTGCGGGTTCGCAGGATTCTCAAATTGCAGCGCGGCAAAGATTTCCGGATCTTCCTTTGCCATTGCAAGCGCGCGCCGAATTGCGCCGCTCATGCCCTCTACTTCCGGAGTCCGGACGACCGTCGCTCCAAACCCGCGCATCAGGATGCATTTCTCTTCCGCAAAACCCTCCGGCACAAAAAGAACGACACGGTACCCGCGCTGCACGCCCACCAGCGCCAGCCCCACGCCGGTGTTGCCCGCAGTCGCCTCAACGATGGTTGAGCCGGACTTGAGCCTTCCCTGGCGCTCGGCTTCCAGAATCATGCCCAATGCGGCGCGGTCTTTCACGCTGCCGCCGGGATTCAGGAACTCGAGCTTGGCATACACAGCGGCCCACTCCGGGCGCACGACGCGGCGCAGCCGCAGCATCGGAGTGTTGCCCATCAATTCAGTAATATCGTCTGCAACCCGGAGACTCGTGCTCGCCGGGTCAATGCTGGATCGGCTCATAGCAAAACACATCAGTGTATCAGGGACTTCGCGTCCAGCGACACGCGGGGCTTGCCGTCCACGCACACGCGCTTCGCGTCATTCTGGATGCTGGCTTTTAAGGTCCTCCCGTTGGTCTGGGTGTGCTAATTAGTACCTGTCGTTCCTATTGGCTGGTATCTGCCGGCTGGCTGTTGGCTGTATTCGCCGGAGCAACCTGCTTCGGGTAGTAGCCGCTTTTCGTCCGCACAATGAGTTTTTTGTATCCGTTGGCGTGCGCGTCTACCTTCACTGTCCGGTAGCCCAGCACTGTCATCGGCTTGGTCGAGTGATATCCGAGTGTGTATTGGCGGCGGATATCCATTGCGACCTCAGCGGCGATGGTGTCCACGTCAAGAAGCGATTTGGGGAAGAATGCCAATCCGCCAGTCTCGTCGGACAACAATTGCAGGGCGCGCTTTGCGCGGTGCTCTTCACGCGGCTCGGTTTCCGAGCCAAACAGCAGGCCGATGGAGTACACCACCGGGCCATTCAGGTCCTGAATCTTCTGAATTGTCTGCTCCAGGTCGAGACTCGATGCATTGTCTTCCCCGTCGGTAATGACCAGCAGGACCTGCTTGGGCCGTTTTGCATCTTTTCCCAGATGATCCGCTGCTGCAACCACGGCATCATATAGAGCCGTGCCGCCGCGCGAGTCGATGTGGGAGAGCCCATCGCGCAGTTTCGCGATGCTTGAAGTGAAATCCTGATCGAGATATGCCTGGTCGGAGAAGTTGACGATAAAGGCTTCGTCGTCCGGATTCGACGCCCTCACCAGGTCCAGCGCCGCCTCATTCACAGCCGCCCGCTTGTCGCGCATGGAACCCGAATTGTCGATCAGAATCCCAATCGATACCGGAACATCCTGATGCTGGAATGCAACCACGTTCTGCGGGACACCATCTTCCAGGACCTGGAAGTCCTCTTTCGTCAGATCATTGATCAGGTGCCGGTCTTCATCGAAAACGGAGACGTTTAATACCACTTCGTCTACGTTCCGTGTAAGGGTGTACCGGCCGCCGGGTCCGCGCTCCAGAGCAATGCCCCTCGATGGGCTGCCCAGATGACCGGGACTTACAGGCTCATTGTCTTCGGCATCGGGAGAAACAACCGGGTCACGATCGACGTCGAGTGAGGGCTGCTGTTCAGGCTTTACTGCTGCCGGGGCCTGCTGCTGGGACTGCCAGCCCGCAGGCGCACTCATGCTGCCGTTTTCTGCGAATACAGAAAGCGGGATGACCAGTGCAAAGAAAATCGAGAGGGCAATGCGACTACTGCAAAGGCGCATAGTATCCGTTACGGGCGTGAACCGTCAGCGGTGGCAACCCCGGCGGGGGAACCAGCTTTACTTTCACTTTACGCCACTTGCCGTCGTGTTTATCGTCGATTGGTTTATAACCAAGCACATATTCGTTGCGCAGCTCGGCGCTGATCTTGGCAGCGACGTCGCCCATCTCGGAAAGGTCGTCCACCTTGAACAGCCTGCCTCCGGTCTCATCGCTGATATCGCTGAGCAGAATCGGCCCCATGCGCTCCTCGGTTGTCGGAGCCTCAGCGTCAAAAATCCCGATGGAGTAAATCTGCACGTCCGCCTCGCGCACCACGGAGCGCACTTCGCCTTCTGTATAGCGGCTGCGGTTGTCGCCGCCGTCGGAGACGACCAGCAGCGCCTTGCGCGGATATTTTGCCTGTTTCATTTTGTCCAGGCCGTAATAGATAGCATCGAGCAGCGCGGTACGATGCCCCGCCTTCACATTTGCCAGCCGCTCTTCGATCTGCTCCGTCGACGAGGTAAAATCTTCCATCAGCTCGGGGCGATCATTGAAGCCGATGACGAAATACTCGTCCTGCGGGTTCGAGGTTTTCATGAACTCCAGAATCGAGTCGCGTGCCCGCAGGATCTTGTCGGCCATGCTGCCGCTCATGTCGAAGATCACCCCGATGGAGACCGGCGCGTCTTCCGTGGAAAACGAAGTAATCTTCTGCGGACGATTGTCTTCGTAAATAAAGAAATTGTCCTTTTCCAGCCCGGTTACCAGGCGATCCATCGGATCGGTCACTGTTAGCGGAACCAGAACCAGGTTGACATTGACGCGGAAACGCTCGTTAGGCCGCGCCGTGAGCCCCGCGGGGCCCTCAACCGCCGGCGGCTGATTGCTGGGTGGAGGTGTCGCAGGTGCGGGCGGCTGCACATGAACTTTATTCAGCGGGTCGTCTTCCTGTGCATGAGCACCCAGGGATGCGCACAAGGCCCCGATAGACAGGAAAACAACGGGCAGCAATAAGCGCAATCTTCCCCACGTCCGTGGTGAATGAGCATCGGAATGTGAGGAAAATTTCATAACAGGTTTAGCCCCTCGCACGCGCTTGTGTTGGGCATCCTAGCACGATGCAGAGGCTTTTGCTCCCATCCCGCATCTTCTCCGGCAATATGAGCGGCAATCCGGTCCCATTCGGGGACTGATTTACAATCGGGCATGATTCTCTGCACAGATAGATAACGGCCGCCGGGGCGTCCGCCGGCATACGACCTTAAAGAATGGCAAGGATTTACCCATTTCGCGCGCTTCGCTACAACCCGTCGCTGGTCCGGCTTCAGGACGTGGTGACTCAACCCTACGACAAAATAACTCCTGCCATGCAGCAGGCCTATTACCAGCGCAGCCCATACAACCTGGTGCGCATCATTCTCGGCCTTCCTGAATTGTTTGATGGGGATGGAGCCCAGGACGTTTACCAGCGCGCCGCAAGAGATTTTGCCTCCTGGCGGCGTGAAGGAGTCTTCACTCAGGAGGGCGAGCCGTGCATCTATGCCTATTCGCAGACTTTCGCCGTTCCCGGTCCCGCCCTCGGGGTGGAGACTCGCTGTGAACGCCGCGGCTTTATTGCTCTCGGGGAACTGTACGATTACTCCGCAAAGGTTGTCTTTCGCCACGAACAAACTCTTTCCAAGCCCAAAAGCGACCGCCTGAACCTGCTCCGTGCCACCCGTGCATACTTTGGCCAGATCTTTATGCTTTACTCCGACCCCGGTCTCACCGCCGAGCGGCTTCTGTTCGATTCCACTGCCGCACCGGATATTGAAGTTACCGACGAGTACGAGACCGTGCATCGCGTCTGGCGTGTGAGTGATCCTTCAACCATCAACCTGCTCACTACGGCGCTCGAAGACAGGAAGCTCATCATTGCAGACGGCCACCATAGATATGAGACGGCCCTGCAATACGCCCGTGAGCAAGCACCTCAAGAATCGACTGCCCCGGCCGAGCGAAACCCTGATTCCGCAGCCCAACCGCCGTATCCCGAAGCCGCCACGATGATGACATTCGTCAACATGGACGCGCAGGGACTGGTCATTCTGCCCACGCATCGAGTTGTACACAGCCTCGCGGGTTTCGATCCGGCCCGATTCCTCGAGAGCCTGCAGCCATATTTTGCCGTTGAGCCTCTGGCGATTGCTGATCCGGAAGAACTTATCGCACGGCTCAAGGCCGTGCAGGGCAAGACGGCCTTCGTCGCTGTGACTGCTTCCGGGAATTACCTCCTCAGTGCAAAAGAGGAAGCGGTGAATACTGCTCTCAAGGATATTTCTGAACGCCAGCGCCACCTGGATACGGTGCAGCTCCATGCCCTGGTTCTTGAAAAAGCCCTGGGGATTACGCCTGAGGCCATTCGACAACAGACCAATATCCGCTACCTGCGCGACGCCGCTGAGGCGGTCAGCCAAGTCGCCCGGAACGAAGCCGACGCAGCCTTCCTGATGAACCCGGTAACTCTGGACGAACTGCGCGAAGTCGCCTTTGCCGGAGAGGTTATGCCGCAAAAATCCACCGATTTCTTCCCCAAGCTGCTCAGCGGCCTCACCATCTATGCATTGGAATAAATATCGGGCTGGCCTTTGCGCTGTCATCAGCCTTGCGCTGCCTATTTTGCTCGCAGGACAGGCCGCGCCTGCACCGCCCCCTCCGGCGCAGACTCCGGCCTTGCCGCCTGTTCCCGCAGCGCCTCCGGCTGCTGCGCCGCAGGTCACCCCGCGCTTTATGGTCTTACTGGATGCCGCGCATGGGGGCAGCGACATTGGCGCACGCCTTACGCCCTCGCTGCTCGAAAAAGACCTTACGCTGGATCTCGCCGGCCAGCTCCGCTCCATGCTCGCGGCGCGTGGCATCGATGTCTCCACCACGCGCAACTCCGACGCAATGCTGCCTGCGGACAGCCGCGCGGAGATTGCGGACCGCACCCCGTTTGCCGCCTGCCTCCTCATCCATGCGACGGCCACTGGCAGCGGAGTGCATATTTACACGTCGTCGCTGGCGCCAACACCCGTGGTGAAGTTCATGCCCTGGCAGACGGCCCAGTCAGCCTATGTAACGCAGAGCCTGAAGCTCTCGTCCGATATCGACTCCGCCCTTTCTCACGCCGAAATCCCCGTCACGCTCGGCCGTACCTCACTGCAGCCCATGGACAGTTTTGCCTGCCCTGCGGTTGCGGTCGAAGTCGCGCCGCTCGAGGCCGGATCCTCCACCAAAGCCAGGCCGATCACCGACACGGCCTATCAGCGCACCATCCTCGATGCGCTGGCCGCCGCCATCGAGGAGTGGCGTAATGACTGGAGAGAGCAGCCATGATCTCCCGCGCGCAGCGCATTCTATTTGCGTTCCTGCTCATTTCTGTCGTCATTATGTCGGCCATCCTCATCCGCCTGCGCGAGCGCGCCCACGATCGTCTGTATACCGTGCAGAATGCAACCCCTGTCGTCGAGGACACTGAATCTACAGCACCGCAGACCGTTACCCTCGTTATCCCCAACGATCTTGACGGCTCGCTTGAGGAGGTGCAGCGCTCCTTGTCATTGCCCGCTGACGACAGCACCAAGGCACGCGTTCTGCTCGAAGCGCTGATCGAGAGTTTCCGCGATCCGCACTCCACGCACCCGATTGCCGCCGCGCCCAGCGCCAACGACGAATCCGCCGAGCCGAATTCCAATGCAGGCATCGACAGCGTGTTCCTCATGCCCACCCCTCAGGGAGTCACATCTCAAAAGTCCGGCAGTGTTGGCCAAGGCACGCTCGCTGTCGTTGACTTCAGCGCCGCATTTGTGGCATCCCATCCCTCGGGCATTGAGCCGGAGACGCTGACCCTGCTTTCCATCATCGGCACGCTGCACGCCAACATCCCCTCGATCACGGAGGTCCGCTTCCTCATTGACGGCCATCCCGCGGAGACGCTTGCCGGGCACGCCGACCTTACGCGCACCTACCTCACCGCGGATACGACGACAGGCCCTCAGCAACCATGAACATAGGCGTCTTCGACTCCGGCTTCGGCGGCCTTACCGTCCTGCGTGCGCTGCTCGACCGGCTGCCCACTGCTGACTACGTCTACCTCGGCGATACAGCGCGTCTTCCGTATGGAGCCAAATCGCGGGCCACCGTTGCGCGCTATGCTGTCTCAAGCGCGCGTTTCCTCATCGATCAGGGAGCTGAATATCTCGTGATCGCCTGCAACACAGCCTCGGCCCTCGCGCTCGACGCCATTCGTGACGCGGTTCCCGTTCCTGTGCTCGGCGTGATCGAAACCGGAGCCAACGCGGCGCAGGCTTCCACCAAAACCGGAGACATCCTCGTGATCGCCACGGCTGCCACCGTCGAAAGCCACGCCTACGCCGCGGCTTGCCGCGAACGGGATCTGCACGCTTATGAAAAAGCCTGCCCTTTGCTGGTTCCATTGGTCGAAGAGGGCTGGATCGACCATCCGGTGACCGAAGAAGTTTTGAAGATTTATCTCGATGAGTTGCTGGAAGATTCCGCGCGCGAAGGGCTCAACCCCGACACGCTTGTGCTCGGCTGTACCCATTACCCGTTGCTGCGCGCCAACATCGAGCGCAAGCTGCCGTCGACCATCAAAGTCATAGACTCGGCCGATGCCACGGCAACGCAGGTCGCGGGCTCGCTCACCATCCCCGCACCGGAAGCCGATCAGCCACCGGAGCGCAGCTTTTATGCCACCGACTCCGTGCAGAAGTTCCGGAAGCTGGGCACGCGCTTCCTCGGCCAGCCAAT
Source organism: Silvibacterium sp. (assembly GCA_030037215.1). Taxonomy (GTDB): domain Bacteria; phylum Acidobacteriota; class Terriglobia; order Terriglobales; family Acidobacteriaceae; genus Silvibacterium. The sequence goes on along the minus strand of JASHRS010000276.1, from coordinate 20,102 downwards.
TGATTATGTCCAGCTTATCGACCTAGGAGGCTGAGGGCTCGTTAGGAGGCTGAGGGCTCGCTGAGCTGCTGAAGGCTCAGACCCAGGCGCTGAAGAGGCGCGCTGCGGAGCCAAGCCACTTCAGCTTGTCGCGACGTCCTTGGAAATATCGCGCATTCACTTCAAGAGTCCCCATATCTTCCAGGTCTCTGAACGCCACAAACTCGGCGGCAATGCGGTCAGGGGTGAAAAATAACCGGAACGGCTCACCAGCCATCTTCACACGCGCTGCAAGTGCGTCGAGCGCCATCCGCTCCATCGGAGGAACCGCGTCCCGTGGAAGACCGTAGTCCAGCGCTACTCCGCTTCCCTTCGCCTGCGACGCGATGTAGTCGACCGTTCCGCGAAAGGCCGGCAGCGTGAGATACGGAACCACGCCCAGCCACGCGAAAAAGGCCGGCGCATTCTCATCGAAACCTGACTCGGCTAGCCTCTCAGACAACGATTGCCGCTCGAAATCCACGGCAGCATACGTCAAGTTCTCCGGAACCGCAATTCGATTCCTGGCAATAAGTTCGCGTTTCCACTGCTGCGTGGCGGGATGGTCCACCTCGAACACGTGCAGCTCGGGCCACGGATTGCGATAGGCGAAAGTATCGAGTCCGGCACCGAGCAGAACATACTGCCACACTCCGGCTTCGACTGCGCGGCGAAGATTGCCCTCAGCATAGCGGCTGCGCGCTACGATGAATGCCCGCATTGCCACAGAAAAAGGCTGGTCGCGGCTCACGGAATCGCGCCGCAGCTCCTCCCCGTATTCCTCGCCCAGAATCGGAACCGCAATCGGGTCTTCAAATACCAGCGGCGAATCGTATATCTGGTGCGCAGCGCGCCGCATTGCTACGCGCAGCGCTGTTCGCGATGGCTTTGCTTCTTCCATGTCCGTTCCCCGTAGTTTAACTTTCAGGACTGCTATGCTTATCTCTTTGGAGGAAGCCCTGGAGGAATCAAGACACATGCTCAACCTTGAAGGCCGCGTGGCCGTCGTCTTTGGACTCGCAAACAAGCGCTCGATTGCATGGGGCATCGCGCAGAAGCTGCATCAGGCGGGCGCGAAGCTCGCCATCGGCTACCAGAACGAGCGCATGAAGGCCGAAGCCTATGACCTCATCGCCGATCTGCCGGGAGCCGAGGCCTTCCAGTGCGACGTTTCGAATGATGCCGAGATCGATCAGGTCTTCGCGCATCTCAAAGAGAGCTACGGCAAGCTGCACGTGCTGGTGCACGCTATTGCCTATGCGCCCGCGCAGGACCTGAAGAACGATTTTCTGCAGACTACGCGTGAAGGCTTCCGTATCGCCCACGACGTGAGCGCCTACTCGCTGATCGCGCTCAGCCGCGCAGCCGCTCCGCTGATGACCGATGGCGGCAGCATTATCACGCTCACCTACTACGGAGCCGAAAAAGTCGTCCCCCACTACAAGGTCATGGGTGTCGCCAAGGCTGCGCTGGAAGCGACGGTCCGTTACCTTGCCGCCGATCTCGGCAAGCAGAACATCCGCGTGAATGCCATCTCTGCCGGCCCAATCATGACACTGGCCGCGCGCGGCATCGGATCGCTCAGCGAGATGCTCAAGTACCACGCCGAGCGCGCTCCATTGCACCGCAACACTACACAACCCGAAGTCGGCACTACCGCCGTTTACCTTGCCTCCGAGCTTTCGAGCGGAGTCACTGGCGAGGTACTTTATGTCGACTCCGGCTACAACATCATGGGCTTCTAAGCGCCGTACAGGAACCGATTTTTTTCTGCAAGGGACAGACCTATGCTCCAGTTCGTTTTTCGCCGCCTGCTGCCGATTTCGCTGTTCTCACTCGTCTTCGCTCTTACGCCTGCGTCTCCTGCTCAGGTTGACGACGCCGGACACCAGCTTGCCCGCGACATTTTCAAGCAGCTCGTCGAAACCAACACCACCGACTCAGTGGGCAACGTGACTACCGCCGCGAAGGAGATGGAGCAGCGGTTTCGCGACGCGGGATTCCCCCAGGAAGACCTTTTTCTCGGCGGCGAAAGCGACAGCAAGGAGAACCTCGTCGTCCGCATCCACGGGACTGGAAAGAAAAAGCCGATTCTGTTTATCTGCCATCTCGATGTAGTCGAGGCGCCGCGTGAGGAATGGCAGACCGATCCCTTCAAATTTGTAGAGAAGGACGGCTTCTGGTACGGGCGCGGCACACAGGACATGAAAGACAACGACGCGATCCTGGTCACCAGCTTTATCGAAATGCACAAGGCGCACTATGTGCCGGATCGCGATCTGATTCTTGCCCTGACTGCGGGTGAAGAGAGCGGAAGGTTCAATGGGGTGCGCTGGCTGGTCAAAAATCATCCCGAGCTGATACAGGCTGGATATGTGCTCAATCCGGATGGCGGCGGCGTGGACCTGGTCAACGGCAAAGCGGTGAGCGTAGATATCGATGCCACGGAAAAACTCTATGGCGACTTTCAGCTTGTTACCACGAACCCCGGCGGTCACAGCTCGCTGCCTGTTCCCGACAACGCCATCTACCACGTAGCCGATGCGCTGGGACGCTTGCAGGACTACAAGTTTCCGTTTGAGCTGAATGCGGTAACGCGAGCCTACTTCCAGCGCATGAGCACGCTGGTGACCGGCCAGAATGCCGCCGATATCAAGGCCATCCTGAAGCCCAGTCCGGACCCTGCGGCAATCGCGCGGCTTTCCGTTAATCCTGAGTGGAACTCGATCATGCACACAACCTGCGTGGCCACGCGCTTCAATGCGGGTCTGGCCAACAATGCACTACCGCAGCGTGCAACAGCCATCGTCAACTGCCGCATTCTGCCCGGCTACACGCTTAGACAGATTCAGCAGCAATTGGTCGGCATCTTTGCCGATCCGAAGGTCGCGGTCTGGTTTGCAGACGACACGGGTGTTTTTCTGGACGTTGCTCCCGACAGAAAACAACTTCCGCCTGCTCCGCTGAATCCGGAGATCATGGCGGCCATGGACAAGCTCTCTGCAAAGATGTGGCCGGGCGCGCCTGTGATCCCCACCATGGCCACCGGAGCCTCAGACAGCGTGTACACAATGGCTGCGGGAGTGCCATCTTACGGCATCTCCGGCATTGCGATTGAAACCAGCGATGTTCGCGCGCATGCGCGCGACGAGCGGCTTCCGATGGAATCCTTCGACCGCGGGCTGGATTTCTATTACCAGCTGATCCAGATGCTCAGCAGTGGAGACTAACTGAAGCAGCGGCCTCTCGCCGGAACTGACTGCACGTGCAGAAGTCCTACTCGTTTCTCAGCGCTTTCATCGGCTCAACGTTTGCGGCGCGGCGCGCAGGCAACGCTGCCGCGAGCATGGCGACTCCTGCGATTAAAAACGTAGCCAGCACATACACTGCCGGGTCTGTGCCCGAGACGCCGAACAACAGCGTCTTCAAAACGCGCGTGGTAAAGAGCGCCACCGGTACAGTAATGGCAATGCTGACGCCCGCCAGCAATAGAACATCTTTCAGCACAAGCCTCACAATTCCTGAACGATCCGAACCCAGAGCCATGCGCACACCAATTTCACGTGTCCGCTGCGCCGTCGCATAGGCCAGCACTCCATACAGACCGATCCCGGCCAACACCGTCGCCAGAATGCCGAAGCTCACTGCCAGCAGAGCAATCATGCGGTCGTCGCTGATGTTCTCATTGATCTGCTCGTCCATTGTGCTCATGTCTTGCAGCACCAGCTTGGAATCGATGCGGTTCACATCGCTGCGTATCATCGACATCGCGGATCGTGGAGAGCCCCAGGTCCGGACGTAATACGCCATGTTGCTCGGAGCCGGGTCCTGAGCCGCTGGCATATACATCGCCATTTTCACCTCGCCGCGCACGTTGCGGTGAATGTAATTCCGCGTGACTCCCACAATCTGAGTGTCGTACTTTACCTTGTTTCCACGCCCGTGCCCGAGCATCCGTCCGATCGCATTCTGCGGGCTGCCGAAGAAGCGCGTAGCCAGCGCCTCATTCACCACGGCCACATTCGGATGGCCCGCGTCGTCGCCCTCTGCCAGATCGCGTCCGGCGAGCAACGGAATCTTTAACGTCGCAAAATAGCCCGGCGTAATGTGGGGTTGCTCCACATTCATGTCCTCGCCCTCACGCGGCGTGTAGCCTTGCACACTAATGTTCCCGCTTCGGCCATCATCGACGAGCTCTGCATCATCGGTCGCTCCCACGCCTTCAACGCCGGGCAGAGCCGCAAGGCTCTCGACCACCTGTTTGTGCAGCTGGCCGACAGCGTTCTCGCCGTATCCAGCCAGATTCGGGTCAAGACCGAACGTGATCAGGTGGTCGGTCGCAAACCCTACATTCACGTTACGAAGATTTTCAAGCGTGCGGACAAACAACCCGGAGCACACCAGCAAAAGCAGGCTCAGACCGATTTGCAATGCGACCGTGAGACGGCGGAAGGTGAGCCGCCCGCCCATGCTGCCGGAGCTCTGTTCTTTCATGGCGCCGACCAGATCAGGCTTCCACATCTGCAACGCTGGAGCCAGTGCAAACAACAAGCTCACTCCAATGGCAACTGCGAAGTTGAATGCCAGCACACGTCCATCGAGGTTTGTGGAAAACGGCGGCTGGCCTTCCCCGCTCGTCAACCGGGTTACCAGAAAGCGGATCGCTCCCGGAGCCAGAGCCAGACCCGCCGTGCCGCCGAGCACTCCGAGCAGCAATCCCTCCATCAGTAGTTGCCGCAGCACCTGACTTTGCTTCGCGCCCAGCGCATAGCGCATCGAGAACTCACGCACACGTCCCGCCGATCGCACCAGCACCAAGCTCGCTACATTCACCGCCGCCATCAGCATTACCAGCGATACCATGCCCATCACGACGATCAACGGCATACGCAGATCATCACGCGAATAGGAGAAGCCGCGCGACCCATCCAGTATCTGCAATTGGCTGTGCGTTACAAATCCATCGCGAAATTTCGGTGAATTGTCTTTCATGAGGGGCAGTTCCGCAGTACGCAGATCACGCCACAGCGGAGCCATCGCCGCCTGCGCTTGTGCGCGGGTTTCGCCCGGCTTCATGCGCCCCAGAATATTCAGCCACCGCGACTGATGGTCATCCAGCTCGTCCCACGACGGAGTCATGATCGGCTTCATCGTCATGGGTACGTAAATATTGGCAGGAGATCCCCAGATCGCGCTGTCAAAACCTGGAGCCGACACGCCGACAATCTCGAACGGATGCCCATTCACTGCCAGTGTCTGCCCTATCACGCGCGGATCCGCGCCAAGGTGGTTCTTCCAGTAGTTGAAATTCACGACAGCTACCGCGCTGCCGTTCTTCACTATGTCGTCCGATTGCACCAGGAGCCGTCCCGCAGCTGGCTTGACTCCGAGAACGTCAAAATAGTTCCCGCTCACCAGCTCCGCATTCACCAGCGACGACTGCCCGTGCCACATTACGCCGGCCTGCGTCTGAAACATCGCGATCAGGCCGCTGAAGGCCGTGTTGCGATCGCGAAGGTCCTTGTACATGGGGTAAGAAAAGTACGCCTTCGTTGGACCGCCATTGACCGAAGTATGACCGTTCCATATATCTGACGGAGTCGCCTCAAGTAACACGAGTTGCTGCGGATCGCGCACCGGCAAAGCCCGCAACAGCGCCTGATCGAGCAGTGAAAAGATGGCCGTGTTGGCTCCGATTCCCAGCGCCAGCGTCAAAATCGCCGCCAGCGCAAACCCTGGTGACTTCCGCAGCTGTCTTACCGCAAATTTCAAGTCTTCAAACATCCACGTCACCTCAATTACATCTTTGACCCGCAAGGCCAGCGCATGAAAACGATGCACAGCCAGCGGTCACTCGTTCCTCAATGCCTTGACCGGATCGATGCTTGCGGCGCGTCGTGCCGGCACCCATGCCGCCACAATTGCCAACAGGATCATCAGCAGCGGCGCGCTTAAGAACGTCACAGGATCGAGCGGGCTTACGCCAAAGAGAAAGCTCTTCAGCAGGCGCGCCGAGGCCGCGGCTCCTGCAAGGCCTATCGCCGACCCTCCTGCGGCCAGCGCCACGCTGCGCAGCACGATACTGCGCACCACCGTCCATCGCTGTGCGCCGAGCGCCAGCCGGATGCCGATCTCCCGCGTCCGCCAGCTCACGATATAGGCGATGAGGCTGTAAACGCCGACGGCTCCGATTACAACCGCGAGCACGCCGAAGCACAACAGCAGAACGGTCAGCGAGCGCGAGGCCGACTCCGACGCCGCCACCACCTCATTCAGTGTGCGCACGCGCGTGACCGGAACCTGCGGATCGATCTCCGCTACCGTCCGCCGCAGCGCGTCGACAGCCTCCTGCGTGCTTGCCTGCGTACGCAGCAACACATACATCACAGGCTGCTCATTCGTCCGGCTCATCGGCAGAAAAACTGCATCGCCGAAGTTGCCCGACAGGCTTACTTCATGCGCATTTGCAACCACACCCACAACAATCGCCGCTGTATTCGGGTCCAATAGGCCCGGTGTCAGTTCGTCGTTAACACTGATGATGTGCCTGCCGAGCGGATCCTGATGTGGCCACAGGTGGTTCGCCATGTGCTCATTGATCACCACGGCTCTGCTTGTCCCCGAAGCATCCTGCTCATCCAACAGCCGTCCGCGCATCAGATGCATGCCGAGCGTCGCAAAATAATCCTGCGAAACGGTCTGTTCCGCAGCCAGAAAGGCCAGCTCGCGCGCCGCTCGCGGATGGCCTTCCGCGTCGAAAACATAGTTGCTGTCGCGCCCGCTCAACGGCAGAGAGTCGGTAAGGGCAACGTTCTCCGTTCCTGGAATGCCGCGCACGCGGTCGAGCAGCGTCTGGAAGAATGCCAGGCAGCGCCCTTTCTGCGCACACGCATTCGAATCCATCGAAACCTCAGCGGTAACGATGCGATCGGTGCGGAACCCCGGGTTCACTCGCGAAAGACTGTACAGGCTGTGCAGCATGAGGCCCGCCGCAGTGATCACCACAACCGACAGCCCGATCTGACCCATCACCAGCAATATGGCCGTGCGGAAGTGCGAAGCGTTGCCTGCCGCGCCTCGGCTGCTCGACTGCAGCGTGCTCTGCAGATTAGGCGAGGCCATGCGCAAGGCCGGAACCAATCCGAACAGCAGCCCGGTCAGCACAGAAACGCCGGCCGCGAACAGAAACGCATGCCAGTGCAGGCCAAGATCGTTCAATCGAGGCGTATCCGCCGGAAGCAGCTTTGTCATCAGGCGCAGGCTGAACGACGCAGCCATGAGGCCCGCCGTGCCTGCAAGCACGCCGATGAGCACGCTCTCAGAAAGCAGTTGCCGGATCAGCCGCCCGCCGGATGCGCCCAGCGCGCCGCGGATCGCGATCTCGCGCTCGCGGCTGGCGGCACGCGCCAGCATCAGGTTCGCCACATTCGCGCAGGCGATCAGCAGCACCAGGCCCACCGCGCCAAAAAGCAGCAACAGGCGCGCCCGCATGTTGCCCACAATCGAATCGAGCAGCGGAACCGCTGCCATGCTCGCCGCCCATTGGTCCGGCATACGCCACGGAAACATCGGCAACAGTGAAGGCTGTAGACGACGCAGCTCGTCCTGTGCCTGTGCGGGCGTCACGCCGTCTTTCAGGCGTCCAAAGGCGCGCAAATTGAAATTGGTCCACGGATCGTACGGGTCGCCGCCCTTGAATGTCACAGGCGTTACAAACTGAGTATCCGCATATGGAAAGCGCACGCCTGCAGGCATCACGCCGACGATCTGCCGGGAAATACCATCGATGCGGATCGATTGCCCAATTACCTCAGGATTTGCTCCGAAATGCTCCTTCCAGTAACCGTAGCTCAACACCACCACAGGATTCTGCTCAGCCATTGCATCGTCTGCGGTGAAAAACCGCCCCAGCGCGGGATGAAGATCGAGCGTGCTCAGGGCATTGGCCATCACTTCCGCGCCAAAAACGCGATTCGGCGAGTTGGATTCGCCCACGTTCGACTCGGTATCAGTGCCAAAACCGCTGATCGCGGCAAACGCGCTGGAGTGCTGGTCAAGCGCGCGAATCCAGCCCTTGGGATAGGGGGTAGCATCATCACTTCCAGGCCTGCCGTAGCCAATGATGCTCATCAGCCGGTCTTGATGCGGAAATGGCAGCGGCTCAAGCAGGATCGAGTCCACCAGCGAAAAGATCGCCGTGTTCACGCCGATGCCCAGCGCCAGCGTCACAATCGCCGTCACCGCAAACGCTGGAGACTTCCGCAACTGCCGTAATGCAAACTTCAGATCATTCAGCATATCCATCACTCCAAATCCACGCAGTCCGGTCGTTCTTTACGGCCCATATGAAGGCCATTTCCTACTCCGCCCGCAGCGCTTCCATCGGCTCTACCTTTGCCGCCCGCTGCGCCGGCAAGAGACAGGCAATCGTCCCTACGGCTGCCAGAAGACAGACCGCCACTGCGGTCATTGAAGGGCTGTACGGGCTGACCTCGAACAACAGGCTACCTATGAGGCGCGCCAAGCCGAAAGTCAGCGCAACTCCCGCTGCTGCTCCGGCCGCAACGGGCAGTAATCCGTCGCGCAGCACCATTCTGTAGATACTTTGCCGCTGTGCGCCCAGCGCCATCCGCAATCCGATCTCCCGCTGGCGCTGCACCACGGAATACGTCACCACGCCGTACACGCCCAATCCAGCCAGCAACAATGCGCTCATCGCAAACAGGAGCAGCAAATCCATCTCGAAGCGCCGGCTCGCAACGGAATCTGCAACCACACCGCTAAGCGTCCGGACCGTAGGCACAGGAACACTCGGATCCACGCTCCAGATCGTTTTCCGGATCGCGTCCGCCATCATCGTCGGATCCTGTCGTGTGCGCACGACCAGTCCCGCTGCTTCATTGCAGCGATACCAGTAGGGCACATAGATCATCATCGGGTCGGGCTTCGCCAGCGAGATTGTCCGCGCATCCGCTGTCACGCCGATTACTGTGAACGGCTTCTCGTCCGGCACGCCGCCACGCTGGAACTGCTGGTCCAAAGGATCTCGCCCCGGCCATAGTGCCTTAGCGGTATTTTCGGAGACAATCGCGACATTCTTCCCTTCGTCGCTCACGCTCAGATACCGTCCCGCCACCAGCGGCAGGTGGATCGCTTCAAAATATCCTGGGCTTATCCAGCGAAAATGCTCGGTCGTCAACTGCATCCACGGCCGGTTGTCGCCAATGATCCGGGCCATGTCTCCCCACGAGTCGCCGGATAGCGGCAACACACTGGTAATGGCCGCGTGCTGTACACCGGGCAAATTATTCAGCCGCCCCAGCACCTCTTTGTAGAACTCGACCCGCCGCTGCGTGCCTGGATAGGACTGCATCGGCAGATCCAGCATCGCGGTCATGGTCCGCTCGGCATCGAATCCCCGGTTGACACGCATCAGTTTCACCAGGCTCGCCGTCAGCAGGCTGGTCATCAGCACCAACGCCACGCTTATTGCCACCTCGACACTGACCAGAGCCCGCCGCATCCGCCTGCTACCGCGCGACTCAGTAGTCAGCCGCGACTCGCTGTGCAGCACCTCGCGAGGAGCGGTCCGCGATGCCGCCCAGGCCGGAGCCGCACCAGCCAACAGCGTTGCCAGAACCACAAGCACAACTGCGCATGCCGCACCGGCCCAGTCCAGGTGGAGCGACCCGCGGAAATTCAGCGCCGGAGGCAGATAGCGTTGCATCATGGGCACCAGCGTTGCCGCCAGCAGAACGCCCAGCCCCCCGCCGGTGACCGCCAGCACTGCGGTTTCGCGAAGCGACATACGCAGCAGTTCCTTTTGACTGGCCCCCAGCGCGGCTGCCACCGCCATCTGCTGCCTCTGTCCTGTCGCGCGCGCGAGCAGCAGATTGGCAATGTTCACGCACCCTACCAGCAGCAGTCCGGCAACCGCCGCGAGGAGGGCAATTAAAGCAGTCCGGTTGTTCCCCACCAATTGCTGCTGCCATGGCGTAAGAATCGCGGACAGCGTAGCCTTCTCCTCCGCCGGGAGGCTGGCGGAAATTGTGTGCTGCTCTGCGTTCAACTCGGCGTTCGCCTCGGCGATTGATACTCCAGGCTTCAGCCGACCCAGCCCGAAGTAGTTCATGTCTCCCATGGCCTCTTCCAACTGATCTTTGCTGAATGCCATGGGAACCAACACGCCAAGCGGCTGTGACCGAGCGCTGTTCCCGAATGCCGTTGACTCGGTTGGTGGCATGTGGAACGACTCCGGCATCACTCCTACGACCGTGTATGGAAATCCGTTCAGCGTAATTGTCCTGCCGACAATCCCCGGGTCGCTCCCGAATTGCTCCCGCCACAGGTCGTAGAGCAGCACAGCGACACGCTCGTGGCCGGGCTGCGCCTCATCGACCGTGAATGCGCGCCCGAGTCGCGGCTCCACTCCAAGCACGGAGAAAATTCCCGGTGTTGCGCGCAGCACGCCTGCCTGCATCGGACGCCCATTCGCACCCAGCGGCAGAGAAGACTCATCCATCACCGCGATCGACTGAAAGCTGTTGTTGTGCTGCTGCCAGAAGGTGAAGTGGTTGGCGTTTACGGGCAGCGTGGGATACATGTCTGCCCATTCAGCAGCCCTCTCTTCGATTGTCACCAGCCGGTCCGCGTTCGCAAAGGGCAGCGGCCGTAGCATCGCGTCATACACCAGTGTGAAGATCGCGGTTGTTGCTCCAATCCCAAGCGCCAGCGTCAACAGCGCTGTCACGGTAAACCCCGGAGACTTACGCAACTGCCGTAATGCAAACTTCAGATCATTCAGCACGCCACCACCCCGTTGCTTGAGGATTCATCTCTCTTATTTTGCAAGCCGCAGCCCAATCTAAGCGGTGATTAACTCCATCAATTTCTGTGGGTTAACATCGGCGCTCGCAACTGTTCCTGTCCATTCCCGAAAACCACTGTTCAGAATCGAACACATGCTCCGGCCTAACTCCGAGCAAAATGGTCGTAGTTGCGCTATGATGAACCAAAGGCAGTGGATTTCTCATCAAAATTCACGCGGAATTCACACGTTGAGCGCATTAAGCGAATTGAGCGTGGGCACGACTGCGGTCGTTGAGTCACTGGACCTGCCCGACGAGATCGGACACCACCTTATGCACATGGGTTTTGCTCCCGAAGCACGTGTTGTCGTGATACGCCGCGCTCCTGCCGGTGACCCCACCGTTTATTCCATTGACGGCTTCGAGATCGCATTGCGCCGTGAGACCGCCTGCCATATTCGCGTGCGTCCGCAGCAGGAAGGGCCCCGATGAGCGATTGCTGCTCGACCGACACAGGCGTTGCGCTTCTTGAATCCCCTGTCGTCGCGCCGCGTACACCGGGAAAAATTCGCACCGTCGCGCTCGTCGGGCCGCCGAACTCCGGCAAGTCTACACTCTTCAATCGCCTCACCGGCCTGCGTCAGAAGGTCGCCAACTATCCCGGCGTAACCGTTGAGCAGCACTTCGGCAAACTCAGTGGAATCGGCCGCAGCGATCTCGTCCTCATCGATCTGCCCGGCATCTACAGCCTCGATTCCTATTCCGAGGACTCCCGCGTTGCCGTCGACGTGCTCCACGGAGCCATGCCCGGCACGCCGGCGCCTGACGCCGTTCTGCTGGTGCTCGATTCCCTGCACCTGCGCCGTCAGTTGATGCTGGCTGCGCCCGTGTTGTCGCTCGGTCTTCCCACACTCGTTCTGCTCAACATGAGCGACCTGATGGAGACACGCGGCGGCGAGGCCGACACGCTCGCGCTCGCGAAGGAGCTTGGCGTTCCGGTAGCCAAAATCAGCGCCACGCGCGGGACCGGCCTCGACGCCATCACGCACTTCCTCGACAGCAAGAGCCACACGCCGCAGGAGCATCCAACCACGCGGCTTGAGTTGCCCGTGGTCGGCAATCCCCGCTCCTATCGCCAGTGGGCCACAGGCATCAGCACGCGCACCAAGTACAAGGCACCGCTCTCATCTGAGTGGACGCGCAAGCTCGACAAGATACTCCTGCACCGCATCTGGGGACCGCTGCTCTTTCTCGTGGTCGTCATCGCCGTGTTCCAGGTTGTGTTTACCATCGGGCAGCCGTTGAGCGACGGGATGCAGAACATCCTCAACACCGCAGGCGATAAGGTCGGGGCTCTGCTGGGCCATAGCTGGGTTGAGTCACTTCTCATCGACGGGATATGGAAAGGCGTGGCTGCGGTGCTGGTCTTCCTGCCGCAGATTCTGCTGCTGTTTCTTTTCATCGGAATCCTCGAAGACTCCGGCTACCTTGCCCGTGCCGCGTTGATCGCCGACCGCGTCATGCGGTCGATTGGACTGAACGGGAAGGCCTTCATCCCCTTGCTCTCGGCCTATGCCTGCGCCGTTCCCGCCATCATGGCCACGCGTACGATCGAAAACAAGCGCGACCGTTTCGCAACTATTCTCGTTGCACCGTTCATGACCTGCTCCGCGCGCCTGCCGATTTACATTCTGATGATCGCGGCCTTCATTCCCAACCGCGACATCCTCGGCGGCTTCCTCGGAATGCGCGCCGCTGTCATGCTCTCGCTTTACGTGCTCGGCTTCCTCGCCGCTTTCGGTACCGCCTGGCTGCTCAAGTCGTCGATTCTCAAGACTGCTTCCGCGCCGTTCATTCTGGAGCTGCCGCAGTACCGCCTGCCCACCGTACGCTCGCTGAGCCTGCGCCTGATCGATCGCGGCGGTGTGTTCCTCAAGCAGGCCGGAACCATCATCCTCAGCGTGATGATCGTGCTCTGGATGCTCAGCCACGTTCCGTTCCATGCCGATCTGCCGCAGAGTGTTATCGGTCGCGTCGGTCTTTGGATTGAGCCGGTGATTCGCCCGCTCGGCTTTAACTGGAAGATCGGCATCGGGCTGCTTAGCTCCATCGTGGCGCGCGAAGTGATCGTCGGTACGCTGGGCACGCTCTATGGAGCCGACCCCGCTACTCAATCGCTAAGCCTGCAAGCCGCATTGCGCCACGACCTCACGCTCGGCGGAGCGATGGCCCTGGTCGTCTTTTTTGCCTTCGCCATGCAGTGCACCTCGACGCTGGCGATTGTAAAACGCGAGACGAACAGCTGGAGATGGCCCGCGCTGCAGTTCGCCTATATGAGCGTGCTTGCTTACGTTGCCGCGTTTGCCACGAACCAGATCATCACGCATCTCTTCTAAAGAGCGCACAAAGCCTTTAGAATAGAGAAACGGGCACCTTTCACCGCATCTGACTCGCGCCATCCCGGCATTCGCGCAGACCCGGTGCCACAATACCGACACGGACCAGAAATGATTTCAGTAAGCAACGTAAGCATGCGCTACGGCGCGAAAATTCTGTTTGAAGACGTCACCGTCACCTTCATCGCGGGCCGCCGCTACGGACTCACCGGCCCTAACGGGGCCGGCAAATCGACGTTCATGAAAGTCCTTTCCGGCGAGCTCGACGCGCAGAAGGGCGACGTGGTGCGCCCGAAGAAAATCGGCGTCCTTAGCCAGGACCAGTTTGCCTTTGATGCCTTTCGCGTTATCGACACCGTGATCATGGGCAACAAGCCGCTGTGGTCTGCGCTCGAAGAGCGCGATGCCATCTACTCCAAGTCCGAGCTGACCGACGAAGACGGCATGCGCCTGGGTGAGCTCGAAGGAATCGTTGGCGAAGAAGACGGCTACACCGCCGAAAGCGATGCCGCCATTCTGCTTCAGGGCCTCGACATTCCCGACGAGCTGCATGAGCGCAAGATGAGCGAGCTGCAGGGCGGCCAGAAGGTCCGCGTGCTGCTGGCGCAGGCGTTGTTCGGCAAACCCCAGGCGCTGCTGCTGGACGAGCCTACGAACCACCTCGATCTCGACTCGATCCACTGGCTGCAGGACTTTCTCACCCGCTTTGAGGGAACGCTGATCACGATTTCACACGACCGGCACTTTCTCAACAGTGTGACCACGCATACCGCCGACATCGACTACCAAACAATCATCACGTACACCGGCGGATACGACGACATGGTCGTGGCCAAGACACAGATTCGCGCGCGCCTGGAATCGCAGAACGAGCAGCGCGAGAAAAAGATCGCCCAGCTCAACGAATTCATCGCCCGCTTCGCTGCCGGAACCCGCTCCAGCCAGGTAACCAGCCGCAAAAAGGAGGTTGAGCGGTTACAAACCACTGAGCTCGCGCGCTCCAACATTCAGCGTCCCTACATCCGCTTCGACCAGAACCGGCCCTCCGGCAAAACTGCGCTCGAATTCGACAGCCTGAGCAAGAGCTACGGCGATCAGAAGGTCATATCCGATTTCGGAGCCATGGTGATGCGCGGCGAAAAGATCGCGCTTATGGGTCGCAACGGTCTGGGCAAGACCACGCTGCTCAAGTCGCTGCTCTCGACTTCACCCGATCTCGCCGAAAAAGGCTTCATGCTCGACTCCGGCAACATCAAATGGGGGCACGAAGCCCAGATCGGCTATTTCCCGCAAGACCATACTGGCGTGATCGAGCACGGAATGAATGTTTCCGATTGGCTGCACCAGTTCGACCCCAAAGTCACGAAGGAAGAAATTCGCGGCATCCTCGGCCAGATGCTCTTTCGCGGCGAAGAGGGCCTGAAGCCGACCTCCGCGCTCTCCGGAGGCGAGACCGCGCGCCTGCTCTTCTGCAAGCTCATGCTGCAGAAGCCCAATATCCTCATCTTCGACGAGCCGACGAACCACCTCGACCTCGAATCCATCAACGCGCTCAACATCGCACTGCAGAAATATGAGGGCACCGTCCTGCTGGTCACGCACGACCACGACCTGATCGACGAAGTCGCGACGCGCATCTGGCACTTTGAGCACGGAGCGATCGAGGATTTCAAGGGACCGTACGAAGAGTACCTCACCGCAACTGCATCCGCGAAGTAGCAGGAGAAACCCGTTGGCTCTCCTGCTCAACGCACAGTCTGTCGGCAAATCCTTCGGCGCCACCACGCTCTTTCGCGACGTCTCCTTCACCGTCAACGAAGGCGACCGCATCGGCCTCATTGGCCCCAACGGGAGCGGCAAGTCCACGCTGCTGAAGATGCTCTCGGGCGAAATCGATCCCGACTCCGGTCAGGTCACGCCTCGCAAAAACCTGCGCATGGCGTACGTCGAGCAGGATTCGCAGTTCCATGATGGAGCAACTGTTCGCACCATCATCGAAGCCGCGCTCAAGCGCGCACGCGTGCCGGAAGCTGACTGGGAGCAGCGTTTGCGCTCGATTCTGGGCTTGGCGGGATTCACCGATTTCGAAGCCGAAGCCGCGGCTTTCTCCGGCGGCTGGAAAAAGCGCCTGGCCATCGCCGAGGCTCTCGTGCAACACCCCGACCTGCTGTTGCTCGACGAGCCAACCAACCACCTTGACCTTGCGGGAATTGAGTGGCTCGAAGACCTGCTCGGGGCTGAATCGTTTGCGTCGGTCATCATCAGCCACGACCGCTATTTTCTCGAAAACACGGCAACGCAGATGGCCGAGCTCAACCGCGCATACCCCAACGGCATGCTGCGCTCGACCGGAAACTACAGCCAGTTTCTCGAAGCCAAAGAAGAATTTCTGCACGCGCAGGCGCGCCACCAGGAGGCTCTTGAAAACCGTGTCCGAATTGAAAAGGAATGGCTGCGTCGCGGTCCAAAAGCCCGCGCCACCAAGGCCAAGGCCCGCATCGACAATGCCAACCGCCTGATCGCCGAGCTCGCCGACATCAACGCGCGCACACGCACAGTTACAGCCAACTTCGACTTCACAGCATCCGGACGCCAGACCAAGCGCCTTGTTGAGTTCGAAGACATCAGCTACAGCATCGAAGGCAAGCAGCTTTTCAATAATCTCAGCTTCAATCTCACTGCTGGAATGCGCGTGGGGCTCGTCGGCCCAAACGGCAGCGGCAAGACCACCCTCATGCGCCTGCTCACCGGCGAAATTGAACCCACGTCTGGAAATATCAGGCGCGCGAACCAACTCCGTACTACTTACTTCGAACAGAACCGTCAGCTCGACGAAAATCAGACCCTCCGCCGCGCGCTTGCGCCGGACAGTGATGCCGTCGTTTATCAGGATCGCGTGATTCACGTCGCGTCCTGGGCGGCGCGCTTTCTCTTTACCGGCGAACAGCTCAACCAGCCGGTCTCGCGCCTTTCAGGCGGCGAACGCGCCCGCGTGCTGATTGCGCAGCTTATGCTGCAGCCTGCTGATCTGCTTCTGCTCGACGAGCCGACCAACGATCTCGACATACCCACGCTCGAAATTCTTGAAGAGACCTTACTCGAATATCCCGGCTCACTCGTTCTCGTTACTCATGACCGCTACATGCTCGACCGCATCGCGAATATCGTCATCGGTCTCGATGGCGAAGGCAACGCCGCAATCTTCGCAGACTACTCGCAGTGGGAAGCGTGGATCGAGGCGCGAGAGCAATTAAAAAAGCAGCCACGTGCAACTGAGCCCAAAGACCCGGCGCCTCCACAACCACCAGCGAAGAAAAAACTTTCTTACCTTGAAGCGCGAGAGTGGGCCACGTTGGAACACCGCAT
The DNA here is from genome assembly GCA_030037215.1 of Silvibacterium sp. Lineage (GTDB taxonomy): Bacteria > Acidobacteriota > Terriglobia > Terriglobales > Acidobacteriaceae > Silvibacterium. The sequence goes on along the minus strand of JASHRS010000276.1, from coordinate 3,514 downwards.
TGCCGAGGCTGAAGAGGCGCTAAGCAAAGCCCGCGCTATGCTCGAAGACCCATCCGTAGCCACTGATGCTGTGCGCCTTCAGATCGCACTGACCGAGACAGAAGCCGCCCAGCAGAGCATCGACACTCTTTTCGCGCGCTGGGCAGAGTTGGAAGCGAAGCAGACGCTCTAAAAACCCCAAAACTTGACACGTCTAGACAGCCATACAAAACTTGCAAGGGATTATCTTTTGTAGTCGAGGAAAAAATTCAGATGCTGCGACGGACCTCTCTTGCCTTGTTTGCTGGTGCTTTGTTCGCGACCGGGAGTCTTCTGACCGCGATGGCTCAAACCTCCGCCCAAACTTCCACTGCATTCGTCAATACGCTCATGCCCGAGCCTGCACATCTATCCGTGCAGTCCGGCGTACTGCCGCTCACAACATCCTTTACTGCGGCCACAGACAGCTTTCACGACCAGCGCCTCGACGACGCCATCGCGCGGATGCTTACTCAGCTTGAAAACCACACCGGACTGCAGATTGCGCTTACGCCATCAGCTTCGAAGTCCGCTACGCTGCTCATCACCGTCGACGGCCCCGGCGAAGCCGTCCAGAGCGTCGATGAAGACGAGTCCTACTCGCTCGACGTCACCCCTACCGGAGCGCATCTCAAAGCCGCAACCGACGTCGGCGCCATGCGCGGCCTCGAGACCTTCCTGCAGCTCGTACAGAACGACAGCACCAGTTACTTCGTTCCCGCCGTTTCCATTCAGGACACGCCGCGCTTCCGCTGGCGCGGCCTGATGATCGACTGCAGCCGCCACTTCGAGCCAGTTGACGTTATCAAGCGCACTCTCGACGGAATGGCCGCCGTCAAGCTCAACGTTTTCCACTGGCATCTCTCCGACGATCAGGGCTTCCGCATCCAGAGCAAGGTTTTCCCGAAACTCACGGAAATGGGCTCCAACGGCGAGTTTTACACGCAGGACCAGGCGCGCGAGATCGTCGCTTACGCCCGCGCACGCGGCATCCGCGTCGTGCCTGAGTTCGACATTCCCGGCCATGCGCAGGCCTGGTACGTCGGTTATCCCCAGCTGGCCAGTGCTCCGGGCCCGTATACCATCTCTCCCGTTTTCGGGGTCCTCGACGCGACCATGGACCCAACACAGAAAAGCACTTACAAGTTCCTCGACAAGTTCATCGGAGAGATGGCCAAAATCTTCCCCGACCCATATATGCATGTTGGCGGCGACGAGAACAACGGCGTGCAGTGGAAGAACAATCCACACATTCAGGAGTTCATGCAGAAGCACAATATGCACACTACGGCCGATCTGCAGACCTACTTCGAGCAGCAGCTTATGCCGATCCTCAAGAAGCACGGCAAGCACATGGTCGGCTGGGATGAGATCTTCGAGCCCGGTCTTTCAAAAGACGCCGTCATTCAGTCATGGCGCGGTTTCGACTCGCTCGCCGCCAGTGCAAAGCAGGGTTATGACGGAATCCTCTCCGCCGGATACTATCTCGACCACATCGACTCCGCCGGCCAGCACTACCTCGTCGACCCGCTGCCTGCGAACGGCGATCTCACTCCTGAGCAACAGGCGCATATCCTCGGCGGCGAAGCCTGCATGTGGGGCGAGCACGTCTCACCGCGCAGCATCGATTCGCGCATCTGGCCGCGTACCGCAGCCATCGCAGAGCGGCTGTGGTCGCCGCAGAGTGTGAACAATGTCGATGACATGTACCGCCGCCTTTGGGTTGAAAACCTGCGCCTGGAAGCCCTCGGCCTCACGCAGATCTCCAATCAAGACGTAGCCCTGCGCCAGCTCGCGGGCACTGGAGCCATCCAGCCACTGCGTATCCTCGCAAGCGTTCTACAGCCCGTCGGCTTCGACCAGCGGTATAAGTTGCAGCACACCACGCAGCTTACGCCCATGGACCACCTGATCGACGCGGTCCGCCCCGACCCTCCGTCGCTGCACGGAATGCAGGTGCTGGTACGCGATTATCTTGCAGGCAACGATCCACAGGCCGGAATCAAGCTTGAGACAATCTTCCAGCATTGGATCGCTGCAGGACCCCAGGCTCAGGCGCTTATGACCGCGTCACCGCTGCTCAATGACGCTGCCCCGCGCGCGCAACAGCTTGTCGACCTGGGAACCACGGGCGAGGAAGCGCTGAACTACCTCGCGAAACACGAGGCCGCCCCAGCCGGATGGGCGCAGACGCGGCTTGAGCTGATCGATCAGGCACAGCAGCCGGCCGGCCTTGTGCGTTTCACTGTTCTTGATCCGCTGCGCGACCTGGTGAAGGCCGCGCAGCAGTAGCGGGCAGCCACGCATTTCATCCTGCCGGTACCGAACAATGCCGGCAGGATGAACAAACCTCAGCGCCGCTCCGCCTGTTGGCTTGGCAGCGCGCGCTCGGCTGTTGAGACAGCGATCACCTCATCGGGCAGACGAATCCCTTTGTAAACAACCGCCGCCAGAATGGCTCCAATCAGTGGCGCGACAATAAAAAGCCAGAGTTGCTGCAACGCCCATCCACCCACAAAAATAGCCGGCCCGATGCTGCGCGCCGGATTTACGGAAGTATTCGTAATCGGAATGCCGACCAGGTGAATCAGCGTCAGCACCAAGCCAATCGCAACTCCTGCAAAGCCCACAGGGGCCTTAACATCTGTCGCTCCAATGACCACAATCACTAGAAATGAAGTCAGCACCACCTCAGCCACAAATCCTGCGGCCATTGAATAATGGTCCGGCGAATGCAGCCCATAGCCGTCGGCACCCAGCCCGGAAACAGATGGATCGTATCCGCCCGGCAATCCCTTGGCGATAAACAGGATCACCGCAGCCGCAATAATTGCACCGATGATCTGCGCGATCCAGTAGCCGATCGAATCTTTTACGCTGATCTTTTTCGTGAGCAATACGCCCAGGGTTACAGCCGGATTGATGTGGCATCCGGAGATGGGCCCAATTGTGTAGCACATCACCAGAAGTGAGAGACCGAAGGCCAGCGCCACGCCCGCAAAGCCGATATGGCTGCCGGCCAGCACAGCACTGCCCACTCCGCCGAACACCAGCACAAAGGTTCCCACTAATTCCGCAGCATATTTCTTCATCGCATACCTGCCTTTAGAAGGATTCTTGACTGCGGAGGCAAATATACGCCGCTTTCGTTAACTGCGCACCTGTCAGTAATTTCGGGCAGCAGGCTACTCAAAGTAGCCCACTGCCTGATTTCGCGCTATCTGGTGGCGGACTCGGCATACTGGTGCCGATACCACTCAACCGTGCGTCGCAGTCCCTCTTCAAAGCTCACAATTGGCTCATAACCAAAGGCTTCGCGCGCTGCTGAAATGTCTGCCAGCGAATCCCGAATATCTCCTGTGCGCGCAGGACCATAAATTGGCTGCTCTTTGAAGTCCAGCAGCTTCGCCAGAATGCGAAACGTGTCGTTGAGCGTATGCTTCTGGCCGCAGGCCACGTTGAACACGCGCCCCGCAATCTTTTCCGCCGGAGCTGC
>JASHRS010000035.1 GCA_030037215.1 Silvibacterium sp. | reverse complement strand
GCATAGGGAAAGGGATGCAGCAGCACGCCGTAGATCACGCTGAAGACGGAGACGGTGGCTCCGATGCCGAGCGCCAGGGAGAGGATCGCGGTGAGAGCGAAGCCGGGATTTTTGAGGAGCTGCCGGAGTGAGTATCGGAGATCCTGAAGGAAGGTCTGCATCGCTCGCTCGCGCGGTACGGCGGAATGCCAACTATGATCGCATACGATGGCTGATCCGGTCAGTTTGGCCAACTACTTGGGAAGTTCGAGGCCGGCTTTGACGAGGCGGCTCCGGTGTCTCCTGCCTGCTTTTCCTGTATTCTGCGGCTCTGGAACCATTTGCCAAGCGGGTGCGTATAGCTTTCCATGAGCTATGCGGCAGCAATGACGTGGGAGATGGACGGGTTCCGGATTGTCCGGGCACGTCGGCCCGAGTCGTGGGGAGGCGAGGCTGCGACGGCGGTGAGGCAAGAGCGTCCGCGCCAGGACTCGCGACGGCGGGAGTTGCTGCGGCAAGGCGGGAACATCCCTCCGACGGCGCTGCCGGGACGGAGCGGGGCGGTTTCAGGGATTTCAGGAACAGAGCGGGTACGGGGAGCAGAGCGCGCGTTGGAAGCCGATTGGCAGATCGTGGTGCAGCGGTGCCTAGACGGCGACTCCGGCGCGTGGACGGAGCTGGTGAAGGCGCATCATCGGCGCGTGTATTCGCTTTGCTACCGTTTTACGGGATCGGCGCATGACGCCGAGGACCTGACGCAGGATGTGTTTCTGAAGGTCTACGGAAACCTGACAACGTTCGATCTGGCGCGGGGCAGCTTTCAGACGTGGATCACGACGCTGACGCGAAACTTGCTGGTGGACCATTTCCGTCGGACAAAACAGCAGCGGGCAACGGATTCGATGGATGCCGGGTGGGACGAGGCGGACGATCCGACGATTGCGGCGCGGCTGGCGGCGCGGGGCCCGTCGCAGCATGATCGCGCGGCACAAAAAGAAATTGCGAGGATGGTGCAGGAGGCGCTGACACGCATCTCACCAGAATTGCGCGAAGCGGTGATCCTTCGCGACCTGCAAGACATGGATTACAAGGAGATTGCGCAGGTGCTGCGCATTCCCGAAGGGACGGTAAAGTCCCGGATCAGCAGGGGCCGTGCGGAACTGGCCCGTTTACTGGACCGTAACAAGGGACAGGTGGTGTGACGATGAGTGAGCGGAATCCATTTGGGAAGGAGCCAGCGGTCAGGTCCGGATTTACTGGAGGACCGATACGCTGCGAGCAGTGGGAAGACCTGCTGACAGACGCGCTCGACGGGTCTCTGCCAGCGGCCGATCGCACTGCTTTCGATGAGCACAGCTCAAGCTGCGAAGCGTGCGCGCAACTGCTCGCCGAGTCGAGGCAGGGCCAAGAGTGGCTGCAGTTTCTGCAGGCAGAGCCGGAGGTTCCGGCGAACATAGTGGAGCGCATCCTGGAGAAGACCAGCCGCGCGAGCAAGGCAATCGGCGCGGCGTCAGCGGTAGGACCGCTGGCATTGGCCGGAGCAGCTCAGATCCCTGTTCCGGCGCATGTGCTGCCGATGCGGCGGATGTGGGATACGCGGATGATGATGACGGTGGCGATGGCGTTCTTCTCGATTGCGCTGACGCTGAATCTGGCTGGGGTGAAGCTGACGAACCTGAAGCTGTCGGACCTGACTCCGGCAAGCATGGAGATGAATCTGACGCAGCAGTTCTACGGGGCTAAGAAGTCGTTTGTGCAGTACTACGACAATCTGCGGCTGGTGTATGAGGTTGAGTCGAAGATGCGCGAGCTGCGGAAGGTGGAAGAGATGCAGCAACCATCGCAGCCGGAACAGCAGAATGTACCACAGAATCCGCAAGGGAACGGCCACAAAAACGGCGGCAAGCTGGAGCCGACGACGAAGATGCCGCAGGAGGGTCTGCTGTGGGGCAGTCCTGAAATGGCCCGCGAGGCGATGCCCGGAGATGAGATCAAAAAGACAGAGCAGTACATAAAGAAAACAGAAGAAGGGGAAAACATTGCAGTGGTTTGTGACGGAGATCAGGCAGGAAGGAGCCTGGCATGAATTGCGTTAACCATCCCGATGTTCCGGTAGCAGCTTATTGCCAGAATTGCGGCAAGGCATTGTGCACGAATTGCGTGCGGTCGGTTGCCGGCGTGATCTATTGCGAGCAGTGCCTTGCGGCACGGCTGGGTATTAGCGGCGCGGGACCCATACCAAGTGCTGTGCCAGGCGCTGGGCCAGTGCCGGGCGTGATTGCACCTTCAGGGCCGAATCCTGGAACAGCGTTTGCGCTGGGATTCATTCCCGGAGTGGGCGCGATGTACAACGGGCAGTTCATCAAGGGCATGGTACATGTACTGGTGTTCGTGATCCTGGTGGGCATTACGGACAATCACGGCATCTTCGGGATTTTTATCGCTGCGTGGGTCGCGTATCAAGTCTTTGACGCGTATCAGACGGCGAAAGCGCGGCGCGATGGGCTGCCGCTGCCTGATCCATTCGGGTTGAATGATCTTGGGGCAAAGCTTGGAATTCCGAATCCAATGGGCGGCCTGGGTGGCATCGGCGGGCCCGGAGGAATTGGTGGACCTGGAGGCATTGGCGGACCGCAAGTGCCTCCGCCACCTGCGGCCGGGTTTACACCGATGGCAGGGTTTGCGCCTACAGCGGGTGCAGGGGACCCATACGCGCCATATTCCGCGCCTCCGCCACCTATTCCACCGTTTTCCCCGGGGGTTGAGCCGCCTCCGGCTCCGCTACGCGGCCGCGAGCCAATCGGAGCGCTGGTGCTGATCGGGCTGGGCGTGCTGTTCCTGCTGAACACACTGGATATTTTTCACTTTGACTGGTTCGGGCGGCTGTGGCCGCTGCTGATTATCGCATTCGGCGCGATGCTGTTTGTCCGCCGGTCGCATGAGGTTTCCCCTCCCCCACCGCCCCCGCCACCTCCTCCGCCAACGGGAGGTGCACAGTGAACCGGTATATCTTTCTGCACCGGATCAAGGGTCCGGTGATGATTCTGGTTTTCGGGCTTACGGCACTGCTGGACCAGTGGCACATTCTCTCCTACGGCAAGAGCTGGCCGCTGTACCTGATTGCGCTCGGGATACTGCAACTGGCGGAGCGCGCGGCATGGACGCAGGCGCAGTATCCGAATCAAGGACCGTACCCGGGACCATACACAGGGCCAAATCAGGGGCCGCAGGGGCCGTATCCCGGGCAGCCGAGCGGCTGGGGAGGGACGAATGTTGCGCCGCCTTCTTCGAGCGCTTTGACGATCACGCCTCCAGACATGCCGCGAGACCTGGAAAGAAAGTAAGCGATGAGCACGCCTCCACAGTATCCGCCGCCAAATCAGGGCCAATACCCGCCACCGAATCCTCAACGCGACCCGAGACAGCAGATCCGCGACTATGCCCGCGCGCAGCGGGACCAGGCGCGGGCGCAGCGCCATTACTGGCGCGCGTACTGGCGTGCCGGACGGCGAGGATCGATTACAGGGCCGATCGTGCTGCTGACGGTCGGCGTGATTGCGCTGCTGGTGGAGGTCGGCCGCATCAACGGATATGCGGTTTGGAACTGGTATGCGCAGTGGTGGCCGCTGCTGCTGATTGCGATCGGCCTGATTTCGCTGGCGGAATATTTTTTCGACAGGAGCGATCCTTACGCTGGACGTCGCGCCGGCGGCGGATTTGTGTTTCTGATTATTCTGCTGCTGATTTTAGGCTGGACTGCGCACAGCTCGCGGCACTGGGGTACGTGGGGCAGGGATCTCGGCGTCAATAGCAACGATTGGGCGTTCATGTTCGGCGAGGAACATGACAACGACGTTCAGATGGAGTATGCGGCGGCGGCAAACGGCACGGTGAATGTGCAGAATCCGCGCGGCGATGTAACGGTGACGCCCTCAACGGACGGGCAGCTTCATCTAAGCGCGCATCAGGTGGTGCACACAAGTTCAGACAAGGACGTGCAGAAGGCCTTTGACAGCGTGCGGCCGCAGATTACGACCTCCGGCGCGGGGCTGACTGTGAACGTACCGGGGCGCAGCGGCGCATCCGTGGACGTGACTCTGGCGGTTCCGGCGGGGAGCTTTCTTACGGTCAATGCGGGCCATGGGGATGTCTCCGCCGAAGGGCTGAAGGGCAACGCCGACGTGACGGACCAGCAGGGAGACGTGAAGTTTGACGGTATGGCAGGCGATGTCCATGCGCGCATGAGCGATGGGGATTTTTCTGCACACGCAATCGGCGGACAGGTTTTTCTGAATGGCCACGCGGATGACGTAACACTGTCGGAAGTGAAAGGGCAGGCGGTGCTGGACGGCGAATTCTTCGGCGATACGCACCTGGAGCAGATGGGCAGCTCGATCCACTTTCACTCGACACGGACGGACATGGACCTGCCAAAGCTGGGCGGGGATTTGACGCTGGACTCGGATGATCTGACAGCCAACCAGACCGGGGGCCCGCTGCGGATTGTGACACGCTCAAAAAATATCGAACTGACGCAGGCGACGGGCGATATCCATATTGAGAACAGCGACGGAGACGTCAACGTGACGGCGGCTGCTCCGCTGGGCAATGTGGAGATCGTGAACCGCACGGGCGGGCTGGTTTTGACGGTGCCGGCAAATGCCAGCTTCGCGATGACGGGAAGCACGACGAGCGATGATGATCTCGAGACGGACTTTCCACTGCAGGTGACGACAAACGGAGATCAGAAGCAAATCTCAGGAACAGTGGGCAGCGGCGCTGTGAAGCTGGACCTGACGACAACGCATGGGAATCTGGAGCTGAGAAAAGGCGGCGTGGAGATTGCTGCTCCTGCTGGGCCGCCTCAGCCTCCCATGCCGCCGGGTCCGGTCAGACATCTACGTGCTCCGAAGGCTCCGGTAACGACGACCGAGCAATAAATGGCTAAGAAGGGGTCGCTGGTGAAGCGGACGGCTGGAGTCCGGGTAGCTAAAAAAGCGGGTAGCGGGCCGGTGAGCATCTAGTACAAACGCGGGTCGCCTTCGGGCTGCGGGGCGTGGATGAGCAGGCCGAGCTCTCCGGCGACACGTTCAAGGCGCGCGCGGACAGTTGGCGAGACGGGCAGCATGGGCAGACGATAAAACTCGCCGCATTTGCCCATCATTGACAGAACAGCTTTGACGGGACCGGGGCTGGTCTCCCAGAAATTGGCTTCGATGAGGCGGAAATATTTTCGATTGAGACGACGCGCGGTTGACCAGTCGTTGCCAAGAGCAGCGTGGACCATCTGCGCCATTTCGGCGGGGATTTCGTTGGAAGTGACGGAGACGAGACCGGCACCGCCAACGCCGATGACGCCGAGCGCCATGCTGTCATCGCCAGCGTAGACATGAAAGCTTTGCGGCGCGCGCGTGATCAGGCCGGTGATCTGCGGAAGATTGCCGCTCGACTCCTTGACGCCTGCGATATTCTCCGATGCCTCGATGAGGCGGAGCACAGTTGCCGCCTCAATGTTGACGCCGGTGCGGCTGGGAATGTTGTAGAGCACGACGGGCAATGGAACGGCACGGGCGACGGCCTTGAAGTGCTCAAAGAGGCCTTCCTGCGTGGGCTTGTTGTAGTAAGGGCTTGCGGAGAGGATTGCCGTGATGCCGGGAATGCCGGCGGCGGCGCGGGCGCGAGCGACGGCCTCGCGCGTGGAGTTGTGCGTGCAGCCGGCCCAGACGGGAACGCGTCCGGCAGCAGCTTCGACGATGATGCGCAGGACGTGCAGCCATTCGTCGTCGGTGAGCGTGGGTGTTTCCGCGGTGGTTCCGCAGGCGAGGAGCCAGTCGATACCGCTCTCGATCTGCCATTGCGCCAACGCGTAGAGTGTCTGCTCGTCCACGCTCCCATCGGGCCGAAAGGGAGTAACTAAAGCTGTGCCGCAGCCTGCCGTGAGTTCCATAACAAGATGAGTCTACAACGGCATGAGGCTGTGCATTCCAATACCCGAATGAGCGGCAATGTTAATTCCTGAAGATAGAATGAGGGCAGTTCGCTGCGAGGATACAACGGAAGCGCATGATTTCAGTGCTGATTCTGACCAAGAATGAAGAACAGGACCTGCCGGGATGCCTGGAGTCGGTTGCGTGGAGCGACGACGTTTTTGTTTTTGACTCATTCAGCACCGATGGCACTGCGGCAATTGCGCAAAGCCGTGGCGCACATTTTATGCAGCGGAAGTTTGACGGCTACGCGTCGCAGCGCAACGCAGCGCTCGAAGGGCTGCCATTCCGCCATGAGTGGGTTTTTCTGCCGGACGCAGACGAGCGGCCAACCCCAGCGTTAGTTGAAGAGATGCGGAAAGCGGTAAGCGCTGTGCCGGAAGGGGTGAATGCTTTTCGGGTGCGGCGGCGGGATTTTTTCGAGGGCACGTGGCTGAAGCACGCACAAATCTCACCCTACTACATTCGGCTGGTGCGGCGCGGCAAGGCGCGCTACACGCGAGAGATCAATGAGGTGCTGGAGGTCGAGGGAGAGATCGGCGAACTGAAGTCTCCGCTCGATCACTTCCCTTTTTCAAAGGGCATTGCGCACTGGATAAGCAAACACAATACCTACTCGACGATGGAGGCCGAGATCGTGGCCAAGGGGCTCTCGCGCACAGAGGCTTCATGGAAAACGGCACTGACGGCCAAGGACTTCCATGAGCGGCGACGGGCGCAGAAAGCAATCTTTTATCGCGTGCCGGCGCGACCGCTGATCAAGTGGATTTATATGATGTTTGTGCGCGGCGCGATTCTGGATGGCAGGGCGGGGATTGCGTACGCCAACCTGCAAGCGATGTATGAGTACTGGATTGTGCAGAAGACCAAAGAGCAGCTAAGAAGCGGTCAGCTAAAAAGCGGATAGCTGAAGTCCGGTTAGCTAAAAACCGGTTGGCGGGTTCCTGATGCATTTGCTTTTTTCGCCACGGAGTGGTGACTGCCTTCAGCTGATTTGAGATGCGATTTCGCTGAATTCCCACACGCCGGTTTTTCCGGCGAGCCACTCGGCGGCGCGGACAGCTCCCTCGGCGAAGCCACGGCGGGAGAAGGCTTCGTGCTTCAGCTCGATGAGGTCATTCTGCGTGCGGGCTTCGATGATGTGGATGCCGGAGGCGTCGCCTTCACGCTTTGAGATGATTTCGACCTGAAGCGCGGGGTTGGCTGATTCGAGGACCTGCCTGATGGAGAGCGCGGTGCCCGAAGGCGCATCTTTTTTGCTGATGTGATGCGTTTCGGTGATATGGAATTTGTAGTCCGGAGCGGCAAGTGCCAGCTCACGCGCGACGCGGAGCATGGCCTGGACGCCGATGGAAAAATTTGTGCCGTAGAGAAAGCCTGCACCTTTGCGCCGCGCGAGTTCGCGCATGTCGTTCAAATGCTCATACCAGCCAGTGGTGCCGACGACGACACGGGCTCCGTTGGCGAAGCAGGCGCGGAGGTTGTGTACAACGGCCTCGGCAGTAGTGAAGTCGATAACGGCGTCGAAGCCGGCGAGGAACGGGCCGGTGAGCGCGGAGGCGTTGCGGTTTTCCTCTTCACCGAGGACGCGCACGCCATGGCCGCGCTCTTTGGCGACGTCGGCGATGACGCTGCCGGTTTTGCCTCGACCAAGAACGAGAAAAAGCATGGTTAGCTCACGCCTTCCTTAACCGGCTCAGGAGCCCTTTCTTTGAGGGCTTCGACGTCGAAGATCTCCGGATCGGGGTCGCTGAAGAATTCGGCATGCAGTGAGCGGATCGCTTCTTCGACATCATCTTCCTCGATCATAAAGCTCATGTTGATTTCAGACGCGCCCTGCGAAATCATGCGTACGTTGACGTGGCGGATCGCTTGGAAGACGCGCGCGGCGATGCCGTTTTGCCCACGGATGTTTTCCCCTACCATGCAGACGAGCGCCTTGCGGCCCTCATATTTTACGTCGGCGAGCTGGCTGAGGTCGGCGGCGATTTCGGGAAGCTTTTCGTTGGAGTCGACGGTGAGCGAGACGGAGACTTCGGAAGTCGAAACCATGTCGACTGGGCACTTGTGCTTGTCGAAGACATCGAAAATAGCCCTGAGATAGCCGTGCGACATAAGCATGCGGCTGGCGACGACGTCGATGATGGTGAGACGGCGTTTAACGGCAATGGATTTGAACGGGCTGCGACAATGCGGCGCGAGCGAAATGATGCGCGTGCCTTCATTCTGAGGGTTGTGCGAGTTGAGCACGAGCACGGGGATGTTTTTCCGGACTGCCGGCAGAATCGTGGCCGGGTGCAGAACTTTTGCGCCGAAGTAGGCGAGCTCGGCAGCCTCTTCAAAGCTGATGGTTTTCACGCGCAGCGCGCCGGGCACGATCCGGGGGTCGGTGGTCATGATGCCATTGACGTCGGTCCAGATTTCGATGGAGCCAGCGTCGATGCCTCCGCCGACGAGAGCAGCGGTGAAGTCAGAACCGCCGCGGCCAAGGGTGGTGGTAATGAGCTTGTCAGGCGCCGAGTCGGCAGCAGAGCCGATGAAACCGCCTATGACGACGATGCGGCCTGCGAGTGCGTGAGGAAGCACGTGCTCTCTGAGGCGCTGCTCGATAAGACTGTCCTGCGGGATGGCCTTACCGTGCTGTGCGTCGGTGACGATGCACTGGCGCGCATCGACGTGGGCGGCGTCGAGGCCATAGTGGCGGAAGGCTTCAGCGATGATGCGGCTGGAGAGACGCTCGCCAACGGAGACGATCATATCGCTGATGCGCGGCGTGAGCTCGCCGACAGCGGCGAGTCCGCGCAGGACTTCGTCAAGCGAGCCAAATTCGGATTCGACCCATTGCCCGAGATCGCAGATGGTTTCGGCGGAGATGAGGGCTTTGGCGGTTTCAAAGTGGCGGTTGCGCAGACGCGCGGTAATGGCGAGCGCGCCGGAGCGGTCTCCGCGCGCTGCAGCTGCAGCCGCGGCAAAAAGCTGGTCGGTGACCTTGGCCATTGCGCTGACGACGACAATGGGCGTAAGGCCCTTGTCACGGCGGCCCTGAACGATGGAGGCAGTGCGTTTGATGGCGACGGCATCTTCGACGGAGGTTCCGCCGAATTTCATGACAACGAGCCTAGAGACGGGGAGCTTGTTCATGCTGTTGCGGCCGCGGGTTCGAGTTTGGCCGAATCCTGCTTCCGGGGCTCAAGCTTGCCGAGCGAGACGAGCAGTTCGGCGTTGAGGATGGCTGCGCCGGCGGCTCCGCGAATGGTGTTGTGCGAGAGCACGGTGAACTTCCAGTCGAGCAGCGTGCAAGGACGCAGGCGGCCGACCGTTGCTGCCATCCCATTGCCGCGCATTTTGTCGAGACGCGGCTGCGGGCGGTCTTCGAGCGGTGTGAATTCGACGGGCTGCACGGGCGCGGTGGGAAGATCGCGTCCGGCGAGCGGGGT
>JASHRS010000275.1 GCA_030037215.1 Silvibacterium sp. | reverse complement strand
GCCGCTCCCGTGATCATGTTCTTGATGTAATCGGCGTGCCCCGGGCAGTCCACGTGCGCGTAGTGACGGTTCCCCGTCTCATACTCCACGTGCGCCGTCGCAATCGTGATACCCCGCTCCCGCTCTTCCGGAGCGTTGTCAATCGTGTCGAACGAACGGAACTTGTTGTTCGGGTTGTGCTTCGACAATACCTTCGTAATCGCCGCCGTCAACGTCGTCTTCCCGTGATCAATATGCCCGATCGTACCCACGTTCACGTGCGGCTTCGAACGGTCAAACTTCTCCTTCGCCATACCTAAGTCCCTTCCTCGCTCTTCAATCGTTCTCTGACTACCGGACCCCGAAAGGTCCGCGATTTCCAAAATCAAATTTTGCTCAGGCTACTTGCCCTGATTTCTGCTGATGATCTCTTCCGAGATCATCCGGGGAGCCTCTTCATATCGCGCAAACTGCATCGAGTACGACGCGCGTCCCTGGGTCGATGAGCGGATATCGTTCACGTATCCGAACATCTCCTTCAGCGGAACCATCGCCTTGATCACCTGCGAACCTGCCGCGTGCTCCATGCCTTCAATGCGCCCGCGCCGCGAGTTGATGTCGCCGATAATCGTGCCCATGTGCTCTTCTGGTACCGTGACTTCGACCGCCATCACCGGCTCCAGCAGCACCGGACTCGCCTTGCGCGCCGCTTCCTTGAATGCCATCGATCCGGCAATCTTGAACGCCATTTCGTTCGAATCGACGTCGTGATAGCTGCCGTCATAGAGCGTGGCCTTAAAGTCCACCACCTCGTACCCGGCCAGCACGCCATTGTGTAGCGCCTCGCGAATCCCCTGCTCGGTCGGCTTGATGTATTCCTTCGGAACCACGCCGCCCTTGATCGCGTCGATAAACTCAAAGCCCTTGCCCGGTTCATTCGGTTCCAGACGGATCTTCACGTGGCCGTAGTTACCCGACCCGCCCGTCTGGCGAATGTACTTGCCTTCCGCCTCAGCCGGCTTGCGAATCGTCTCGCGGAACGCCACCCGCGGCTCGCCCACATTGGCCTCTACCTTGTGCTCGCGCTTCATGCGGTCCACAAGAATCTCAAGGTGCAGCTCGCCCATGCCGCTGATGATTGTCTGGCCCGACTCCTCATCCGTGCGAACCTTGAACGTCGGATCCTCATCGGCCAGCCGCGCCAGCGCCATGCCCATCTTTTCCTGGTCTCCCTTGGTCTTCGGTTCGACCGCAACCGAAATCACCGGCTCAGGGAAATCAATCGCGCTCAGCGCGATCGGATGCTGCGGCGAGCACAGCGTATCGCCCGTCTTCAATTCCTTCAGGCCCACGCACGCGCAGATGTCGCCGGCGTAAATCTCGGTAATATCCTCGCGCTTATTCGCGTGCATCTTCACCAGTCGGCCCACGCGCTCAGTTTTCCCAGTACGCGGATTCAGCACCGTATCGCCCGTCTTCAGCACGCCCGAATACACGCGGATAAAGCCCAGCTTGCCGTACTGATCGTTGATCAGCTTGAAGCCCAGCGCCGAAAACGGCGCATCGTCACTCGCCTCGCGCGTCAAAATCACCGACTGGTCATCGGGATCGATACCCTGAACCGCAGGCACATCCAGTGGACTCGGCAGATAATCCACCACCGCGTCGAGCAGCGTCTGCACACCCTTATTCTTAAAGGCCGAACCACACAGCACCGGGAAGACCTGCATCGCGATCGTCGCCTTGCGCAATGCCACTTTCAGCTCTTCCGCTGTCGGCGTCTCGCCTTCGAGGAACTTGTGCAGCATGTCGTCATCGTGCTCGGCCACCGTCTCGATCAGCTGCATGCGGAAGGCTTCAGCCTTCTTGAGCAGATCGGCGGGAACCGCTTCAACGTCGTACTTCGCACCCATCGTCTCGTCGTGCCACACAATCGCACGCATCTCGATCAGGTCGATCACGCCCTTGAAGTTCGCTTCCGCGCCAATCGGAATCTGGATCGCCACCGGACGCGCGCCTAGGCGCTTGCGGATCGTTTCGATCACATGCTCAAAATCCGCGCCCGCCTTGTCCATCTTGTTCACAAAGCAGATGCGGGGAACCTTGTACTTATCGCCCTGCCGCCATACCGTCTCAGTCTGGGGCTGCACTCCGCTCACCGAATCGAACAGTGCAACCGCGCCATCCAGCACGCGCAGCGACCGCTCGACCTCAGCGGTAAAGTCCACGTGACCGGGCGTATCAATAATGTTGATACGAATATTGTTCCAGGTGCAGGTCGTCGCGGCCGACGTAATCGTAATGCCGCGCTCCTGCTCCTGTTCCATATAGTCCATCGTCGCCGTGCCTTCATGCACTTCGCCGATGCGGTGCGTAATGCCCGTATAGAACAGGATGCGCTCAGTCGCCGTCGTCTTCCCGGCGTCGATATGCGCCATGATTCCGATGTTGCGGCAGCGATTTAAAGGTACCTGGCGAGCCACTGTATTCCTCTAGTTCTCTCAGACCCTAAACGGCCCGAGGCTCAAATTCTCTCTCGCAAATCTCTATAGGAGCAGCGCTCGCTCCCAGCTTTGCCAATCTCTTTAACCAGCCCAGACCTGGCGCGCGAAGCGCGCGTCCGCCTGAACGGCCAGTTCACCAGCGATAGTGCGCGAAAGCCTTGTTCGC
Source organism: Silvibacterium sp. (assembly GCA_030037215.1). Taxonomy (GTDB): domain Bacteria; phylum Acidobacteriota; class Terriglobia; order Terriglobales; family Acidobacteriaceae; genus Silvibacterium. The sequence goes on along the minus strand of JASHRS010000275.1, from coordinate 3,604 downwards.
TTCGGCCATGCGATGAACATCTTCCTTCTTCTTCATCGCCGCGCCGCGGCCATTCGCCGCATCCAGCAGCTCGGCGGAGAGCTTATCGATCATGCCCTTCTCGCCGCGAGCCCGGCCATAGCTCACCAGCCAGCGAATTGCCAACGAAGTGCGCCGTTCCGGATTCACTTCAATCGGAACCTGGTAGTTCGCGCCGCCTACACGCCGCGTCTTCACTTCGAGCAGCGGCTTGCAGTTCTCAACCGCCTTCTTGAACAGCGTCAGCGCCTGATCGCCGCCCTTCTGCTCAAGGTTCGTCATGGCGGTATAGAAAATGTTCTGCGCCGTCGACTTCTTGCCGCCCCACATCATCGAGTTCACAAACTTCGTAACCAGCGTCGAGTTGTAAACCGGGTCGGGAGCGACCTCACGCTTGGCGATATGACCTTTTCTCGGCATAAATCTTTAATCTCTCTCAAACAGCAAACTTGTTCTAAACAACAAACTCAAATTCACGACCAACGGGAGTGCCACGCGAAGCAGTTGCCCGTGCGGACAGCACCGACCAGTCCTACTTCTTACCTGCAGCCGCCTTGGCGCGCTTTGCACCATACTTCGATCGGCTCTGCGTCCGCTTGACGACTCCAACCGAGTCCAGCGTGCCGCGAACAATGTGATACCGCACGCCCGGCAGGTCCTTCACACGGCCCCCGCGGATCAACACAATCGAGTGCTCCTGCAGGTTGTGCCCTTCGCCGGGAATGTACGACGTGACTTCAATGCCATTCGTCAGGCGCACACGCGCCACCTTGCGGAGAGCCGAGTTCGGCTTCTTCGGCGTCTGCGTATAGACGCGGGTGCAGACTCCACGCCGCTGCGGCGATCCCTGCAATGCGGGAGAAGCCGTCTTATACCGCGGTGCGGTACGGCCCTTCCTTACGAGCTGACTGAATGTAGGCAAACTAAGCTCCTTACCTCAAACCGTTTCATCTTCCAGCGCGATTCGGAACCGCCCCGCACGCCATCCACGCGCACAATCGCGCTCTCTGCGTGCGAAGTCACAAAATTCCTGCTTCGCGTCTGCAGTGCTTCAAATCCAGACGAGAACCCCGACGGTGGCCGCGCGCAATTTGAAAACCCGCTTTACAACGGGCTCTGGGAATTGGCCAACTCCGTTTCGCTGGTTCCGGCCCGCATAGTTCGCCAAGGTAGCGAATGTCGCGGACTCCGATGCGATCCGTCCCTGTCTCTCTTGCCGGCAGGGCTCTCCTCACAGACTCTTTTCAACCGCGCTTAAACTGCCGTCAGTTGTTCTGTGATTGGACGTCCCCGAGTTTCCGCCCTCGTCATTACATAGGGGAAAAGCGGACACACTCGGCGAACCTTTTAAGATTAGCAATTCGCTGGCGCGCCGTCAAATGGAAACAGCTAAAGCCACAACCACCCCCAGCAAATTCCACTGACACCACTGTAATATCGCCCCTTTGCCCGAACCGCTGCGCCTGCGCGCGCGAGCCGCTTGCTCTTCCGCCACCCGCTTCTTCGCTTCCTCTCGTCTCTTTCTCCTTGCCCCTTTCCCCTTTCCCCTTCCGCTAGTACCCTGTTCGGTTATGAAAATTCGCCTTCTGCCTGTTCTCTTTCTCTCCGCAACGTTTGCCGCATTGGCCTTCGCTCAAACCACAGCCCCGTCTGTCGATGCCGACCCACGCATCCCTGCGATCATCCATTCCCTCGAACAAGCCAAGAGCATTCGCGAGACGCAACTCTCACCCGACGGCAACCTGATTGCCTGGACCATCAGCGGCGAGGGCATCGTCGTCGCCCCGCTTACCAACCCATCTCAGACCCGCCACATCACTGCCTGCGACGAAGGCATCAAAGGACAGGAGAACAGCATCGCCTGGTCGCCCGACTCCAAAACCCTGGCATTCTTCTCCAACTGCACCCCTGACCACAAAATCGCGATCTTCACCGATGACGTCGCTACCTCCGCCGCGCCTCATCTGCTTGCCCAGCTCAACGGATATGCCAAGTTCCTGCAGTATTCCCCTGACGGCAAATACCTCAGCTTTCTCTTTGTAGAAGGCGCCACGCGGCCTTCCGGCGCGCTCGCCGCTATGAAACCACCTTCAGGCGTCATCGGAGTTGAAAATATCGAAGTCCAGCGTGTCGCTGCCGTCGACGCTGCCACAGGCCAGCTTCAGCAGATCACGCCCGCCAATCTTCACGTCTATGAATTCGACTGGTCTTCCGACTCAAAAAAACTTGCCTATATCGCCGCGCAGCCGCCCGGTGAAGACAACTGGTGGACCGCAAAGCTCTACACACAGCCCTTCACGCCGGGCACACTTCCCATTGCAGGAGGCCGCGCCGCCTTCGATCCCAGCATCGTCTTCGATCCCACGACCACTTCCGGACCGCTCCACGGACTCCAGATCGCCGTCCCACGCTGGTCGCCTGACGGCACCCGTATCGCCTTCATCGGCGGACTCATGTCCGACCAAGGCTCCACAGGTGGAGACATATATGTCGTCCCCTCTACTGGTGGCGAAGCCAAAGACGTTACCCCCCATCGCGCCGCCACGCCTGTCTGGTTTGTCTGGCTCGACGAGCAGTCGCTCGGCATCGCAGAAATCAAAGGCTCTGACTCACACCTCTTCGTCTACGACATCGACACCCAGCAGGACTCCCCTGACTACAGCCTCAACCTCCCCGATTCCGTTGGTGCGGGCGGCCTAGAAATGCGTATCGCTGTCTCCAGCACGAACAACATCGCCTTTATTCGCTCCTCCTTTGAGCGCCCGCCCGAAGTCTGGGCCGGACCACTCAATAATCTCAAACAGATCACGCATTACAACGACGATCTGAAGCCGTCCTGGGGCAAGACCGAAGCCATAGAGTGGACCAACGAAGGCTTCCCTGTTCACGGTTGGCTTCTCTATCCCGCCGACTATGATCCGGCGAAGAAATACCCGCTCATCGTCTACGTGCACGGCGGACCCTCCGCTGCAACGCAGCCCCGCTGGCCTTATCCAGGCTTCGGACCGGTGCCCTTTTCCGCCCTCGGCTATTTCGTCCTCATGCCAAACCCGCGCGGCAGCTTCGGCGAAGGCGAAAAATTCACTCAGGCCAACCGCAAGGACTTCGGCTATGGCGACCTGCGTGACATCCTGGCCGGCGTCGACACCGTCCTTAAGGACCACCCCATCGATCCCAACCGCGTCGGCATCACAGGCTGGAGCTACGGCGGATTCATGACCATGTTTGCCGTCACCCAGACCCATCGTTTCCACGCCGCCGTCGCTGGAGCCGGCCTCTCCGACTGGCTCAGCTACTACGGCGAAAACTCCATTGATCAATGGATGATCCCTTTCTTCGGCGCATCCGTCTATGACGACCCCTCCGTCTACGCCAAAAGCTCGGCCATCAGCTACATCAAGAATGTGAAGACCCCAACCTTGGTCGTCGTCGGGGACCGTGACGGCGAATGCCCCGCTCCACAGTCTTTTGAGTTCTGGCACGCCCTGCGCGACGAGCACGTTCCCACACAACTCGTCGTTTACCCCAACGAAGGCCACGGCTTCGTCAACCCCGAACACCGCATCGATGTTCTTGAACGCGCCCT
>JASHRS010000274.1 GCA_030037215.1 Silvibacterium sp. | reverse complement strand
GATCCACGCAAGTCAGTGGCTGTCGATGTTGCTGCACTCAGGGCGATTCCAGCATTGCCGAGCGAGTGGCTCATCTCCGGGCTCGTTTATGACGTTGCGACCGGACTTGTCGAGGTGGTCGTGCCTGCAGCACCAATTCGTGGCGCCAAAGCAGCCTGATGATCGAGATAAGTCACGATGAGCATTCCTTTATTTGTCAGTGATAGATCCAAGCCAGAGCTGACTGCGCGACCGCTTTCCGTGGGCTGCCTGATCTTCGCAGAGATGGACCAGATTGACTTTACGGGGCCGTTTGAAGTTCTCTCGCGGATGCCGGACGCAACGGTCCGCATCCTAGGGAAAGAACGTGCTCCTATTCGCGACGTGCAAGGGCTTCTGCTTACGCCGGATATGAGCATTGCTGAAGCAGGACTATTTGATGTCCTACTCGTACCCGGTGGTTATGGGCAGCAGGCGCTGATGCACGATGAAGAAGTGCTCGGGCTCATTCGCAAACAAGCCGCTGCGGAAAGGCTGTTGTTTTCTGTCTGCACCGGAGCCCTGCTGTGCGGTGCGGCCGGTGTTCTCACCGGGAGGCAGGTGACCACGCACTGGTCTGCGCGGCCACTGTTGCCTTACTATGGCGCGACTCTTGTGGATGCGAGGGTGGTCGTTGACGGCAACATTGTGAGCGCTGCCGGGGTTACAGCGGGGCTGGATGCGGCGCTGGTAGTCGTATCTCTTCTGAGAGGAGAGGCCGTCGCTCAAGAGATTCAGCTCGCAATTGAGTATGCGCCGAACCCTGTATTCCATAGTGGCACTCCAGAGAATGCACCGGTTGAGGTGCTGCAGAGCTTTCAGAAAAAGTATGAACCGATCGGGACTGCAAGGGAGGCAGAGGCGATCCGCCATGCCGCAAACCATAGACGCTGACACTTGCGGTTACGGACTCTGAATTTCTGTCATTTCTTCAAAGCGGACTGCCAGTTGACCAGGACGTTGATCGCTGCCGCAATCTGGGTTGCAATGTTCCCGGGGCTGGCCGCACGATAGTACCAACCATTCAGGCCGTCTCCCGAGGCTAAAGATGAGGCTCGTGTTGACTATGCTTCTCGCTGCCACCACGCTCCATGCCCAAACCGGTTCAATGAACCTCCGAGAGATCGCAGAGCGAGCCTATATTTATGCGTATCCTTTGGTGCTCCTTGAAGAGACGTGTGCGGGCCAGCCCGTCAACGAGTTCACACACGTCCCGCAGTTTCCGCGTCCGGATACCAGGAAGGTCGTGAGGCCCAACGCTGACACGCTTTACTCGATGGCATGGCTCGATCTGTCGAAGGAGCCGGTCCTCATTCACGTTCCCGACTCGCATGGCCGCTTCTATCTTTTGCAGTTTATGGATGCATGGACCGAGACCTTCGCCGACCCCGGCAAACGGACTACCGGGACCACAGAGGCGTGGTTCGCATTTGTGGGGCCCGGCTGGAACGGCAAGCTCCCGAAAAACGTTACGCGTTACGATGCACCAACCAACATCGTCTGGCTTCTCGGCCGCACGCAAACCAACGGCCCCTCCGATTACGACAATGTCCATGCGTTTCAGCATGCAATGCGCATCATGCCTCTGAGCGCATACCCGGACGGAGAGCAGAAGCTCGGCTCCGCGCTGGCATTCGGGAAATCCGGCGACGTCACGCCGCCAGACCGTGTCAGGGAGATGACGCCGGTTGAGTTCTTCACGGCATTTGCCCAGGCCATGAAGGCCAACCCGCCGCACCCAGCGGATGTCGCCATGATTGCCAGCCTCGCCCGCATTGGCATCGTTCCGGGACAGGATTTTGATCCTTCGAAGCTCACTCCGGAGCAGCTGGAGGCAGTGAACAAGGGCGCTCGCGATGGGTCCGCTCGTGTTGAGAGCTTCGTCGCCAAATCCAGCCAGGCAAAACCCGGCTGGAACACCTTCATTCGTAATGTTGGCCGTTACGGAACCGACTATGTAAGTCGCGCCATTACCGCTCGGCTCGCTCTGGGAGCGAATCCTCCGGAAGACGCTGTCTACGTCAGCAACTTCGCCGACAGTTCGGGCCAGCCGCTCATCGGCTCTATGCGCTACCGCATGCACTTCGACAAGGGTCAACTGCCTCCGGTCCTGGCTTTCTGGTCCCTCACTGCCTATGACAAGGAAGGCTACTTCATTGCGAACCCACTCAATCGCTACGCGATCGGCGACCGCGATCCCCTGAAGTTCAATCCAGACGGCTCGCTCGATCTCTACATTCAGGGCCAGGATCCTGGTCCTGATTACGAATCGAACTGGCTTCCCGCGGGAGACGGCCCATTCAATCTCACAATTCGCCTTTATTGGCCCAAAGAAGCCATCCTCGATGGGACCTGGCATCCGCCCGCACTCGAACGCGTGCCTTAAGACCAAGTACTCGACTTTAGCGAGACGTGCGGTTCGATTTACAAGCCGTAGACGGTTTTCAATATGTCGCCGGGACGACGCAGTAGCTTTCCGGCAGCGTCGAACCATTTTTTCCGGTCGTAGTAGTAATACCAAGGGATGCCGGGGAAGTAGTTTCTGAGCAGAGGCGCGCAATGCTTCGTGCAGGGAATGCGCTCAGAAAATATCTGGAGCACGCGGAACTGCGGTCTTGCCCGGAACCATTCTCCGGCCTTCCATTCGGAATGAATTCCTACCTCGGCGTCCGGAGTATCAGCGGGCTTGAGACGGTTCTGGCGGACCAGCTCGTTGATCTCTCCGAGGGTGGTGTTGGGATTGACCTGAATTCTTTTTACGCCTGCGGCATCCTGATAGAGCCATGCCGTAACGTTGATCGCGCCCAGGAAATCAGGGGTTGTGAGCGGCGGCGATTGCTGCTTCCGGTATTGCAGAGCTGCAAGAGGCAGGCCGGGATCGCAGGGCGGAGCGTCTGCCGGGTAATGGTTTGGCGTTTTTATCACGGGACCTCCTGATTGCAGCTTCCTTTCCAAGGGGCGATTGTTCGATGCGAGATGACCGTATACTGCGGGGTCAGTTTAGTTCAGCTTTTCCGAATGAGCACGGCTTCAGGCGCACTCAAAGTATGGCAAGAAACATTGTGGGCTATCAATGTGCAACGTGTGCTACCCGGCATTCGCTGCCTCAGTTTGCATGAGCGCCCTGGCCACAATGCGCCGCAGCGTATCAATCGGAGGTTGGGAAAGCTCACGCAATTGGCTCTCACTCGCGGGATAGAGAAACACCGGCATTTTTGCGAGAGTAGCGGCCTCTATGTGCTCGCGGATTTTTGCAGCGCATGAAGCCGGAATCTCCCATTTGTCTCCCGGCTTGATCCGATGGGCGAGGATGACCGATTGCGGAGCCTTCAGGCTAACCGCTGTTTCCATCTCCCAGAGCACGTTTTCGGAGATATCCGTGACGTCGATCACCACCAGCGTCGCCAACTGCTGCGCTCGTTTCACAACAGTCCGCCACGAGGTCGCCGAGCAGCGCAACACAACGGCTGCCGTATATCCGGGAACCCACCCATCCTTGATTTTCTCAATTTCTCCGGCTACCTGATCGCCAGCGCCAGAATCAGCGACTCGCTTATAGCCGAACCATCGGGGAACTAACAGGAAAAGCGCCACCATGCCTCCAATGAATATGCCGACAACGACGCTCGTCGAATCCAGCGTGGACATCGCTATGAAGAACACGGCCCCGACGCCGGGCAGCAGCAGCACAACCATCCCCATTCCCGCTTCGTAGGAATACGAGTAGCTTTGGTCCTGAATTGTCAGCGGCGTGCCCAGGCAATCGCAGGCGCGAAACAGGAAAAATTCAAAGGACTTTCCTCCCCGCGGATTACGACGAAATTTACGCAGCCACAGAATCGGCGCCTTGCCTCTGAATATGAGAGGCAGAAATATCTCGGCGGCAATGACACCACCGAGCCAGAAGACGATGGCCCCCAGCAGGAGGCCGAAAGATTGTTGCTGTATAGCAAAAAAATCGACTAAAGAAGACAGCGTGAAGACTCCAGCGCGAACCCTGCCCCATCGATCTATGCGCTTATAAGCGTCCTCGATCAGCGGCTCAACCTCATTGCCAATGAGCGGACTCGCGAGTATCGGCCCAGATCCCGGTTCGGGTTCCGGTTCGGGCTCCGACTGTGGTTCCGGTTCCGGCTCTGGTTCCGGCTCTTCTACCAGCAATCCACGCCTCGCCGCTTCCCTGGCACGGCAGAGCCGCGCTTCCGTTGTAAGGTCTGCCGGCCTCAGCCCGAGCAGGTCCTCATCCGTCATGGCGCGGTATCGCCGCTCGACATCGGCAATATTAACCTTCACGGATCGCCCTCAAACGCGAATTCAACCATTGTGCACGAACGGAATCCTTTGCGTTGCGATTGCCTGCCGAAAGCCGGGCATCCATTCTTAGTCTTATTCTGTTCCAACCGGATTTTCGCAGCGGTTTTCCGGCGAATTTATTTCAAGGAGGTGTTTCCATGGCGATCTATGGGGTGGTGATGAACCAGGCCGTGTTTATGAG
>JASHRS010000273.1 GCA_030037215.1 Silvibacterium sp. | reverse complement strand
GGGGGAGGGGGTTAAGCCACGAATCCATAGTAATAACGAGTAGTAACTGATTAATAACTAATAACGATGAGCCATTCGCCCAATCCGGATACCCTCCATCAGCCGCTCTACGCCGCCACCAGCAACCCCGGCAAGTTGCGCGACTTCCAGGCCGCCGCCGAAGACTACAAGTTCGCCATTGCCCCACTGCCCGGATTGACCGAAATCCCCGCTCCACCCGAAGACGAGCCCACCTTCGCCGGCAACGCGCGCCTCAAGGCCATTTACTATAGCCGATTCGCTCCCGGACGGCTTGTCATCGCCGACGACTCCGGTCTCGAAGTCGACGCGCTCAACGGAAAACCCGGAGTCCGCTCCGCCCGCTACGCCGCTGACGCCGCCTTCGACGGCGACCCAGGCATGACCCCAAGTCACATAACTATAGATCACATGACTACAGATCAGAGGAACAACGCATACCTGCTCCGAAGACTCGCCGCAGTTCCTATCAGCAAGCGTCATGCCCAATACCGCTGTGTGCTCGCCCTCGCGCGCGACGGCGTCTGTATCTACACCGCCGAAGGTTCCGTCGAGGGAGAAATCCTCACGCAGCCGCGTGGCAGCGGAGGCTTCGGATATGATCCGCTGTTCTATCTCCCCGCGCTCGGAAAGACCATGGCAGAGATCGATCTCACAACGAAGCACCAAATCAGTCATCGCGGAAAGGCTCTCAGCGCTCTCCTGCAATCGATGGAAGCGGCTGCTCTTCCTTGACGCTCGCCGCCTTCGGAACCAATAATAAGTATTGATACTTCCAACAGTTTCAACAGTGGCTCGAATGCCCGGGCTGCATTGGATGCGGCCCGCAAGTGACTTGCCGCATCGACGTTCACCTTGTGCTCGCCTGAGCACATGACAGCAGTAACAAACAAAGGTTCAAGGTGGAAACGCTTCATCTGCAAAGGATTCGGAACACTCAATGAGCGCAACTGCGATCAATTCACAGCTTCGGGCGCCCAGCTTCTGGCAATCCACGAACGGCAAAAAGGTGGTCATGGCCGTCACCGGCTGCATCCTCTTACTGTTCGTCATCGGGCACCTGCTGGGTAACCTGCTGGTCTTTGCAGGCCGCGCACGATACAACGCCTACGCCGCATTTCTGCATTTTGATGACACGATCCTCTGGATCGTGCGCATCGTGCTTATCATAGCCGTGGTCTTGCACATTACCGCCACCGTGCAGCTTGCGCTGCGGAACAAGCGTGCGCGTCCCATCGGCTACTCGCGCAAGGAGGCGATCAACTCGTCCTACGCGTCACGCACCATGTATTGGTCCGGCCCTATCGTCCTGGCCTTCGTCATCTTCCACCTGCTGGAGTTTACGGCCGGATACATCCATCCCGGCTCACAGTTCATCAGGGGCGATGTTTACCACAACGTTGCCGCGGGTTTCTCGGTCTGGTGGGTTTCGGCCTGGTATATTTTCTCCCTCTGCCTGCTCGGCCTGCATTTGCGCCATGGCATCTGGAGCATGTTCCAGTCTGTCGGATACAACCATCCCAGGCACACCCCCCTGCTCAAGAAAGCGGCTCTGGTTATAGCCGCGCTCATAGTTCTCGGATACATCTCGATTCCGATCAGCGTACTCGCGGGGTTCGTAAAGTAAATGACACTCGACGCAAAAATTCCCTCCGGCCCGATTGAACTCGCATGGGACAAGGCCCGCTTCGACATGAAGCTGGTCAATCCCGCGAATAAGCGTAAGCACACCATCCTCGTTGTAGGCTCCGGCTTGGCAGGCGCCTCGGCCGCGGCATCGCTTGGCGAGCTTGGCTATAACGTCGAGTGCTTCTGCTTTCAGGACTCACCCCGCCGCGCGCATTCCATCGCGGCCCAGGGTGGAATCAATGCGGCAAAAAACTACCAGAACGACGGCGACAGCATCTACCGCCTCTTTTATGACACGGTAAAGGGTGGCGACTTTCGCGCCCGCGAGGCCAATGTCTATCGATTGGCTGAAAACAGCGTCAAGATCATCGACCAGTGCGTAGCGCAGGGCGTTCCCTTTGCCCGCGAATATGGCGGCTCGCTCACCAACCGCTCCTTTGGCGGAGCGCAGGTCTCGCGCACATTCTACGCGCGCGGTCAGACAGGCCAGCAGCTTCTGCTCGGCGCCTACCAGGCGCTCGAGCGCCAGGTTCACGAAGGAACCGTGACCATGTATCCGCGCACTGAGATGCTTGACCTGATCGTCATCGACGGACAGGCGCGTGGCATCGTCACCCGCAACCTCATCACCGGCGAGCTGAACGTTCACTTCGGCGACGCCGTCATTCTCGCCACTGGCGGATACGGGAACGTCTACTACCTCTCAACCAACGCCAAGGGATCGAACACGACGGCGATCTGGCGTGCACACAAACGTGGCGCGCTCTTTGGTAACCCCTGCTTTACGCAGATTCACCCCACCTGCATTCCTGTCTCCGGCGACTACCAGTCCAAGCTCACGTTGATGTCCGAGTCACTCCGCAACGACGGGCGCATCTGGGTGCCGAAAAAGAAAGGCGACAAGCGTCCTCCGAACCAGATTCCCGAAGAAGATCGCGACTATTATCTTGAACGCCGCTATCCCAGTTTCGGAAACCTCGTCCCGCGCGACGTTGCTTCACGCAACGCCAAAGCCGTCTGCGATGAAGGCCGTGGCGTAGGCGAAACTGGCCTTGGCGTCTATCTCGACTTCAGCGACGCAATCAAGCGCCTCGGCGAGCATACTATCCGCGAGCGCTACGGCAACCTCTTCGACATGTACCAGCGCATCACGGACGAAGACCCCTACAAAGTACCCATGCGCATCTATCCGGCCATTCACTACACCATGGGTGGTCTGTGGGTGGACTACTACCTTCAAACCACCATTCCCGGTCTCTTTGTTGCGGGTGAAGCGAATTTTTCTGACCACGGAGCCAACCGCCTCGGCGCGAGTGCACTGATGCAGGGCTTGTCGGATGGATACTTTATCCTTCCCTACACCGTTGGCAACTATATCGCGACAAACAAATTCCCGAAGGTCGACGAATCTCGAGGCGAAGTACGCGAAGCCGTCGGCTGTGTTCAACAGACCATCGAAAAGCTGCTCTCGATCAAGGGCAAGCGTACCGTTGATTCCTTTCATCGGGAACTTGGAAAAATCATGTGGGACGAATGCGGCATGTCGCGCACGGCACACGGTCTTGAAAAAGCCATCGGCCAGATTCGTGCGCTTCGCGACGAGTTCTGGCAGAACGTCACTGTTCCAGGCAGCGGAGACGATCTGAACCAGAGCCTTGAAAAGGCCGGGCGCGTCGCCGACTTCTTCGAGCTCGGTGAGCTGATGTGTATCGACGCCCTGCATCGAAACGAAAGCTGCGGCGGCCACTTCCGCGAGGAATACCAGACGCCAGACGGCGAGGCCCAGCGCGATGACGAGCATTTTTCGTATGTAGCCGCGTGGGGTTACACCGGACCCTCCAGCTCGCCCTCGCTGACAAGAGAGCCACTGGACTTCCAATACGTTCACCCCAGCCAGAGGAGCTACAAATAATGAAACTCACCCTGAGAATCTGGCGCCAGAAAAGCCGCAACGGCAAGGGCAAATTCATCAGCTATCCGGTCTACAACGTCAATCCCGAGATGTCCATGCTTGAGTGCCTCGACGTCCTGAACGAGTCACTGATCGAGCGTGGCGAAGAGCCAGTAGCCTTCGAACACGATTGCCGCGAAGGCATCTGTGGCTCCTGCGGATTCATGATCAACGGAATACCTCATGGCCCGCTGCCTGCAACAACTGTTTGCCAACTCACCATGCGGCATTTCAAGGACGGCCAGGAGCTCGTCCTCGAGCCTTGGCGCGCTGCGGCCTTCCCGTCCGTCAAGGACCTCGTTGTTGACCGTCGCTCCTTCGACCGCATCATCGAGGCCGGAGGCTATATTTCTGTCTCCACCGGCAATGCGCCCGACGGCAACACGATTCTCGTCGGCAAAGACGTTGCCGATCGTGCGATGGACGCCGCTGCCTGTATCGGCTGCGGCGCTTGTGTGGCCGCCTGCCCGAACGCCTCGGCAGCGCTGTTTACCGGTGCAAAAATCTCCCATCTCGGCATTCTGCCTCAGGGTGTGCCCGAGCAGGATCGCCGCGCTCTTAATATGGTCGCGCAGATGAACGTCGAGCCTTTTGGAAGCTGCACCAACATCGGCGAGTGCACTGGAGCGTGCCCAAAGGAGATTCCGCTGGAGGTCATTTCCAGAATGAACCGGGATTACTGGCAGGCAAGTTGGAAGCAGCGCGACGAACTGGTACGCACAATTACTCCTATGACTGAATGGAGCACCGGATCGAAGCTGAAGATCGATCCAAATGCGACAAGCTGATTTGAAGATATTCATTTAATAGACATATGCAGAACCCACGGCTTCAACGATTTCTCGACTGGCTTCCTGCGGCGCTAGCCGTCGCGATGATCTGCATCGAATCTACGGCCACTATGTCAGCCGCGAACACCAGCCGCTGGCTTCTGCCTATCTGGGTACATCTCTTTGGCCCCATTTCTCATGCACGCTGGGAGATCGTTCATCATTACATCCGCAAGACCGGCCATTTCGTCGGCTATGGACTTGTGAGTCTATGCTTTTTTCACGGATGGAGAAAAACATTAATCCCGAAAGGTCTTGGAGTTCACTCTCTATGGCTTCGATCTGCAGTTCTTGCAGTCTTCTGCACCGTACTCATCGCTTCCGCCGATGAGTATCATCAAACCTTCCTGCCGGGCCGCACAGGTCGCGTATTCGATGTCGGCATTGATACATGCGGAGCGATTGCTGTGCAACTCCTCATCCTCGCTCTGATTCCTCTCTTCAACCGCCGGTTGTCGGCATACATTATTCCAGCCTGAGTTTGCGTTACTCTGTTTTTGGAACCTTATAGCATGAAAACGATTCGACGCGTCTTTCTCTACTCCACTGCAGTTTCCCTGTTTGCCGTCAGTGCATTCTCCCAGCAGTCCTCAACCACAAGCACCACCCCGCAGGACCAGTCCCTGCCTGATTCGCCTGAAACTCAGGCGCACGTGAGTCCGCAGCCTACCGGCCCTACTGTGGTCTTTGATACTAGTATGGGGCGCATGACCTGCAAACTATTCTCGAAAGAAGCTCCACACACAGTTGCCAATTTCATTGGGCTCGCCGAAGGCACCAAAGACTGGACGAATCCGGCAACCCACCAGAAGATGCACGACAAGCCTCTTTATAACGGCACTACATTTCACAGAGTTATCCCCGGCTTCATGATTCAGGGCGGTGATCCGCTCGGTAATGGCGAGGGTGACCCCGGCTATTACATAAATGATGAATTTGATCCTGATCTGAACTTCGACGTTGCAGGCCGCCTTGCGATGGCCAACTCCGGACCCAATACAGATGGGTCGCAGTTTTTCATTACCGAAGCACCTTACCCAAGTCTCGATCAGCACTACACCATCTTCGGCCAGTGCGACGCCCATAGCGTTCTGATCACGCAGTCCATTGCCGATGTGGAACGCGATGATCATGACAAGCCGCTTGAGCCGGTGATTCTTCAAAAAGTCACAATTGTGCGCGATGGCCAGCCCATGCCTCCGCCGCTGGATTCCTCGGCCACTCCAACGTCTGCGGCAAAACAACAATAGTTATCCACTACAGAAGGAGTTCTTTGAAATGTCCCGTCCATCCGGAATCTATGCCATCTTCAATACCAGCGAAGGCCAGATCATTATCCGCCTTTTTGAGAAGGACGCACCAAAAACTGTAGCCAACTTTGTCGAACTGGCCGAAGGCAAACGTGAATGGACCCATCCCATCAGCAAAAAGAAGAGTTCCGACAAGCTCTACGATGGAACCATCTTTCACCGCGTCATACCTGACTTCATGATCCAGGGTGGAGACCCTGCCGGTACAGGCTTCGGCGGTCCAGGATACCGCTTCGAGGACGAAACCAAGGGATCTGCTCACAAATTCAACGCCGCAGGAAAGCTGGCTATGGCCAACGCCGGTCCGAATACAAATGGCTCACAATTCTTCATTACCGTCGCTGCCACTGATTGGCTTACAGGCAAGCACACAATCTTCGGTGAGGTGATAGAGGGGCAGGATATAGTGGAGAAAATATCGCGAGTCGGTCGCAATGCACAGGACAAACCGCATAAGCCCGTGGTAATTGAAACCTTGTTGATCGAGAAAGTGTAAGCAACCGCTTTACTGGCTTAGAACTAATCCAGTACTTCACTTATTGTTTATTTTGTTTATTGCTGTAACGGCAGTAAGTCGCTCGGTGGCTTCAGAATCGACTGGGGCAAACCTTCCGTCTTTAGCCCTTGGTCGAGTGATGATGAGGGTAGGGTATATAAGTCATTTTGCTGCTGTCTTCCAAGGGGATGGATTCTGCGCCTGCCCTGCAGAGAGCCCTTAGCCCGCAATGCCCTGCCTTGATGTCTGCTGACATGGAGGCTTGGGTTTAGAAACTGCTGTTGTGAAAAATCCGGAAACCCATAATTTACGCCTGTACTCCAATCAAGGGGGCTTTGGGTTCCTCTATCCGGGGGCGACAGCAGGGCGGTGCCTTTGGTGCTGTCGGGAAAGTCTTCCGTGTATGTGGCAAAGCCTGCTGCACGAAGGCTGGGCTGGCCGATGGCCGTTTCATTTGTTGTGCCAAGCTGTAGGCCTGCCTCGCCGGGAAGATTGGATTGGATCGTTTGAGCTGTCTTTGATCCGGTTATCCGATTACCTTCCAGCTTTCTTGATTCGCGTGTCAATCCGGTTGCTGGTCGTAGCCCTCGCACCGTATTAGCACTACCTTGTACAGACGCCATGCTTGAAGGCAAAGAGGCACTGACCGCGACCGAATTCGATAGCGCAGATCCCATGCTTAGAGACGAAGCAGGGGAATCGACTGAGGTAGAAATGCGGGAGGAAACTGTTGCATTTGAGAGCTCATCCGGCAAAGCGCTGCCGGTTGCATTGTTTTCTACGCTTTGACCCAAGGCAAATCCAGCGCAGCATAGCAAAAAGCTCCACAATAATAATCTATAAGGATGATTCCAAATAAGCATTTGCCCTGGCCTGTCTACCCCTTACGTTTTCATCTTCATTGCCGGCAAACTCGTAAAGAGCCCGAGCAATACACCAAAGAGGCCGGAATTTCGAATAGCATCAAAATATCCGCTAAGCGTCGCTTCAGTCACTAACATCATTAGAATAAAAGACAAGGCAACAAACAATAGCGGAATTGGTTGGAGCCATCGCGCAACAAAATTAAGAAGAGCCTTGGAGAGAAAAACGATGATGAGCGGGTAAAGGATCATTCCGATAAAACCAAAATCGGTTGCCCCTGCCGTCAAGATGGAATTGGGCTGATCGCCATAGGCAAAATCATATTGCAGATCAACTAGTTCTTCCTCGGAAAAATACACGTTTTTGTCTGGATATAGCGCGCTGGGGATCGAAAGCTGTAGCATCCCCAAAACGTCTTTCCCTAAGGCAGGTGTCTTACTCCAACTAGCATCAAGAATATTTGCTAGGAAAGGGAGAACGAAGGTTCTTGTCTGAAGATTATTTTGTGTAATGCGAGCCGCGAACGCGTAAGCGCCTCCCTTTCCCACCATTTTGCTCGCTATTTCGAACCGTTGCCCTACGGGCATCCACCCTTTCCGTTGCCCAGTTCCAGCAATCCTAAGAAGCATAAAAGTAAGAGAACACGTAATTATTATCGCTCCCAAACTGACAATCAAAAGAACTCTGCGCAGGATGTTTCCCCGCCACTGGAAACCGACGAGACCAAGAATGAATAAAATTTCTAACGTAGTATAGATCGCTACTCTTCTTCCTAACATGGAAAACATCATAAGAAGGATGAGCGACGACACTCCGTCTAGCAGCTTATCTCTTCTATTTTCAGCCGTCAGAAAAGCAGCGACTGCAACGGCAGTAAGAGGTGTGTAAAGCCATGACAGGAAGACCCCTGGAATACTAATGTGCCCCCCTCCCGCCGATGGGCCAGAAAAGCTCAAGGAATGAGTTGCATATCCTGCCAGAATCGCGAGTGTACCTATGCGGATCAGAACTCGCGTTCTACTATCGATCTGAAGGTGAAACTCTCTGCCGAATATCGGATTTTCGTATATCTCTCCGAGTAAAAATAGGGGAACCGTCGAAATCAGGACAGCTCCCATTCCGCGCGCCAGAACATCTTCGGGTAATCCCATGAATTGAGCGACAGTAAAGGAGCCGCGAGGTAGAGTAAGCCAAGTATTCAATGTGCCACCGCCATAGCCCAGGAGAAGTGACATTGCCATCAAAGTACTAAAACGGGTTGGCGCACCGCGAAAAAGCCAATCCCACAAGGTCAAGATACCGACGACAGATGCCGTGGAAGCTGCAAGCACCATACCGAGTTCGTCATTCATGACCCAGCTTAGAATCCCAGCAAGTGATAGCACCGCAGGGACAAAAGTGATGTAGGCCTGTCGCGGAGGGGTGAGGTCATTACCGAACGGCAACAACCATCGTTGAAGCGCCAATTGCGGAGCGACTTGCGGTATAGTTCCCAATCTCGTTAACTCATGCTTCGAGTAGGATCAATTGCTAGCATCCTTAGAAACAAATTTAATAATAAACACCGCCGTATATAACCGCGGATTGTGCGGTTGCAATCGCTACATCGATCCCGCGGTAGGCCAAGGTCTTTCCAAGGCTCTCCGGTAGAAAAAGAATGTCCCCATCCTCTAACGCAACATCGGCCTGACGTCCATCTAGCACATGTTTGAGATCAAGCATCAGCTCCTTGTGCCCCTCCGGCACTTTACGAATCAGGCGTGCCTTGCTTAGGGCAGCTGACTTGTCCCATCCTCCAGCCATTGTGAGGGCCTGCATCAGCGAGAGGCGTTCATTATTGTTGATAAGATATCCGCCTGGTCGGTTTACGGCGCCTAGGATGTAAACGACGCTGGCCTTGCCGACCACAACCGTATCACCAGGCAGGATTATAGGATTAACCTGTTCGCCCAGGGCGAGGGCATTGGGAACTAGTGCAATTCTCGCCGGGTGCTTGGGATCACTGCGATGAGCTATCGTCACAATCTTCCCGGCAGATGGCGTAACGCCTCCGGCAAGAGCAATCATGTCCAGCAAGCGGCGGCCTCCAAATGTGGGATACACTCCTGGAGCTTTCACCTCGCCAAGCAGGGTCGCTCCCTGGGTTGTAAATTCGACGACTGAAACTGTAACCTGGGGGTCCAGCATGATGCCACGCTGACGCATTTCTGTCTCAATCTTCTGACCAGCCTGTCCCGCATTCAAACCTGCCACCTCAACCGCACCTAGCACAGGGAGTATGACTTGCCCGCTCTGACTCACACGTGCTGTAGGCATCGAGAGCTCCGGTGTGTCAAACACCTCAACATCCAATACATCCCCTGGCCCGATTGCAAGCTTTGGAGCCTCGATAGGCACCGATGTATGGGCTGCACTTCCAGCTGTATCTACCTGCGCTTGCATGATCAACCCGAATAGAGCACAGATATAGACAAGAAGAACCATACGAACAAAGTTATTTCTTGCTATCGGATTCTCCATAACCTGCTCCATAGTTGTAGCCATAGCGTTTGGCGTAATAGTAATTCTCCAGCCGCAGATCGACGTCGTTGATCACGATTCCGGAAATGTGCGCCCCAGCGCGCCGAAGCAATTCCCGCGTTCGAAGGAGAGCCTTCCTCCGCGTAACACCGGAGCGCACCAAAATCAGGACACCATCTGCAAGCGTAGCCAAACCCAGCGAGTCCGATACTGCAAGGATCGGCGAAGAATCGAGTATGACCCTGTCATAATCCTTCCTCCATTGACTCACCATCTCTTCCATTGCATGGGACGCTAGCATCTCGCCTGGGTTCGGCGGTATAGGTCCGCGGGGCAACACAGTGAACGTAGGCAGGTCCGCAAAAGGACGTACGTATGCTTCTTTACCAGACTCTCCAGCAAGTAAAGAAGAGAGTCCAGCACGGCTGGACAGCCCAAATTTGAGATGCGTTGTACCGCGTCTCAAATCAGTGTCAACTAGCAGAACTCTCTCTTGTCTCTGCGCGAATGACATCCCCAGATTTGCTGCAGTGGTAGATTTGCCCTCTTCAGCAAAACTGCTGGTGATCAATAGAACATTCGGCTTACGGTCTGCCGCCGACAGGAGGATCGCGGATCGCAAAGTACGATAACCTTCTGCGCCACGGGACTGCGGGTCTAGGTATGAGACTAGTTCCGGCATCAAACTCGACTCGCCAGCTCGTTGCGCACCTGTAGCTTCTCTTTTCAGAGCGAGATGTGGTACCACCGCCAGCGTTGGCAACTGGGCAATTCCCTCAGCCTCCTCGGATGTTCGAACCGTATCATCCATGGATTCAAGCACGAAAGCTACAACTATTCCGCCCATCAGACCGCCGATGAACCCGAACATCAGATCTGATCTCTTTTTCGGAAGGACTGGAGACAATGGGAGGGTTGCGCGATCGATAACATCTACACTCGTGGAGCTGAGGCCTGCGGTTATGCCAGCTTCTTTCAGCTTCAATTCCAGCGCGTCATATAGGTCAGAGGAGGCTTCGGCATCATGCTTGAGGATGTCGAACTGGGCGGCTGATGCATTTTCGCGGTAGGCTGCTTGCTTCAAGTCATCCAATCGCGACTGCATCAGTGTCTCTGTCTGAACAGCTGTGTGGTACTCTTCCGCAAAACGGTTGGTAAGGCTATTAATTTCGGTGTCGACGTCGGCTTGCACACTAGCCAATTGTCTGTTTATCTCAAGCAATTTTGGATATTGTGGACCGAACTTCGACTTTAGTTGTGCGGCCTGAACCATCAAATCTGCTTGTTGCTGCCGCAACGAAGCAAGAACAGTCCCAGGTGCCACCGAAATTAGAAGTTCTGGATTCCTGGTTTGTGCCATCTTGTAACGCGCTTCCTTAACAATACGGTCCGCCTTAGCTTCGGCTAATTGCTGGTTCACAGTGGTTAAGTCGTCTGTGACCAGATTGCCACCCTCGGTGTCCGTCGGAACGAGATTATGACTCTGGACATACTCCGAAAGTGACTTCTGATTTGCCTCTACTTGCTGTTTCAGGCCATTGAGTTGCTGCGCCAGCCAATTCGAGATACGCATTGTGCCTTGATAGCGGGATTGCAAGTCGCGGGCCATGTACGCGTCTACAATGGCATTAGCAGCGTTCATTGCGACTTCCGGATCGGGGCTCTGAAAACTCACGTCGAGCAGCCCGGTGCCCGGTACAGGAGCGATCTTAGTTGAGCTCTGAAAAATTCCGACAACAGCGGCGCGCTGCGCTGGGGTCAGTTGACCGCTGTACGGATGGCCGCGGAAAAGCTCTGAGAATGGCCGCTTCTGATAGAGATTCAGCATGTCGATGGCTTCCTTGGCCACCGTCGCACTCCGCATAATCTGGGCCTGCGTCTGAAGAATCTCATCCGGATCGAAGTATTCATTGTTTTGCTGGATTACATTCTCCACACCGATGTTGGCGGAGCGACCAAGATCGATGTTGATCCGCGAAACCGCTTCATATTGAGGCACTGTTGTTTCTATATGATAGATTCCAATAGCGATTCCTATAAGAATAGCTATCAGGATGACCCACTTGTGCTTGAAAAGCATCTTCCTCAAGTCGGCCGGGGTTACGATTGTGGGTTGCTGAGAGAGGCTTCCAACCGAAACATCTGCCGGAGGCTTCTGGGGAGGGGCTGTCCACCCTTGCATCCTGATTTTGCTCCTTGTGCCAATCCTGTTTAAGCACTGCTTAGGCGGAGATTGCTTGTGATATCCCCGGCTTCTCAGACCAGCACAGAACGCGGGAGAAGCTCACTTTAGTTAAGTCTAGCGAACAGAAGAATCGCGGGCAACAGGTGCAGCCAAATAACTGACCCTGTACACCCTTTCACAAGGCCTACCCAACTGAACGTTTCTCTGGTTCTCCTCCGCTAATACCTTGGAACAGTTGCGTCAACTTCTTTCGACCAAGCGTCGATACCCCCGCTCAAGGATTGTGCCGAGCCAAAGCCTTGCTCCCGCAACCACAAAGTAACACTCATAGAACGCATTCCATGATGACAAACCACAATAATACGCGACTCAGGGTCCA
The DNA here is from genome assembly GCA_030037215.1 of Silvibacterium sp. GTDB lineage: Bacteria > Acidobacteriota > Terriglobia > Terriglobales > Acidobacteriaceae > Silvibacterium. The sequence continues at coordinate 15,347 of JASHRS010000273.1, read as the reverse complement.
GTTCGTTGTGCGCACGAGAGCGGATGTCTCCCATGGGGATGAGCACGCTACCTGCGATAGATGCCTCTTCGTGTTCCCACGTCTCCCTAACATCCAGCAAGATACAGCACTTTTCCCTACATGCCGCGAGCAAATCCTTTGTTTCGCGAGGAGAAATCTCAAAATTCAACATACAAATAGAATACATGCGGGTGTAATTATCAGGAGTGGAACTTGTGACGTGATTAGGCCGCCGTGATACAAGAAAGAAGGCCTCATCAGATTGTCTATGACTAACCAAGAAAAGGTGCTTATCGTTGAGGACGAGCCGCATGCATTGACCGGACTTGCTGAATTGGTCGCGGGCTGGGGATATCGTACCGATACAGCGCGTGACGGCGTGGAAGCTCTTGAAAAGGTGCGCATATGGCAGCCCGGTATCGTTGTGACTGATCTCAAGATGCCGCGCATGGATGGACTAGACCTGCTTGAACGACTCGGCGAATTAAACCAAAATCAAGCTGTTGTGGTGCTCACTGCTCAAGGCTCCATTGAAGCAGCCGTGGATGCAATGAAGTTGGGTGCTTACGATTTTATTCAGAAACCAGTCGACGCTGCGAGACTGCGGCAGATCCTCTCGAATGCCTCGCGTCAGCGAGAAACGGAGAGAGAACTGGAAGTCACGCGGCGCAAGCTGCGCGATACAGGCCTTTTAGGACCTCTAGTGGGGTCATCTAAAAAAATGCAGGAGGTTTTCGCTCTGATCGAGCGCATTGCTCCTTCGAATGTATCGGTGCTGATCACAGGGGAAAGTGGCACGGGGAAAGAATTGGTTGCGCGCACACTACATGCCCTGAGTCCGCGAAAGGCTCGGCCGTTCGTAGCGGTCAACTGTGCCGCAATTCCGGAAACTTTGATCGAAAGCGAAATCTTTGGCCATGAAAAGGGCGCATTCACTGGAGCTATGGAACGCCGCGCCGGATGCTTCGAACTGGCCGAAGAAGGTACTTTGCTATTGGATGAAATCGGTGAAATGCCGATTGGAACCCAGGCCAAGCTGCTGCGAGTGCTTGAGGAGCGTACGCTTAGGCGTCTTGGGAGCAAGATCGAGTCGCCTGTTGATGTGCGCGTATTGGCTGCAACGAACAAGAGTCCGAGTGTAGCGGTCGCGGACGGGCACCTGCGTGCAGATCTCTTTTACAGGTTGAACGTTTTCAACATCCATATGCCCCCATTACGTGAACATAAGGAGGACATTCCAGCAATTGTTGAGTCGATGATCGACGATATGAACCGCAAGCATGATCGCCAGATTACAGGCGTCGATAACGAGATGCTACGACAATTGATGGCCAGTGACTGGCCGGGCAACGTGCGTGAGTTGCGCAACACGATCGAGCGAGCTGTAATCCTTGCTGGGGAAGGCTTGCTGGAATCTCGTCACCTGCCCCCAGGATTTGGCAAATCCATTGACAACGTGGAATCGCCTCTGCGTGAGAATGCGATATGCATAGAAATTGGCTCGACAATCGACCATGCAGAACGGCTCCTGATCCTGAAAACTCTGGAGTCCCACGGGAATAACAAAACACGTGCAGCAGAAACACTTGGAATCAGCCTGAAGACGCTGCACAATAAATTGAAAGAATACGGGAGCTCCGTAGCAGAGACGGCCTCAGACATCACTGAAGAGTAGTAGCACTCGTTTCCCCTGACCGTCACTCCGCGAAAATTTTGCGCTGTCTATTTATGCTTGACTGTCAGGCTCGATGCGACTGAAAACTCAACTCGCCATAGCTATCACCGGACTGGTGCTCTTGGTGGTTTCTGCTCTTTCTTGGCTATACATCAGCCAGCTATTGCAGCAGCATATCGAGCAATCCTATTCCTCAACGGATATCGTCGCGCATCAACTCTTGTTCACGACACGCGAAGCTCTTGAGAACGGCCTGAGGAACGAGAAGATCGATATCAACGACCCCACGGCAATGCGTGCTGCTGTCGCAGATTCACTTCGTCATGATGCTGCGTTGAACGCGCTTATCAATTCAGTAATTAATTATTCGCCGACCGTGCTCGACATCGCGATTGCCGATCGCAATGGCCGCGGCTTGGTGACTGCCCCTGACCCTTCACTCGAAGATCAACTCCTTCCGCAGCGCCCCGATTATGCCTCGCTGCAGAAGGATTCTTTGATCGAGATGCTGAAGATCGTCTTCGGCCCACCGCGCGTGTATAACGTCTCTCTAGAGTTGGATCGCAATAACCAGCCATTCCTCAATATACGAATCGGTATCCGAACTACGTTCCTGGAAAATGCGCTGCGACCCTGGCTGATTGGAGCCCTTACTTATACCGGTCTGGCGCTCTTGCTTTCGCTGGGGGCAGCAGCCTTCGTAGCCAATTTGGCTCTCGCCCCCATAGCTCAGATCAGCGCTCGCCTCGACGCCTTTTCCCAAGCCGAAGCTGAACTTGCCGTAGAAACAGGCAAGGCAGGCTCTATTGATACTGTGGTTCAAGTTTCACACAAGATCGAGCGACTCGGTCGTCGCATGAGAAATGTGGAGGAAGTTTTCTCTGCCCTCAAGGAGAATCTCGATCAGATACTCTCAAACCTTCAGGACGGCATGATGCTGTTTACGCGCGATGCCCGGGCTGTGCTCGTTTCGCGATCGGTAGAGCGCTTTCTCAGTGTGGACCGCGATCAAATTCTAGGTGCATCGGTTCATGAGATTTTCGATCGGAAGACGCTGCTGGGTCGCACCGTCCGACAGGCCTTTGATGCAGGTATGTCCATTGTCCAGGAAGAAGTAGTTACAGAAACTGGCCGTCGCGTCGAGATCTCTCTCGACTTCATTCATGACGACCATGATGCTAATCAGAGCCAGTCTTTAGGCGCGCTGCTCACCCTGCATGACATTGAATCTGTACATGAAATCGAGACTGAGTTGGAGGTTTCGCGGCGAATGGCTGCGATTGGGCGGCTTACCTCCGGGGTTGGTCACGAGGTTAAGAATCCCATCAATGCCATCGTTGTTCATCTTGAGCTTTTGCGCAGCAAGATGACCGCAGATTCCAGTGCAGTGCGGCATCTTGAGGTGATCCAGAGCGAGATCCAGCGTCTGGACAGGGTTGTCCAGACCCTGGTTGACTTCTCACGGCCAGTGGAATTGCAGTTGAAAGACCAGGATCTGCGCGGCATCGTGTCTAGCGTATTGATGTTGGCTTCTGCCGAGATGGAGACCCGAAACATCACTGTTCTCAGCGAGATACCTGATCATTCCGTAAATGTGCGCGTGGACGCCGACCTATTGAAGCAAGCACTACTCAACGTTGTGCTGAACGGAGCACAGGCCATGGTTGAGGGTGGCGAACTTACAGTGCGGCTCACCGAAGACGCACGTACCGCGGTTCTCGAGGTCGAGGACCATGGTGAAGGCATCCCAAACGAAATCCGCGATCGTATCTTCGATTTATACTTCACAACGAAGCGTGAGGGTAGCGGGATCGGCCTGGCAATGACCTACCGAATCCTTCAATTGCACCACGGGCAGGTTGACGTAGAATCAAAGCCGGGGAAGGGCTCAACCTTCACGCTGCGAATTCCGGCAAGTCCAGCTATTGATCCTGGGTTGCGTAGCTTTGCAGATACAAGCTTGGAGTCTTTGAGGGAGTTCAACCGATGAACTCCAGATTTAAAGTTGCTGCTTTGGTGCTGTTGACCGCTCTCGTCGCGGGATGCCGGCATAAGGCCAAGACCACGCTGCCTGCGGCGGCGCAGGCTCCGGTTGTGCCTGTTTCCCAATCGGCGAAGAACGTTCCCCCGCCGCAAATGCCTCCGCCTGAATTGCCCAATGTCGCTCCACTTGAAGCGACAAACGCTCCTTCTACAGCAAAACCGAAACCTCACACGACAATGCACAGGAAACCAAAACCTGCTACAGAGACTCCCGCTGCCGGACAGGCTACCGCTAAAGATCAGACTACGACTGAACAGGCATCCAACGGCGTAGTCAGCGATATTTCACCGATAGGCCAGCTGTCAGCTGGAGGTGAAAGCGCCAATGTGCCTACACAAAATCAAATCCTGGATGCGATTAACGCAACCGAGAAGGGTTTGAATGATATTCACCGGTCGTTAAGCAAAGAGGAACAGACAACTGTCGCGCAAATCAAGACGTTCCTCGCAAAAGCCAAGGATGCACTGAATCAGGATGACCTGGATGGCGCAAATACGTTGGTCACCAAAGCCAAGGTCTTACTCGATGAGCTGACGAAGCAGTAGGGTGTGTTGAACCTCTCATAAGGCTGTCATGGCACGATAGCTGCCTATCGCTAGAAACAAAAGGTTCTGCTGTTCACTATCCGTGGCGGACTACCGTTCGCCCCATTTCAGTTTGGCTCGTAACACATCGAAGAACCCAGTCGCCCCTGTACGCAGGAGCTTTACACTATAGGTCGAACGCCAGCATCGCAACTCGTCACCGACTTTCAGAGCAATTGCTTCTTGGCCATCCACAGTCAGGAAAGTCTGATCGGGAATGCCTTCGATCCTCACGCTCAGCCTAGCATCCCCACGCACAACCATGGGGCGTATCGTCAGCAGATGTGGGCATACTGGGGTAACGATCAACGCATCGACATCGGGTACCAGAATCGGACCGTTCGCAGCGAGCGAATATGCCGTCGAGCCAGTCGGAGTAGCGATGATCACCCCATCTGCACGAAAAGCTGCAGCGAGTTGGCTGTCGAGTTGCACACGAAAATCGCCCATGCGCGCAATCGCGCCCTTGGCCACCACAACATCGTTCAGCGCCTCGTGCTCAACAAACAATTCGCTCTCACGCCAGAGCTCGCTGTGTAGCATAAAGCGCTGGTCGACTGTGAAACAGTCACTGCACCACCCCTCAAGTGTGGCATAGAGGTCTGATAGTCGTACTTCTGTAAGAAATCCCAGTGAACCGAGGTTAACGCTCAGTATCGGCGTTCCAGTTTTGGCAAACACCCGCGCTGCAGATAAGAGCGTGCCATCCCCCCCGAGCACAATGACAAGTTCGGGTTTTTCTGCTGGCATTAGATGACGAGCAACAACCTTGGTCGTATGGGCATAGTTTCCGCTCACTGGGTCGAGGATTGGATCAAGACCGTGCTCCTTCATCCAGAGCACAAGGTTTGGCAGCAGCGCCGCCAACTCCTCTTTTTGTGGCTTGGAAACAATGGCTACTGGGCGCATGAAGAATTAGTGTAACCAAAACGGTCACCAGGCGTTAGGAATGAATGTAGTAGAAATTCCCTGTTACCCTCTGCTCCCAAGATCGGCGAGTCAATAACCTCGATGTCTTTCCCATGCAAGTCTGAGATACAGGAGCGAACACGCTCGATGGCTAACTGATGAGTGTTGGGGTCGCGAACGATTCCGCCCTTGCCGACGTTCTCGCGCCCGACTTCAAATTGCGGTTTTACAAGAACTACCGCTTCAATTTGCCCTACTCCCGTTATAGCCTGAAGAACCGGCGGCAGAAGGAGGGTCGACGAGATAAAGGATACGTCCATAGTAAGAAATTCAATCTCCGAAGGCAGATCGCCCGGAGTGAGTTTCCGGGCATTTGTACGTTCCATCAAAGTAACTCGAGGATCGCGTCGTAGACGATCAGCAATCTGGCCATATCCCGTATCGACAGCCAACACGCGCTCAGCTCCCCCCTGGAGCATGCAGTCGGTGAACCCACCGGTAGATGCGCCAATGTCCAGACAAAGCTTTCCCGCTAGACAAATGTTCCAGTGACGCAGAGCAGCCTCAAGTTTGAGGCCGCCTCGACTTACGTAAGGAAGGTCTACACCTAACAGGCGCACGGCTGCGGTCTCAGGTACGGATTGTCCCGGCTTTTCAACCTTCTGTTCGTTTACCAGAACGCGACCAGCAAGAATCATTGCCTGAGCCCGTTCACGGCTCGGTACAAACCCGCGGTCAACTAACAATTTGTCAAGACGATGTTTCATCGCAAATATTCGGTGAGATGCCAGCTCGAAAAGGAGAATAGATTGTTCCTATTGTGTAACATCAGTGAAGCCGTAATGCAGATACCTCACAGAAGGATTGACTACATCGACAATTAAACTGAAAATACACGCGAATAGAATGAAGAGCAAAAGAGCAACAAAGAATGGCCTAGCCGCGCAGCCTGGTCCCGGTTCGGACGACGCGATATTTCATCATCCAATTACCCTTGCCGTCGATATTGGCGGAACGGGCTTGAAGGTAATGGCGCTTGACGCCCGCGGCAACCCCCTCAGTGAAAGGCTACGAACACCCACACCTGATCCGGCAACACCTGCACGAATGCTTGCAGTTCTTGAAAGGATGCGAGAGCAGATGCCCAAGTGTGACCGGGTATCTGTGGGCTTTCCTGGAGTGATCAAACGCGGGATTACCATGACTGCTGCGAATCTCCATCCTCAGTGGATCGGGTTTCCGCTGGAGGCCACACTGGAAAAGCGTTGGAAACTCCCCGTGCATCTTGCGAACGATGCTGCCGTACAGGGCTACGGAGCCATACGCGGCAAAGGCGTAGAACTGGTGTTGACGCTGGGTACTGGGCTGGGCTCCGCGCTGTTTACAAACGGCTATCTTTGCCCGGGCCTCGAACTTGGACACCATCCTTGGCGAAAGGATAAAACCTACGAAGACTATCTGGGCCGCAAGGGTTTGAAAAAAATTGGCAAGAAACGCTGGAACCACCTACTGGCCAAGGCGATTGAGCAGACCGCGGGCACTTTTAATTGGGATCATCTGTATATCGGTGGAGGCAATGCAAAGCTGATCAATTTCAAACTGCCCGAAAACGTTTCCATCATTTCCAATGAAGACGGACTGTTCGGCGGCGTAGCACTATGGAGATACCAAAACTGAACTTGCTTGTGTCTCCATCCTTATTCCAATCTGCTCATCATCTTCTTTGCTAAAGACCTGATCTTGATGACAACTGTCATCCCCGATTCGTGACAACTTCCACTGCCATTGGCGCTTCCTCCTGAGAGATTCTGATCTTGTTAGAGGAGAAGAGCTATGACTGCAACTACATTTGCGTCCGGGTTTCAGATCGAGCCGCTTACGCATCATACAGCATCTGCTTCTGGCCAGCCGATTGCTCGGCTGCATTCGGTTACAAAACGGTATGGGCATGTAACAGCACTCGACAACCTGAACCTGTCTCTCTATCCGGGTGAGATTGTGGCGTTACTTGGTCCAAACGGGGCGGGAAAGACTACCGCGGTTCGCCTATTGCTCGGATTGATTGCCCCAAGCCATGGAAGCGTACGCGTGATGGGCAATGATCCACGCAATGCCGAAACTCGCATCAACATTGGGGCCATGCTCCAGGTAACGCGTGTGCCGGAAACATTGCGCGTACGGGAACACATCGATCTATTTCGCAGTTACTATCCCAACCCCTTACCTGCGTCTGAGGTAGTTCGCATCGCACGGCTGAATGGCTTGGAAGACACCTATTACGGCAAACTCTCAGGCGGCCAGAAACAGCGCATACTCTTCGGCCTCGCGCTGGTAGGCAACCCCAGCCTAATTTTCCTTGATGAACCAACTGTGGGGATGGATATTGAGTCACGCCGTGCACTATGGGAGCAGATACGAGCGCTCGCTGCTGAAGGAAAAACCATTCTGCTGACGACGCATTACCTTGAAGAGGCCGATGCACTAGCGAACCGTATCATCGTCATCGGCAAGGGAAAAATCCTTGCAGAAGGAAGACCCTCTGAAATCAAACATCACGTCGCTGGTCGCCGGATCCGCTGCATCACCGAACTTGATATGGACTTCGTACGTGGGCTTCGCTCGGTGCTCACAGTGGAGCGGGATCGTGAGGCCATAGTGATCAAAGCAATCGAGGCCGAGCACGTTGTGTATGAACTGATGCGAAATGACCCTACTCTACGCAACCTCGAAGTTTCAGCTCCGGGCCTTGAAGACGCATTCCTTGCGCTAACAGGTTCGGTTGAGAGCTGAATTCTAACTCAGGAGGCTAAGTCATGGCTGCCGCCATCGTTGTTCATCCTCAGTCACTGGATTTACGTTATTACCTCCGCATAATCGTACAGGAAACCCGTTATGAGTTTCTAAAAATGCTGCGGGCCAAGGTATTTTCTCTCTCTTCCATCGGATTCCCAGTAATGTTCTACCTTATCTTCGGTCTCACCAATCATCACGTAGAATATGCACGCTATCTGCTCGCGAGTTACAGCTGCTTTGGAATGGTAGGCGCATCACTTTTTGGTCTCGGAGCAGGCATTGCGATGGAGCGTGCTCAAGGATGGCTCGAGTTGAAACAGGCATCTCCGATGCCACGGGTTGTCTACCTTGTCGCTAAAACTGTTACATGCGCGGCGATTGCGCTGATCACCGTCGCCTGTCTGCTCATTCTCGGCCTCACTCTAGGTGGCGTGACCATGAGTATATTCGAGGTCGTAAAGCTCATTGCCATCACCTTGGCTGGTGCCATCCCATTCTCAGCCATGGGCCTGCTGATCTCGTTTGTTTTGCCTCCGAATGCAGGGCCGGGGATGATTAATATCATCTATCTGCCTATGTCGTTCGCTTCCGGATTGTGGATGCCGATCGATTTGCTCCCACACTGGATCCAGAAATTGGCCCCGACGCTTCCGACATACCATTATGCGCAGCTTGCACTGAACATCTTTGGTTATGCCGAGCCGGGAACGAGTATGTCGCTCCACTGGGAAGCTCTGGTAGGCTTTACCTGTCTACTGCTGGGAGCAGCCTGGCTGGTATTCACGCGGAGCGAGGCAAAGGCGTGAGGAATCAGGACCAACTAGAAGATCGAGAGTGCGCCGCAAGCATACATGCATCTCCTGACGACTCGCCACGGATGCGGAAATTTGCCGAGAAGATACGGTATGGCCGGACGTGCCGCCGCATTGACTACTGGGACTTCATCTGGCTTTTTTACTCGGCATTCTTTTTCGTAGAACCTATTTCCCGCAACACCCGCCACGACTGGACGTTGTTTGCAGTTTTTTATGCCATTTTTCTGGCTTTCTATACAGGCATTATTCTTTCCCGGTATCCCTGGCAAAGTTATCTTGGACTGATCGGCTTTGCCATCCTTGGGGCAATATACTATCCGCAGAATAACGGCGCAGTTGGCTGCTCCGTTTTCGCCGCCGCATTTCTTCCCTTTCTTACAGAATCTCTGACCGTCTGCCTTAGCGGGTTCGCCCTACTCTGCACCGCACTCATAACCGAAGGCATTCTGCTCCATACCTCGCCCTGGGCATGGGGCATGGGAGCGCTCTGGACCTTCATTGTCGGTGGAACCAATCTCTTTATGGCACAAAGAATTCGGGCCAATTCCAAACTGCAACTCGCGCATGAAGAGATTGAGCAATTGGCTAAAATGGCCGAGCGTGAACGCATCGCTCGCGACTTGCACGATGTGCTTGGACACACACTGTCAGTTATCGTTCTCAAGTCGGAACTTGCTGGACGCTTAATCAAGGGTGATCCGAGTCGTGCCAGCCGAGAGATGGCCGATGTCGAGGAGATCGCGCGCAAGGCTCTCGGTGAGGTACGAGAAGCCATTCGCGGTTACCGCGCAGAAGGCTTGGCGGCGGAGATCAGACGTGCCCACAGCACATTAGACGCAGCGGGTGTAACGCTGATCTGCGAGGAAAACCCTCTTGTCCTGAATCCAACCGAAGAAACGGTCATCTCGCTCGTTTTGCGCGAAGCAATCACCAATGTTGTACGGCATGCACAGGCCAGCCGATGTGTGATGCGCTTCGTAACTCAGAATGGAAAGACTTCGCTCGTCGTTGAAGACGATGGGCGTGGCGGCGTGCGCGAAGAGGGCAGCGGGTTGCGTGGAATGCGTGAGCGCATCGAGGCTCTGGGTGGGCGCTTTGCTGTTGACGGTACACGCGGCACACGCCTGACGATCGAGCTACCAACAAATTAAGACCAACAATAGAACGCACTCGAGTGACCATTCCTTTGGAAAAGGGGTAGGTAACACTTGGCCAGTACAATAGCTGCTTGATTCATTCTCTGCTCTGCGGTCTGTAATCTACGCGCACAGCAACGATTTCATATGGATGCACGGGAACGGTAACTCTGTTATTGGTCACCGACAAAGCCGCGCCCTCAGGATGCTCTATCAAATTTGTCTCGGTTGCTCCAGTTGCGCCAGGTGGCACAGAGATTTCAATGTCGCCAGTTTTCCCTGCCCATTCGTAGAGGTGAAAAATCAGCGCGTTCGAGTCCTCAGCTTTCTTCATCGCTGTCAGCACTATGTTGTCTGGTTCGACTGAAACGAAAGAGTGGCGTGCAGCCATTTCTCCCATGTGCGGTTCAACCGAAATAGCGTTCAATTTGTAATTAAATTCGAAGCCGTGACGAACAGTGAGTGCCTGCTTCCAATCGCCGCCATGCGGATAGAGCGCATAGCTAAAATGTTGATGCCCGCGATCGGCATTGGGATCAGGCCAGGTTGGCGAACGTAGGAGCGTTAGACGCAACTGGTTGTCGACTGCATCGTAACCAAATTTTGAGTCATTGATGAGGCTGAAGCCGTGCTGTCCGTCACCCAGGTCAGCCCAACGCTGTACCGGAACCTCGAATCTGGCCTTCTCCCAACTATTGTTGCGAGTGGTCGGACGTTCGATTGTACCGTAGGGAATTTCATATGTGGCCTTGCCGCTTGATGCCGCAAGCGGAAATGCGACCTTCAGAAGTTTGTGTGTCTCGTGCCAATCAATATCATTCACAACAACCACTTCATCGGAGTCTTCTGCCAGAATGATGTCTTGCACAAATTTCGATTCCTGCGTGTGGTGTGTTACACGAATAACCGCGCGGAGCGGCCCTTTTTCCACCACCTCTACTGAATCAGCACTGTCGAGCCTAACCGGAAGCTTGTCGAGCGTACCCGGATCGATATTCCACGCGTCGTACTCTTTCGGCAAATCCTGAAAGAGCTGGAGCTCATTGCCGCAGCTCCCGGTCGCAAGCGACTCGAAGCCAGTCCTCTTGTCGAAGAGGCTGGTGATACAGCCCGTTGTCTTGTCGACGGTAACGCGTAGCGCGGCGTTTTCAAGTGTCAACCCAGAAACTCTCAAATCGCTCGCGAAAGGCCGCATGCCCGGAACAACGTGCAGCACTTCGTAACCCAGCGAAGGCGCATTCTTCACATCAATAAGTAGCTTAAAAGTGTTCGTCTGAGTGTCAGACGATAACACTTGCGACGGTAACACACGATTTTCAGCGTCTAGTACTGATACTCTATCCGTTGCCTGAGGAAGCTGCACATCTACAGTCACAAGGCTAGAGCGGCCCCAAGCCAGCGGGTTGAAGACCAACACTGGCACGCCCGGTCCACTAGTATTGACCCGCGCATCGATCGTTCTGAGTGCTTTTGATGAGACCTCATTTGTCTCCCAGCGTACAACGTCGAAATCTTTCTGTGCGTCTTTGTAAATCACTCCGATTCCGGAACCCGCAGCGAGGTCATGGAAATCATTAAACGTGATCTTCTTCCACGCGTCGGTGAGCAGATCATTCGGATATGCGTCGCCGTCGAGCCACGCAAGCGAAGCAACTTTCTCGGCATCCAGCGTCCATTCAGGCGCTTCGCGAAGGTTACGCTTCTGGGTCGCCTGCGTTGTATAGACCCCCCGGTGATATTCGAGATATAGCTCGTCATCCCAGGTCGGAATCGCGATCTTACCCGGCACTGGATCTGGCTCCTGATAACCCTTTGCAATCGAATTGTAGTTCCAGGTCTGCGATGGCTGCGCGATTTGCTTTTCGACTGATGAGAAATAATCCTGCGCTGTTCCGAACTGCATTTTCGGAACAATCTTGTCGCCTGTAGCCCAGTGCACGCCTTGGTCGAGAATGACACGCGTCGGCCCGCCACCATGGTCGCCGATTCCATAGAGGTCCATCATCTCAAGCATTCCCGGGGCATATTCGCGGGCCTGCTTCAAATCTGCTGATAGCCGAATAGGGCTCAGATTATCATTCCCGTAATCGTGCGGAAAATACGTGAGCACTTTGCTGCCGTCAGGCGATTCCCACCAAAAGAGCTTGAGTGGAAGCTTATTGGTATCATTCCAGGACATCTTCTGGGTTACGAAATAATCCACACCTGATTTTTTATAAATCTGCGGCAACTGCCAGTTATATCCGAAAGAATCCGGGTTCCACCCAACTCGCACATCCACGCCGTAATTTTTTTCATACCAGCGCTTGCCGATCAGGAGCGACCGGGCTGTAGACTCGCCGTCGGGCAGATTGAGATCCGGTTCGACCCACATCCCCCCAACGACTTCCCAGCGGCCCTCGCTAATCCTCTGCTTGATCTCCTCGTTCATTTCTGGATACTTGTTTGCAATCCAGGCGTTATACTGCGCAGCCGACTGTGTGTAGGTGTAATCGGGATACTCATTCATTAACTGCAGTGCAGTTCCGAAGGTGCGTTTCACCACATCGACGGTTTCAGTCCAGGGCCACAACCACGCCGCGTCGATGTGAGAGTTCCCAGTAACATGAAAAGTGGCTTCCTGCAGCAGTGGTCGCAAGGCCTCAAGTATTTTCTGAGCTTGGTTGAGTGAAGCATCAAATTTTTGCTGGTTACCTTCATCCAATGCACTCAGGTCGACTGTCGAGATCGCTTTCTCAAGCGTTGCTTCATCACTTGAAACCGTTTTTGACAGACTCGGCACCAGAAGAGCGGCTGAAAGAAACTCTACCCTCTCATCTTCAGGATTGGGCCGATTTGCTGCAAAGTCGATTTTCATCTCCGAACCCGCAAATTTCTTCTTATCTACTGTCGCGAGCAGCTTCACAGCAATAAGCACCTTATCCCCAGCTTTCGCATCATCGAAGAGAACAATAGGCTCAAGATCGTCACCCATAGCAACGCGGCGGCCATTGAAATAGATAATCTGTGGGATTGGACCGTTAGCATACGCGCGGAATTGAAACCAGATCCGCGTACCAGTGAGATCGTATCCGTGCAGGTTTTTCGGAACTTCGACCCATTGCCGGTACCATACGGCTTCGTTCGGTCCTTCAGCGCCTGGCTTAGCAACCTGCCAGGCAGAATCATTGAGCAACGGGCTCTCACCGTGCGACACATCACCCGCATGAAAGCGCCACTCTCCAGAGGGCAGCTCATTCAGCTCGCTTAGTCGCACAATCACCTGCTGGTCGGCCGACGGTAGCGACTTGGCAATGTCGACTGCAGATTGTCCACTAAGTGGGGTGGGAGCTGTAAAGGCCAGAACTGAAAATAAAAAGTAGAAAAGGTAAAGCCGGGCGGGAACAAACTTCACAGCAGGAACCTCCGCAGATGCTGTGAGGATTATAAACACGAAGAACTCTGCCAATGTGCTATCTCAGCGTGATAAAGGAACCCAATGCGGTGTCAGCTGGTCTAACAGCGGCAACTACATGCATTTAGTCGAGAGGCAATTTATCCTCAAAGGAGCCATCCATGAGCATGCGATCAACTTCCAGTTCAATCTCTGAGAGCCCATGAGTTAATGATGAACCTGAGGCAAATACATACCGATTTCCGCCTGCGTGTTTAGAGCGATACATGGCAGAATCCGCGAGGCGCCAGAGGTCGTGTGCTGCAGTCCCATCGATAGGGTATATTGCGATGCCGATGCTCGCCGTGAGAGAAATGGTGTTCCCCTCGACCATGAGAGATTGACGAAAACTGTCGAGTAATACCTGGGCAACACGTGCGGCATCGGCCGAGGTCTTCAATTGGCCCAACAGGACGATAAACTCTTCGCCACCTGAGCGCGCCATGGTGTCAGTCATTCGCAGCTTTTCACGCAATGAGGCAGCCACTTGCTGCAAGCAAATGTCACCCACGTGGTGTCCATAGGTGTCGTTGACCTGCTTGAAGCGATCTAAATCCATACAGAGGATTGCGGCCTTCTGCCCGAGCCTCTCTGCCGCCGCCAGCATCTGCTCCATTCGGTCCTTCAACAACAGACGGTTGGGCAAGCCAGTGAGCATGTCGTGATGGGCTTGGTGCACAAGGCGTTCATACAATTGCTGCCGCTCGGTTATATCCTGCACAAGAGAAAAGCGCGCTAAACGTCCCTCGAATTGAATCCCATGTGAGGCAATTTCCACCTGAATCCTCGAACCATCTTTACGGATGTGGGTCCAAGGCCCCGTATACAGAGTATTTTCGCCCGCATCTTTTAGCCGATGTTCCAAGCGAGGAATATCCTCAGGAGGTCGAATATTACGAAGGTTCTTTGCCAGGAATTCCTCTTGCGAATAACCGTAGTGAGCTACCGCCGCCGCGTTTACTTTTAAGAAGTCCAGTGTTTCCTGGTCGAAAATCCACATGGGATGCGGATTGCCGTCGAACAGCACCCTGTATTCCTCACGTTGCCGCGCCGTTTCGATCACTTCATCCTCTACCAGAGTCAGAATCATGCCGAATTCAACGAAATACTTCGGCAGATTCCATAGTTCGCCGGAAACATGGAGGTGCGGTGCAAGCACCACAAGCAAACTTGCCGTAGGGAATACTGCACCCCATGCCACCAAGCCAACTGTCGCAGTAATCACGCCCATCGACTTCCGACGGAAGCCATACCAGTAAACGATCGCGTTCGTCAGATAAATTTGCGTAAGCGCTGCATAGATTCCAGGCAGTCCCTCACGTGCCATAAATCCGTGTGTCGCCCAGATGGTCGCAGCTACCGCACAGACGGCTGATACTAAGACTAAAAGGTGTCTGTCGCGCCAGCAGTAAATCAGAAAGATAAGGAATGCCAACTCTAGAAGCAGGAACAACGCCAATAACAGCACAGGGTTTGCAAGATCAAATGCAACTCCAAAAACAAAAATTGCTACAATCACCGCCAATAGACTTGGCATCCAGATGGCAGGTCCACCCACGATCCGTGCAGTAGAGGAAGCTAAGAGGAAACACACACCACCGAGCATCAGAGCAACGATTCCAAGCCCGCTGGTTAGACTCGACCAGAAGTCACTCGCTGGATTCGGAAGCAAAAGAGCAAAATGCGCGAGGATGAAAAGCCAGCCCGCAATCCAATACCTTAACCGGAGCGTCCGGCGTGTTCGGTAGACGGATCCAAAGAGCAGAACTAGCAGGCCCAGAATCAGGATGTCGAGCAGGGTATTTTGCATAGTTCAACCACTCCTATATCGGCAAAGAGTGGTATATCCTCATCCGAAATCGGAGATTACCTTCGAAATCTGCCCGGCTTCAAGTAAAAAAGCTTCCGGGATGGGCAAAGCCCATGAAAATGGGGAGGAATGGTGGGCAGTGAGGGAC
>JASHRS010000034.1 GCA_030037215.1 Silvibacterium sp. | reverse complement strand
GAAGGAACGTCTTGTCCCTCTGAACCCGTGAGCAAAGAAGACATCCCCACGACCGGAACCCACGAAGGCTTTGAGGGCGATTACCGCCCCAGCGGCACGGCGGCCGTGCCATTGCCAGCGCCGCAGATTCGTGTCGATCCTATCCAGATTGAGTTCCTTTCCCGTCTCGCGGATGCCCTGAACACAACCCTCGACCTTCAGACGCTCCTCAAGCGCACCGCCGACCTTGTACGCGCTGTCATCGACTATCGGATCTTTGCCATTCTCCTCGTCAACGACCGCACCAACGATCTCCGCATGCGCTTCCAGATCGGCCACACCTCTGAAGTGGAGCGCCTGCGTATCCGCATGGGCCAGGGCGTCGTCGGACAGGTCGCGCAGCAGCGCCAGGCCATCCTCGTCAACGATGTCTCGACCGCGGAAAACTACATCAACGCCAATCCCCAGGTTCGCTCCGAGCTGGCCGTTCCGCTTATCGTCAAGAACCGCCTTATCGGCGTCATCGACATCCAGTCCGAGCAGGTCAATTACTTCAAGCCCGAGCATCTGCATTTGCTCCAGCTCACTGCCTCCCGTATCGGACAGGCTATTGAAAATGCGCGCCTCTACACCCGTGTTGCGCGTCAGGCGCAGACTCTAGAAGTCCTCAATGAGATCAGCCGCGAGCTGACCTCTATTCTCGACCTCGACGAGCTTCTGGAACGAATCAGCCAGCTCCTGCGCCGCATCATCGACTTCCAGATGTTCTCTGTTTGGCTCGTCAACGAGCATGAGCGTGTCCTTGAGAACCAGTTCGCCCTGCGCTTCGGCGAGCGCTTCCATCCCGAGGAAACTATCCCGCTTGATCGCGGCCTCGTCGGAGCCGCCATCGCTTCGCACCGTCTTGTTCGCGTGTCCGATGTCCGCAAGGACACGCGTTACATCATGATCAATCCCGAGGCCCGCTCGGAGATGGCCGTTCCGCTCATTTACAAGGGGAAAGTCATCGGTGTCCTCGACATCGAGCACACTCGCGCCCATTATTTCAATGAAGACCATGAGCGCGCGCTCACTACGCTCGCTGCACAGATTGCCATTTCCATCGAGAATGCGCGCCTCTATCAGCGTGTGGCCCAACAGGAGCAGCGCCTGGAGCACGATCTCGCCATGGCCCGCGAAGTCCAGCTTCGTCTCCTGCCTCCCGTCAAGCCGAAACACAAGCAGGCTGAGTTCTCCGCCCGTTTCATCCCCGCGCGTACCATCGGTGGCGACCTCTACGACCTCATCCAGTACGATCCCAATCGCTCCGCCATTGTTCTCGGAGACGTCAGCGGCAAAGCCACGCCTGCCGCGCTCTATGCTGCCCTCGTCAGCGGAATCATGCGCTCCGCTGCCAGCCAATCCCTCTCACCTTCCGAGGTTCTTAAAGTCCTCAACGACGCGCTTCAGGAGCGCAAAGTCGATTCTCAGTATGTCGTCATGCTCTACTCCGTCTGGAACGACGATAACCGCACCCTCCAGATCGCCAACGCCGGGGCCTCGCAGCCCCTCATCTGTCGCAGCGGCGAAGTCGAATCCATCAAGGCGGAAGGATTTCCGCTCGGTCTCTTTCCCAACGTCGACTACGAGGAGTTCTCCATCGCCACCCAGCCTGGCGACTCCATTATTTTCTTCAGTGACGGCATTACTGACGCGCAGAACGACGCCGAAGAAATGTTCGGCGACGAACGTTTGCGGGCCGTCGTAAAAAAGAACTACCAGAAGTCAGCATCGAAAATTGCCGATGCCATCCTCGCCGAAGTCGGCAAGTTTCAGGCAGGCCACGAGCACTTCGACGACGAAACCGTCGTCGTCCTCAAAGTGCTTTAGGGGCTTGACGAAAGAAACGCATCCTATTCGGTGCAGTTTCTTGAGCGTTAGAGCTTGCCCTGGATTTTCCAAACACGAAATAGCAATTTCAGATAAAGTCGCCCGTAAATAGGAACGAATTCATCGGTGAAAGTCTGGCCAGCAAAGAGACTCTTGCCGAGATATTCGACTGCCGGAATTCTAATGTTTCTTTTTTTACCCTTTGGCCCAATTCGTTTGACGTGGTGAAGATCAAGTATCCAGTTGTGCGCACAGGCATTCCTGATCCGATTGAGTTCTAAAAGGTTTTTGTATTGCAGAGGGGTAAGGAGCTTCAGATGGCCGCACCAGCGAATCAGCTCGGCGGAACGTAGTTGATCTACCATCCGAATGGTCTCCTTTTTCGTCAATCGCCGGTTCTGTCGTGCGACAAAGTCGAAAAGGAGTGCACGCAATAGGTCCTCCATCGCGAGGTGGAGACTGATAACAAAACTCCTAAAGATTTCAATCCGGAAAGTTTCCAAGTTTCTGAAGCGGAGGTAAGGATCTTTCGCTCTAATGTTAAAAAGAAACTCTTCGATGTCATTTATTTCTGACTTGAGGCGGTCTGCCCTTTTAGCAAAACTTTGACGCGTGGCATCAGTCTGGACATGCGTTGTAAGCTTTTTCTTCTTTGTCGCCATAGAATTGTGCGTTCATCCTACCAGCCAAGTGCCCCATCCTTCACGCCGTTCTTCGCGCGAAGGGTGGGAACCGATACCCGGACAACCAGCCCAATCCTTTACGATAGAAGTAACCCTATCGGAGAGCCATCCTTTGTCCCTCGCTGAAACCTCGACCGAACGCATCATCGCGCCCGCGCGCAACATCCTCGGCAGCCTGCGCCTGCCCGGAGACAAATCCATCTCACACCGCTATGCCCTGCTCGGCGGACTCGCCCACGGAATCACGCGCCTCACCAACTTCTCCACCGGAGCCGACTGCGCTTCCTCGCTCGCCTGCGTCGAAGCCCTCGGCGCAAAAGTCGCGCGCTCCGGCGACGGCAAAATTGAAATCGAAGGTGTCGGCGGCACATTCCACCCGACCGACGCTCCCCTTGACTGCGGCAACTCCGGCTCGACCATGCGTATGCTTGCCGGACTCCTCGCGCCACAGCAGGGCAGTTTCGCCCTCATCGGAGACGCATCTCTCAGCCGCCGACCCATGGAACGCATTCGCAAACCGCTGGCGCAGATGGGCGCAAAGATCGACCTCACCGACGGCCACGCGCCCGTCACCATCCACAGCGCAAAACTCAATGCCATCGACTACACCACGCCCGTTCCCAGCGCACAGGTCAAGAGTGCAGTCCTCTTCGCCGGACTCCAGACCACCGGCCGCACCACTGTCCGCGAATCCGTCCGCACCCGCGATCATAGTGAGCTTGCCCTGCGCGGCTTCGGCGCGCACATCGAGCGTACCCTCGAATCCGTCTCCATCGAAGGCCCGCAGCAGCTCCACGCCATTGAGGCCGCCGTTCCCGGAGACATCTCCTCCGCTGCCTTCTTTCTCTGCGCCGCCGCGCTCTTTCCTGACTCCAACCTCGTCTTCGACTCGCTCGGCCTCAACCCCACGCGCGCCACACTCCTCGACGCGCTCACCGCTCTTGGCGCGCACATCGGCGTGCTCAACCTTGAAGAGAAAAGCGGCGAACTCGTCGGCACCGTGCAGGTCAACGCGCCTCGCGACGGCCTCACCGGAACCACCATCTCCGGTGCGCTCGCCGCGCAGCTTATCGACGAGCTTCCCGTCCTCGCCGCCATCGGCCCTTACACCAAAAACGGAATCCGCATCCGTGACGCAAAGGAACTCCGCGTCAAGGAATCCGACCGCATCGCTCTCGTCGCCGAAAACCTCCGTGCCATGGGAGCAGAAGTCATCGAGTTTGAAGACGGCCTCGACGTTCCCGGAGGCCAGCAACTCCACGCCGCCGAAATCAACTCCGGCGGAGACCATCGCATCGCCATGGCCTTCTCCATCGCAGCCCTCAGAGCGACCGGAGACACTCTCATTCGCGGGGCCGAATCCGCCGCCATTTCTTTCCCGGAATTTTTCACGCTTCTCGACCAGGTAACCGAACGCTAAAAACAAAGGGGATAGGCAGCTTAAGGCCATAAAACCCGCGATTTTGGCGGCGAAAACGACGTCTTGGTGTGCATCTTTTTCGCCCCCAGTACTGTCTAATTATCAGACATTCTGAAAGCACATGAAGAAGGAAGACCGGCCCAGTATCTGACAATAGACCGGACATTTCCTCTCGCGCTCCACTCGCGCCTCGTTCCCCGCTGCATTGCGCTCACCCAACCGGAACCGCCGGAGCCGAACCCTATTCCATCTTTCTGGTCAGCGACCACAAAGCTTGCGGGCTTTGAGCTGTTGAATGAGTCGCAACGAATTCTAGTTGAATAAGTTAAAACGAATTCTTCACGCGTAGAAGCTACTACAACGAGAACATCGCAAGATCCGCAACCATAAGCCCCGGAGATGGAAACCGGGGCTTCTTTTTTCCATTGGCACTGTTGGCAATAACTATTGGTTGATGGCCTCTAGCAATTCCTCGCCATCACTCGTTGGAGGCAGACAGCTTGTCCCCCTGCAAACCACCGCAACTGCCTTACCCGCAGCATTCAACTCGGGCAGTTTCGGCAGCGTCTCCGCCAGCACCGGAGGCAGCTCCGCCGACGTGACCTGCTCCGGTTTCAACACAATCACGCGCTTGTTCACCGCGTATCGAGCCGTTGCCATCGCCGCCAACTTGCGGGCTTCAATCCCCGCGCCAATCACCACCACCTGCACTGCCGGAAGCAGCAACAGTTCCAGTGCCAGCCCGTAAGTTCCCGCATACAGTCCGAAGTGCTCCACGATCCCCGCAAAATTTTCGAGCGTGTCTTCCGCCTTCTCTCGAAACTCCTTACGCCCGCTCAGCGCCTCCAGTCGCAGCAGCGCCGCCGCTGCAGCCGGATTCCCCGCCGGAGTCGGCGTATCCTGCAGTGGCTTCCTGCGCGCCGCCAGCACACCCAGCGCGCCATCCACCTGTTCCGTATCGAAGAACCCTCCGCCGGTCTTGTCATGGAAGCGCGCCACCATCGCCTCGCCAATCTCGATCGTCGCGTCATAATACCGCCGCGCGCCCGTCGCCTCCCAACCATCCAGCGCAGCATGAACCAGAAACGCATAGTCATCCAGCACGCCCGCAACGCGCTTACCTGTTGCATCGTCTGAGTACGCCACTACATGCGCCAGCCCCGTCTGCTTGCCCCACGCTTCGCTCAGTAACCGGTCCAGCGTCTTCAGCGCAAACTCCTTCGCTCCGCGCAGCTCAAGCACCCGCGCCGCATCCAGATACGCTGACACCGCCATCGCATTCCACGATGTATAAATTGTTCGGTCAATATACGGAGTCGCCCGCTCGAGCCTGGCCGCCAGCAATTTCTCTTTCGCCGTCTTCAGCCGCGCCGCTGCCTCGTTCAACTCCAGCCCCAGCCGCTTCGCAACCTCGTCCAGCGTGTACTTCCGGTGCAGCACATTCTTCGCCGGATTGTGATGCATGTCTCCGATCTCGCGAATATCGAAGAACAGCTCCGCCACGGCCATCTCATCCACCGTCAGCGCCGCTGCCGCTTCCGCGCGCGTCCAGGTAAAGTAATCGCCGTCATCATCCAGGGACAGATCCGCATCCTGCGACGCATAAAATCCGCCGCGCTCGCGGTCCGTCATCACCGCATCCAGACATCGGATGATGTCCTTTGCCACCCGCGCCGCGTCCGCATCCACAAAGGTCTGGAACGCATGCACATAATTCCCGAGCAGCCCCGCATTGTCGTACAGCATCTTCTCGAAATGCGGCACTCCCCATCGCTCATCCACTG
>JASHRS010000272.1 GCA_030037215.1 Silvibacterium sp. | reverse complement strand
TGCCGGGACGCACGGACGCTTCGCAGGAGCAGACTGACGTGGACTCCTTTGCCGTGCTCGAACCGGTCGCAGACGGCTTCCGCAATTACCTCAAAGGCAAATTCAGCGTGCCAGCCGAGGCGTTGCTGATCGACAAGGCGCAATTGCTGACGCTGACCGCGCCTGAACTGACGGTGCTGCTTGGAGGTCTGCGCGTGCTGAATACCAACGTGGGACAGACCAAGCATGGCGTGTTCACCAAGCGGCCGGAGGCGCTGACCAACGACTTCTTCGTGAACCTGCTCGACATGGGCACGGAGTGGAATCCGGTCTCGGAGGCTGCGGACGTGTTTGAAGGACGCGACCGCAGAACGGGTGAACTGAAGTGGACGGGTACGCGTGTCGATCTCATCTTCGGTTCGAATTCCGAGCTTCGTGCGCTGGCCGAAGTCTATGGAAGCTCGGACGCGAAGGAAAAGTTTGTCCATGACTTTGTAGTGGCCTGGAACAAGGTGATGAATCTCGATCGCTTTGACCTTGCGAGCGCCAGTGTGAAGAAAGAAGAACTGGTGGGCGCGAAGTAGTCCGAAAAGTTGGGTTGCAGCGAAGTAAAGAAAGCAACCTCCACAGCCCGCATTTCTTCGTGAGATGCGGGCATTTTTTTTGCGCGTTGCCGAGATAAAACGCTGTTGCGAAAGGGACTTGTATTTTCCCCTTGACAGTTTAGGGGAGTGAGGGTACTCTCCTAATCATTTTAGGAGGCATGATGCCGGACCAAGCCCAGCTACTTCCCGGAACGCTCGATCTACTCATCCTTAGAGCGGTTTCACTTGGCCCATTGCATGGATACGGCATTCTTCTGCGCATCGGACAGATCTCCGGCAATGCACTGCTGGTGGAACAGGGCGCGCTCTATCCCGGTTTGTTTCGGCTGGTGCGTCAGGGAGTGCTGAAGGCGAGCTGGGGCACTTCGGAGAACAATCGCCGGGCCAAGTTTTATGAACTAACCGCCGCGGGGCGCAAGCGTTTGCGCGTAGAGACCGATAACTGGAATCGGCTGGCAAATGCTATCGGTGCGGCGCTCGCTGCGCAGCCGGAGGAAGTATGAACGCTGATTCGGTGAGCTATGGAGTGACGCAAGGTACGCGGGACGAATCTCCGCGTCTCAAGGCGAGAGCAGCGGGCGTGCTTTATGTGGTAGCGGTGGTGACGGCGGTGTTCGCCGAGTTCATCGCACCCCGCAAATTGGGAGTTGTCGCTGCGGATGTCATCCCAGTCGCGTGCTATGCCGCGGTGACGCTACTTCTGTATCTCATCCTGAGGCCAGTTCACAGAGGCGTGGCTGTTGCGGCGGTGGTGTTCGGGCTGGTGGGACTCACGTTCGAGGCGGTTCAGCTGAAGCCGCATGGCGTAAACGTGGGGATGACCTGTCACGCAGTCTTCTGTCTGCTGATCGGCTACCTGATGTCCAAGTCGAGCTTTTTGCCTCGTATTCTGGGTGTGTTGATGTCGATCGCTGGACTGATCTGGCTAATCTACCTGGCGCCGTCACTTGCGAAATCTGTTTCTCCCTACAATTCAGCTGTCGGGCTCCTCGCAGAAGCGCTGCCCATGCTGTGGCTTCTCGTAATGGGCGTGAACGTCCCGCGATGGAGGCAGCAGGCCGGCGCTGCGGAGGTGTGAAATGAACCTTCTGCTGTTTCTTCGCTCTGTCGCAGAGAAGCTGTTCCATTCTTCACGGATCGCCGACGACACGGAAGAGGAGCTGCGCGCTCACGTTCAGCTTCGCGCGGATGATCTGGAGCGATCCGGGCTGGGTCGCGCGGAGGCGGAGCGTCGCGCGCGCATTGAGTTCGGAGGCTATGAGCGATTCAAACAGGAATCGTACGAAGCTCTTGGCGGCAATTTTCTCGAGACATTTCTGCAGGATGCGCGGTACAGCGTTCGCGTGTTGCGCAAGTCTCCGGGATTCACCATCGCCGCGGTTTTGACGCTGGCGCTGGCCATCGGCGCAAACGCCGTAGTCTTCGGCGTCATGAATGCATTTATCCTCCACCCGCGGTACGTACCTCAGGCAGAGAGCCTCTACGGACTCCAGCACGGGAGCGACAATGGGTTTCAGTCGTATCCCGACTATCTCGATCTGCGCGATCGCAACCACAGCTTCGATGGTCTGGCGGCAGTCACATTTGCCCTGGCTGGGCTAGACATGGGCAACAATCCGTCAGCTGGCTGGCTCAACGAAACCAGTGGAAACTACTTTGATGTATTACACATTCGGCCATATCTTGGCCGCGTCTACCACAGCTCCGATGAGCATGGCCCGAACAGCGCTCCGTACATCGTGCTTACCTACGCGTATTGGCACAGCCATCTTCATGATGATCGCGGCGTGGTGGGCCGTGTCGTTCAAGTTAACAAACATCCTTTTACGGTTCTCGGTGTAACGCCGCCGGCGTTCCATGGGACTCTGTTGTTTTTCTATCCCGACTTTTTCGTGCCGATTGTGAACCATGAGCAGGTGGACCCGGGATATGACCTGAACACGCGCGGGATTCGTTGGATATTTGAGGTAGTCGGACATCTGAAGCCGGGAGTTACTCCGGCACAGGCGACTGCCGACCTAAACACCATTGGTGCATATCTGAAAAAGACTTACCCCAAAGATGAAGGCAATGTAACCTTTACCCTGGCTCGTCCAAGCCTTTACGGCGATTATCTTGGGCGTCCGGTACGGGCATTTCTTGCAGGATTGATGCTGCTGGCGGGGTTGATTCTGCTGGCCGCGTGCGCCAACCTGGGCAGTCTGTTCGCGGCGCGCGCCGCTGACCGTGGGCGAGAAGTCGCGCTTCGGCTCGCTCTCGGATCGAGCCGAAGGCGCATTCTGCGGGGACTGTTTACCGAAGCTGTGCTGATTTCACTGGTCGGCGGCGGAGTCGGACTATTGGGCAGCGTCGTGCTGTTGCGCGGGCTGAGCGCGTGGCAGCCATTTCATCAATGGCCCATGATCCATATGCCTGTGAACCCGGATGCAAGCGTTTATTCAATAGCACTGCTGCTGGCCTTAGCGAGCGGATTCCTCTTTGGCGTGGTCCCGGTAAGACAGGTACTGCGAACAAACCCGTATGAGGTCGTCAAGGCGGGATCGAGCGGCGGAGTAGGGCGGCGGATTACGGTTCGAGACCTGTTGCTTGTCGCGCAAATTGCCATCTGCGCCGTGCTGGTTACATCTTCGATGGTTGCTCTGCGTGGACTGGTGCGCTCGCTGCACGGCAATTACGGTTTCGATCTGCGGAACACAATGGTGGCCAGCACAGATCTGAGTATGGCCGGTTACAGTGGCGACAAAGTGCCCGCCATGCAAAGGCGCATGCTCGATGCGGTGCAGACGATTCCCGGGGTACAAGCCGCAGGATTGGCCGACTATGTGCCATTGACCGGTGGCTCGAATGAATCGATTGTGTTTACCGATAAAACGACTGATCTGAGGCCATCGAATGCTACAGCCAATGCCCTGATGTACAACATCTCTCCCGGATACTTCCGCGCGGCCGGCACCGCTTTGCTTTCGGGGAGAGCTTTCACATGGCATGACGACAAAAGCTCGCCACGCGTAGCGGTCGTGAACGGGGAGTTCGCGCGCGAAGTCTTCGGTTCCGCAACAAACGCAGTCGGCGGTTACTACAAGATGCGGGATGGAACCCGCGTACAAGTAGTAGGCATTGCAGAGGACGGAAAATATATGAGCCTTACCGAAGATCCATGGCCGGCGATGTTTCTCCCGATCCTGCAATCACCGTCGAGTTCGACCGTCCTCGTGATACGTTCCAGCCGCGATCCGCAGCAGTTGGCCGTAGCCATAAGGAGAACCCTGCATGAGCTGGATGCGGGACTGCCCGTTGATATCCAGACGCGTTACCAGGGATTCGACGTTATTCTGTTTGGCCCGCGTATGGCGACGATTGCTCTGGGTATCATGGGCCTGATGGGCGCGATGCTGTCGATCACCGGAATTTTCGGAATGGCCGCGTACTCGGTGAGCAAGCGGCTGCGGGAGATCGGAATCCGCATTGCCCTCGGCGCGCAACGCAAGGAAGTCTTGCAGGCCGCGCTGGGGCGGGCGTTCAAATTGCTGGCTGTTGGCTCGGCAGCGGGATTGGTTTTGGGACTGCTGGCGACTCGTGTGCTGGCTCACATTGTGTATGAGGCGACGCCGCGCGATCCACTGGTGTTGGCGGGCGTTGTTCTGGTAATGCTGCTGCTGGGATTGTTGGCTACGTGGATTCCGGCGCAACGCGCGCTGTCGGTTGATCCGTTGGCCCTGCTGCGCGAGGAGTGAGGCCGGCCCCTGCATTGTGCGGTCTGATCTCATAAGATTGAGATGTGGACTTTCAGTTAGTCAGCGACTATAAACCGCGAGGCGACCAGGCGACGGCTATTCCTGAGCTGGTGAGCGGCGTGCTTGCGGGCGAGCAGCATCAAGTGCTGCTGGGCGTGACCGGCTCGGGCAAAACCTACACGATGGCCAAGATCATCGAGGAGTTGAACCGGCCAGCGCTGGTGCTGGCGCACAACAAAACGCTGGCGGCGCAGCTTTACCACGAGTTCAAGCAGTTTTTTCCGGGGAATGCGGTCGAGTATTTTGTGTCGTACTACGACTACTACCAGCCTGAGGCGTACATTCCGGCAGGCGACCTCTACATCGAAAAAGAAGCGACGATTAACGAAGAGCTCGACAAGCTGCGGCTGTCGGCGACGCGGTCGCTGTTTGAGCGACGGGACGCGATTATCGTGTCGTCGGTGTCGTGCATCTACGGCCTGGGATCGCCGGAAGCGTATTACGGCATGCTGCTTCTGCTTGAGAAGGGACAGAAGATCCGTCGCGAGGACATTACAAAGCGGCTGGTGGAGATTCTCTACGACAGGAACGACGGGGATTTCCGTCGCGGGACGTTTCGCGTGCGCGGCGATGTAATTGAGATTTATCCGACGTATGACGAGAGCGCGTACCGCATTGAGCTTTTTGGCGATGAGATCGAGGCGCTGTTGCAGATC
>JASHRS010000271.1 GCA_030037215.1 Silvibacterium sp. | reverse complement strand
CTTCGTCGACCAGGTTCTAGGCCATCATCGCACCGATCTCCTGCCCCGCCTCGTAGCCGCCGTCTTTATCGCAACCGCTTTGCAGGCCGCTACCTCATATTCGCTCACTCAGTTGCTCTCCAAAGCCGCCCAGCGCATGATTGCCGACATGCGCCGCCAGGTACAGGCGCATGTCGGCCTGCTCTCTGTCAGCTTCTACGACAGTAACCGTACCGGCGTCCTCGTCTCCCGCATCATGTCTGACGTCGAAGGTGTCCGTAATCTCATCGGCACTGGGCTGGTCGAGTTCGCCGGCGGCATCTTCACCGCAACCGTCGCCTTTCTTTACCTGCTCTTCCTGAGCGTTCATATCACCGTAATCGTGTTTTCTCTCATTGCCGTCTTCGTCTTCGTCCTGCAGAGGGCTTTCCGCACCATACGTCCCATCTTCCGCGAGCGAGGCAAAATCAACGCCGAGGTCACCGGCCGCCTCACGGAATCTCTCGGCGGCGTCCGCGTCATCAAGGGCTACCACGCCGAGAAGCGCGAGGCCCGGGTCTTCAGCGAAGGCGTGCAGCGCCTGCTCGACAACGTCATGAAGTCAATCACCGCCACCAGCATCATGTCTTTTTCCGCGACCACCATCCTCGGACTCGTCGGCGGACTCGTAATGCTGCTCGCCGGCCACGCTGCCATGAACGGCCAGATGACCAGCGGTGGATACGTCCGCTACATGATGTTCCTCGCCTTTATGATCGCTCCTGTTTTTCAGATGGTGAATATCGGCACGCAGCTCACCGAGGCCGTTGCCGGCCTCGACCGCACCATGGAAATTCTCTCCGAACGCGACGAATTCAGTGATCCCGAGCGCACCAGCTCCATCGGCACCATCCGTGGAGACGTTGCCTTTGAAGATGTCACCTTCTCCTACGATCCAGGCAAGCCTGTACTGCATGGAATCTCCTTCGAAGCGAAGCCCGGAACGGTCACTGCACTCATCGGATCGTCAGGTTCGGGAAAATCCACCATCATCAGTCTCATTTGCGCCTTTCACAAGCCCGATACTGGCCGCGTTCTCG
Source organism: Silvibacterium sp. (assembly GCA_030037215.1). Lineage (GTDB taxonomy): Bacteria > Acidobacteriota > Terriglobia > Terriglobales > Acidobacteriaceae > Silvibacterium. The sequence goes on along the minus strand of JASHRS010000271.1, from coordinate 15,665 downwards.
TCGACGGCATCGATCTTTCCACGGTCAACCTCAACGATTACCGCGCGCAGCTTGGCGTTGTCCTGCAGGAATCTTTCCTCTTCGATGGAACCATCCGCGAGAATGTGATGTTCTCCTACCCTGACGCAACCGAGGAGCAGTTTCTCTATGCCTGCCGCGTTGCCTGCGTCGATGAATTCGCCGAGCGCTTCCCTGACAAGTACGAGACCATTGTCGGCGAGCGCGGTATCAAGCTTTCGGGAGGCCAGCGCCAGCGTCTCTCCATCGCCCGGGCCATCCTCGCCAATCCCCGCCTGCTCATTCTCGACGAGGCAACGTCCTCGCTCGACTCTGAATCAGAGGCCATGATTCAGGAGGGCCTGAAATTCCTCATGCAGGGGCGCACGACCTTCGTCATCGCGCACCGCCTGTCGACCATTCGCCGCGCCGATCAGATTCTTGTCGTCGAAGGCGGGCTGATCGTAGAACGCGGCACACACGAAGCTCTGTATGCGCTTGGCGGACGCTATTACAGCCTCTACACCCGCCAGCATGGCCTCGAATCAAACCTGTTCCTCGCTCCGGGCGAGGGCGACATGGTCGAAGAAGTGCAATAGCTCGCACGCAGGCATCCCAGCCAGTTACTTCGCAGCCCCCTCCAGTGTTGCGGAAGCTCGCGTCAACGCTTCTGCCAGTACTCCGAGTTGAGACTGCGCCGTTGTCGCATCCTTTGCATCGATCGCTTCATTCACTCCCGGAATCACCACCGCGGCGTAGCCCGTGTACTCACCCGGAGCATAGATTGTGTGCTTATACCAGGGCCGATTTGGCAGTCCTTCCGGTGAAAGCAGGTCTTCTTCGGCCGCGCGCAGAGCAGCGTTCAGCGTGTCCTCGTCACCGCTGGGATCATCCTGCTTCTGCTTGACGGCTTCTGCAGCCGAAATGAACTGTTTTGCCGCAGCATCTGCTGCTCCAAAATCGAGATTCATGCTCGCGTCCGCGGTTTTCTTCTTCGCTGCGTCAAGATACTCCGCAATCTCGTGCCCATAGGTCACGTAATCGTAAGGCAGCACATCGGCGTCGGCCATATTCAGCACTTCCAGGCCAAAAACACTCGCCTGCTGCTGCTCATATGCGAATGTCGGATCGGCATTCTGCGTAAACCACTGATAGTTATCAAAGACCGAGTGATACACGCCGTACGGCCCACCCGAGCTGATGTCCGTCGAAGGCACTCCGGCATGTTGGATAAACGGCGTGTAATCGGACCCGCTGCCCAGATCGCCGATACGCACTCCAGTCTGGTCCGTAGAACCCTCCCGGTGCTGATTGAACCCCAGATCCGGATGCCTGCCCGCTTCTCCCTCCGCCTGCTGTTTCTTCCACTGCTCGTAGACCGTACCGCCATTCGGGCTCGGTACCTGCATCGTTACGTCGCGCACAAATTGTTTGAGTGACGGGACTGCTTCTGCATCAAAATCCGGACCCGAAACCCCCACATCCATGTTGAAGTAAGCGACTGCGTGCTTCATCTCGTCCGGGTGCTGCTCAACCCACTCCGTGGAGCCGATCAGGCCCTCCTCTTCGGCGTCCCAACTGGCAAACACAATCGTCCGCTTCGGCTTCCACCCTTGCTTCAGTAGCGTGCCCACGCCCCGCACAGCTTCCAACATAGCTGCGGTTCCGCTGTTTGGATCGACCGCGCCATAAACCCACGCGTCCCTATGGTTGCCGGCAATCACCCACTCATCCGGAGACTCAGTTCCCGGAATGCGTCCGATCACATCCCAGATAGTGCGAAAGGCGAAGTCCTGCTTCAACAGCATGTGGACTTTCACTTTGCCTGCGCCGCCCAAGTGGTAAGTGAATGGCAGCGCTCCCTGCCATCCCCGCGGCACAACCTTACCGCCCATGTTCTTCAGAATCGGTGCAGCATCGTGCCATGAAAGCGGAGTCGATGGAATCTTCGGCAATACTTCAGACTCGCTCGGTGGAATCCGTTTCGACTCGGGCAGATCGGGCGTCGAGGCAACCCCCGGCGTCGTTGCGTCGCCCGAATACTTGAACAGATATTCGACCGAGCCGCGCTGTACGCCGGTCTCAGGCCGATAAGGGCCATCTGGATAAGCATCGCCGCGAAAGTATCCATCGTCCGCGGGATCGGAATAAATCAACACTCCCACTGCGCCACGCTGTTGTGCGATAAATACCTTTACGCCGCGATAGTTCGCTCCATACCTGACCAGGACAATCTTGCCTTTAACGCTTACTCCAAGCTTGTCCAATGCAGCAAAGTCTTCCGGTCTCCCATAATTCGCATAAACCACTTCCGCCGTCACATCCCCTGACGGAGACGACCCGTTGAAGGGCATCACCACACGCGGATCGTTGTCATAGCGGTCGCCATCCACGTGCTCACGCGTCGGCCCGGTCATCAGCACCTTTCCGTCTGCCGTCGTTGCCTCGATATGGATCTCCTTTGGCAGATTCATCCATGCCAGGTATGGAACTATCGCTGTCTCCAGCCCGGCGGCTTTGAATTTCTCAGCCACAAACTCGGCAGTATCGTGATCCTCTTTCGATCCCGCGATATGCGGAGCGGCCGTCAGCGTCTTCAAATCTTCGCCTGCAAGCTTTGCGCTTGGCACAGCCATAAAGTCGGCATCGAGTTTGGCCTGGCTGGAAAAATCTTTATAGCCAAAGAAGTTCATGGGAGCAGTTTGGGCAACTGCCATTGCTGGCAGAAGAACGAGAGCAGGTAGAAGTCGTTGGAGAACGGACACGGGCAGCTCCAGGCAGATGATTTTACGAAGCACCAGCTTACAACAACCTCATTCTTATGCTTCCCTTGAACTTGCACCAACCGTACAATGAAAGCAGCCGTACCATTAGCGGCATGGAGGAACCGAGCGAAATGTATCCCGAGATCATGGTCATTCCCATGCGTGAAGAACTCACTCGCGCAGGAATCAAGGAAGCCCGTACAGCGGAGGAAGTAGACGCGGCTATTGCCCAGCCCGGCACAACAATGGTTGTCGTCAACTCCATCTGTGGTTGCGCCGCCGGGAAAATGCGCCCCGGAGTCCGTCTGGCACTGCAGAATACTGCCCTACCCGACCAGTCCATCACCGTTTTTGCCGGACAGGACCGCGAAGCAACCGAGCGCGCCCGCAGCTACTTTGAAGGGCAGCCGCCCACGTCGCCTGCAATCGCCATCCTCCGCGACGGCAAGCTTGTCTACCTCATGCAACGCTTCGTGATTGAGTCAAACACGGCCCAGGCCATTGCCCAGGAACTGGCGCGGGCCTTCAACGAATATTGCGCAAAAACCCCGGCTTAGTATCAACCCACAGGACGGCAAAAAGCCCCGCACCATGCGGGGCTTTTGCTCATGCTGAAAGCTTCTCTCAGTTTCGCCGTTGCGCCACTTCTTTGTATACCGCCACATATTCAGCAGACGGCTTTTCCCAGGAATAATTCTCCGCCATGCCGTTTCGCATAATTTTCGTCCAATTCGGCTTGTCATTCCGGAACACGTCCAGTGCTTGTTCGAGCGCTGCATGAAAATCGCCTGCCGTCTGTCCCGTGAATTTAAACCCTGTGCCTGTCTGGGTCGTGGGGTCCCACTCCTGCACGGTGTCCTCCAGACCGCCCGTCGCACGCACCACGGGAACAGTTCCATACTTCATGCTGTAAATCTGATTTAATCCACACGGCTCATAATGCGACGGCATCAGGAAGATATCCGCTCCAGCTTCGATCTTGTGCGCGAGCGTATTGTCATAGGCAATCTTGATCGCCGTTTTATCCGGATATTGATCCTGAATTGTGCGAAACAGCCCCTCATAGTACGCTTCGCCAGTGCCAAGAACGACAAGAAACACGTCCTCAGTCAGCAACTTCGGCGCAATTCCCGCGATCAGATCGAAGCCCTTCTGCGTCGCGAAACGCGACACGATGCCCAGCACCGGCGTCTCGTCCTTCACGTGCTCTGCTCCAAAGGCATGCAACAGATCGCGGCGGCAATCGCGTTTCCCGTCCAGATGCTCCGGCGTGTAATGGGCTGCAATGCGGTGGTCCGTTGCCGGGTCCCATTCCTTGTAATCCACGCCGTTCAGAATCCCATGCAGATCGGCAGCGCGCTTGTGCAATACGCTGTCGAGTCCCCTGCCATACTCCGGAGTTTGAATCTCCTTCGCATAGGTTGGGCTGACCGTGGTAATGGCGTCCGAATAAACGACCCCCCCTTTGAGGAAATTGAACGTGTCGAAGTACTCTACGCGGTCCATTGTGAAGATATCCCAAGGCAATAGCAGACGCTCGGTGGTCTGCGGCGGAAACCATCCCTGATATCCGGCGTTATGAATTGTCAGAACCGTACCCGCATTCCGTAGCACCGGATCGAAGTAATACACCGTCCGCAAGTACACGGAAATCATCGCCGCCTGCCAGTCATGAACATGAAATATCTCCGGCACGCCAAGCTGCTTCGTCGCTTCCAGAACGGCGCGCGAAAACAACCCAAAGCGTTCCCAATTGTCGAGATAATCTCCCGTGGGTGTTCCATACAGCGCTTCGCGGTCGAACAATTCGGGGCAATCGACAAAATAGAACTGCACGCCGTCGTGCTCGCCCCCATCCAAAATGGCTGCAAAGCGGTTGTAGTACGGAAACGGGATCGTCAGGCCGCGAATCGCTGCCTTCCTGTCCGGTGCGTGCTCGCGCACCTGGCGATAATACGGCAGATAAACCGTAACCTGATGACCGAGCTTGACAACTTCTCGCGGAACCGCGCCGACAACCTCGGCAAGTCCGCCCGTCTTGACATAGGGAACGCATTCAGACGCGGCAAAGACAATGTGCATGAAAAATCGTGCTCCGTTCGTTTCTCTTTATGATGCAATCAGTGAGTTTCGGTCGCGCAAACTGAGTCTATACCGTTCCTGTAATTTGGGCTTGCGCGTGTGAGGACGATTGAAGCAGAAACCAAAGCTCGGTCAGAATTTTCTCGTCGACCCCGCCGCGTGTCTTGCTATTGCTGACGCGCTCGGCGATATATCCGCACAGACTGTCATAGAAATCGGCCCCGGCGCCGGAGCCATCACCAGTATTTTAGCGGCGCGTGCACGCCGCCTTATTGCCATCGAGCTTGACCGCAATCTTGCTTCCCGCCTGCGGGCAGAAATCCCGGCAACCGAGATCATTGAAGCAGATATCCTTACCATCGACCTCGATGCTCTGCGCAATGGAAGCGAAAAACTGCGCATAGTCGGCAATCTCCCCTACTACATCACCTCTCCTATCCTGCTTCATCTCTTCAACTACAGCAGCTCCATCGCAACTGCCGTCGTTATGATGCAGCGTGAAGCCGCCGATCGCGTCATCGCAGAACCGGGCTCGCGCGATTACGGATTGCTCTCCGCCACCGCGCAGCTTTACGCCGACATAGCGCACGTTTTGACGCTTCCGCCTACTGCCTTCATGCCGCCGCCGGAAGTGCACTCCACCGTGCTGCGCCTGACCATGCGCCCTCGCTTTGCCGAGCTCGGAATCGAGCCCGGCACATTTCTCCCATTTCTCCGGCAGGCATTTGCGCAGAAGCGAAAGACCCTCGGCAAAAACCTCCGCGCTGCGGGCTTCGACGCCACGCGCATCGCGGACGCCCTAGCGAAATCTGCCATTCCTGCGACCTCGCGTGCTGAAGAAGTAGACCTCAACCGCATGGCTGTTCTCTGGCGAGCCCTCCACGGTTTATAAGCAATTAGCGTGGAGAATGCGAAGCCGGCGGTGCTGGTGGAGCATGATATACAGGCGCCGGCGGCGCATGATACGTCGGCTCTGGCGGGTGATAGGTAGTTGCCGGCGGATGATACGCAGGCGTGGGCGGCGTATAGTTCGGCGGACGGTACGTCTGCCCCTGGTAAGCGTCCCGTACCGTAACGCCTGGATTCGTGCGCTCTACGGTGGAGGTAAATCCCTCGCCTAATGGCCCACCCTGATGAGGATGGATCGAAGCCTGGAGCGGAGCAATGCTCTGCCCTTCATATTGGAGAATGCGTGGCGCAGGTTTTTGCCCTCCATTCGAGAGGAACTGTTGCGTAAACTGCGGCCCGCGATTCACGGTAATCAGCGGCTGGTGAGGGATAGGCCCGCGCGAAGGATTATGGACCGGACGCAGCGGGTACCTGTATCCCGGGGGAACATGCCAGATCGCGCCATATGGATACCACCCAAATCCAATACCGCCCCACCCGCAGTTACCTGGAAACCACATCCACCCAAAACCGGGGAACCAACTCCACGCACCACAGCGGTAGGGCCACCATCCCCATGAATAGCCGGAAATCCAGGTATATCCAATGCCGCTGTAATACCCCCAGGAGCCTGCTCCATAGGGGTCCCAGTCGTTTCCCACGTCAGACGGCGCCCATCCCTCGCCATATCCGGGGACGTTATACCAGTCGCCAGAGGCGTCCAGATCGCTCCATGCCGGGTTATCCGGATTGCCTGTACCGGCACGAGCCTCCGTCGCATTCTCGTCGAGTTCGGCAAGAGCCTCGTCACGGTCTGAATTCCACTGGTCCCAGCTGTTCGCCGTTACACTCTGGACTAGCTGGTATTCATTCGGATTCTGCGCATCAAAAAGCGCCGATTGATTCGTATGTACGTCTGTAGAAAGGCCCTGGTCATTGCTCGCATGCACGCTGCCATGCATCACCGCCAATGCAGTCGGAGGAGTATCGAGATCGACGCGGAAGATGCTGCTGTCAATCGGAACAACACTGTCCCCTGCAAAACGCACCGTATATTGCCCCGCGCGTCCGTTCAATTCGTAGTATGTGAGCCCCGCATCGGCACTGATCACCGTTAATGTGCTGCCGTCCGCATTCCGGCCCAGTTCCGTCAGGGTCACTGAACTGTTGGGCGTAATCCGCGCTACGCTTCCGTCTTCAAACTGAATCTCCGCCCGTCCATCTTCGCCCGTTGTCAGCTTCATGCCTTCGACCACCGGCATGTTCAGTTGCGCCTGGCTGAAGGTTACATTGGCGCCGTTCATCACCTGCACTGATCCCTGAACATCGCTCAACCGCACCGCACGAGCGTTGACCTCCTGCGGAGCCTCCTGAAGAGATGTCGATGACGCGTCGGGGGGTGGAGGGGGAGCAGTGGTTTCCTGGGCCGTGCCATAGCCGGCGATCGTCAGGCAGAAAAAAAGAGCCACGCAGCGGCTCAAACTCTCAAATTTCATTGCAGGGCGCCACATCGCGCACCTCCTTAACCCCCAGGAAACACCCTCTACAGGTAATCAACGCTCCAACCCATAGAAAAGTTTCGCGCCGGTGTTCATTAGGGTACATCTCATTCTTAATTCTATTGGATGACTAATGAACAGACGCCGGTTCAACAAGCAGCGCTCGGGCCCGGGTTCGGGCTCGGTTCATAACCGCGTCATCATTGGCAATCGAGTCAAGTTCCGGCGCGATATTACCCAGTTCCAGCGCCCGCCTCTCCTGCGCTGCGTCCTGCAGCGCTTCAAGTTCGGCGTCGAGTGAAAGCCTGTCGTGCAGATGCTCGCTTGCCAGCACCGTTCCTTCTTCAAGAGTAAAAGCAACCGACATCAGGTCTGACGCAAGCTGGTTCAGCTCGGGGTCGTGCGAGTAATTGAAGGTGCAGCTTCCTTTGCCTTCCGGCCCGGTATAAGCCAGCGACTTTTTCCCCGTAAATGCCACATGGTTGTGCGCCTCACACTCGACTGCAAAAAACTGGTGCGCCCTTGCCACACTGAACATGCGCGAAAGCAGTGGGTCGTGAATGTGAATCGCGCGATCCACTGGCTGAAACGGCGTATCGCCGTCTTGCGATACGGTGTAATGCGCCGTATATCGGCCCGTGCCATCTTCAAAAACGTCAATCGAATAGACGGCTGGTTCAAGCCGTGGATTCTCGACGGTAAAGCGGATTTCCGCCTTGTTCGTAGCCGTGCCGGAAGTCTGCGCAAACGCAGCTCCGGTAAGAAAAGCGACACAAATAGCAACAGGAAGCCTCATCTACAAAAACCTGGCAAAGAGGGATAACTTGCAGCGCAGGGAACGATCAACCCTGGGTATGGAAAACACAATATAGCTGGCGGTACGGATGAATCAAGCGCGTGCTGCTCCGCCGGACTTCGTTCTCCATTCATCAATCGCCTGCCGGATCGCCGCCGGAGCCAGATTGCTGCATCGCATCTTGTACTCCGGAATGCCCCCCAGCGCATCCGCAACCGCTTGCTCTGTGATTTGATACGCCTCGTCCACCGACCTGCCCAAAGCCATCTCCGTAGCCATCGACGAGCATGCAATCGCAACTGCGCATCCCATGCACTTGAACTTCACTTCCGCCAGGACCCCATTCTCTACCCGCAGAGTAATCAGCACCGTGTCGCCATCAAACGGGCTCTTCACCATCGCTCTGCCCGAGGGCTTGGCGACGCTTCCCGTGTTGTGTGGATTCGCGTAATGTTCGCGGATCAGTTCGCTGTACAAACTCATCTCCTTGCTTGAAGCGTAAACCAGCCGGGCATACGATGAAGCAGACGATGTCTTCCGAACTGTATAGCAAAGCCGCCGAGCTCGCTTCTCAGGGAAAACTCTTCGCCATCGCCACCGTGGTTCGTGTCGAGGGATCCTCCTCAGCGCGCCGCGGCTCCAAGGCTGTCATCGATTCCACCGGCAGGTTGCTGCTCGGATGGATCGGCGGTGGCTGTGCCGAAAGCGCCGTTCGCAGCGAAGCTCTGAAGAGCATCGAAACTGGCTTACCTCGCACGATCATCGTCGATATGAGCGACGAACAGCTCGGCGTCGGCATGCCCTGCGGTGGAATCATGGAAATCTTTATCGAGCCTGTCCTGCCTAAGCCTGAGCTTCTTATCGTAGGCCACGGCCGCATCGCTGAAACCCTGGCCACTCTTGGCCACCTGATGGGCTTTGCCATTACCGTGAACGATCCGGGCGCTGACCAGACCGTCTTTCCCCAAGCGGAAAAGATCGTTACCGATGACTTTGACCTCACCGAAACTCCCATCGGCTCAAAGACATTTGTCGTCATCGCGACACAGCACAAGCGCGATCATCTCTGGCTGCAGAAAGCGCTCCATGGCAACGCTGCTTATGTCGCCCTCATCGCCAGCAGCCACCGGGCTGCGCTCGTGTTCGACTATCTTCGTGCCGCGGGCCTGAGCGAAGAAAAAATCGCGTCCGTGCACGCGCCTGCCGGCCTCAATCTCGGCGCAGCGACTCCCGAAGAGATCGCTCTGAGCGTCATCAGCCAGATGGTCGCTCTTCGTCGTGGCGCGTCTATTGATTCCCTCCGTCTTCACCAATCCGCCAGTGCCTCCGAGGCCATCGACGCCCTCATCCGCCAGTGCGAAGCTGATGGCGTTGTGGGATAGCTCAGTCTTCGCGATCCCGCAGACGCTCGTAATCTTCTCTGCTGTCAATATCGAGCAGCACGCCTTCATCGGCCACATCCACTTCAACAATTCCCGCGGCGTGACTTCCGAAGATCGCGCGGAATCCGGCATCCCCCTCAAGCACCATCGCCTCGGCAAAGACCGACCGATCCAACAGCACCGGATTCCCGCGTTTCCCCTTATGAAAAGGAATCACAATCTCAGCATCGCTCTGCCGGTACTGCTCGATAATCCTGGCTAACGTCTCTGGACGCACAAACGGCTGGTCCGCCAGTACAATCAGCGCCGCAGCCATCTGCGGGCTCACTGCCGCCAGCCCCTCCCGCAGTGAGCTTGCCATTCCATGCGCATAATTTGGATTTGTCACGACTTTCAGGCTGTCGAGCAGAGCCGCCGGAAGCTCCCCGCGGATTCTCTCCGCCGAAGCTCCCAGCACCAGCACAACCTCATCCATTCCCGCCTCGCGGACATTCTCCAGCGTCCGCTCCAGTACAGTGCGCCCGCTTAGTCGAAGCAGTTGTTTCGGCTCGCCCATACGCACAGAACGGCCCGCAGCCAGCACAACCGCGCTCACGCGGGCAGAAGCCCTTGCCACTATTAGGACCCGGGTTGAGGCACCACCGGCATGCTGATAAAGCTGGCATCGCCCGGCGTGTGCCAGATGCGCTGCGTTGCCTTCTGGTAATCCGAAGGCTTCGCATCGAAGATATTCGGCACAAAGGTCTGCGGATTTCGGTCATACAGCGGATACAGCGTCGACTGCACCTGCACCATGATGCGATGCCCGGGCAGAAATACATGGTTCACCGTGGGCAGGGCAAACTTGAAGAGCAACGGCTCGTCCGGAGTAATTGCCTCAGCATGTTCAAAGCTGGTGCGGTACCGCCCACGGAAAATATCTAGTGAAATCGGCAATTCATAGCCACCCATCTCCGGCTGCCTGGGGTCTGTGTCCGGATATACATCGATCAGCTTCACCACCCAATCGCTGTCTGTCCCGCTTGTCGACGCCCACAGATTCACCACCGGCGCGCCGCTCACGCGCAGCGGCTCGGTCAGCGGCCCGGTCTCATAGGTCAGCACGTCAGGCCGTCCATCCACAAAGCGCTGATCGGTCACCAGCCATGTCCGCCATGCTTCTTCGTCGTCGTTCACCACTGGGCGTGGTCTGTACGGCACCGGCTTCGCCGGGTCCGAAACATACTGGTCAAACTTCGATTCGGAACCCTCCGGCGCATCGAATGATAGCCCACCATCCGCCGTTAGATACATTGGCTTCGGTTTGGACTCGCAACCCTCATCGCAGCTCAGCGGCCACGACTTGAACCGGTCCCAGTGATTCTCTCCCGTGTTGTAAATCAGCACGGGAGGCGTATCCGCCTTCGGCGCTCCATCCTTCAGGTATTGGTTGAAGAAAGGCAGCAGAACATCGCGCCGGAACTGAAGATCCGTGTCGCCGTTCCAATGCAGCGGCCCCAGCGAATAGCCGAGGTAATTCACCTGGCTATGCCGCCACGGTCCCATCACCAGGTAGTTCATGTCGTTGTTTTTGTCCTTCGGCTCCAGCGCCTCATAGCTGTGGATTGCGCCCCACATGTCCTCCTGGTCCCATAACCCCTGCAGCCACATCGTCGGAACCTTCAGCGGAAGTTTCGCAATCACCTTGTCCAGCGCCTGTCCCTGCCAGAAGGCATCGTACGCAGGATGCTCATGTATCTTCTGCCAGAACCCGAGCTGATCGAGTCCGCCATACCGCGCAAAATCTCCCGCCGACCCGATTCTCAGAAAGTTCGTGTAATCGTCATAGCCCTCGCGCGGAATCGACGGCCCCATTCCCCTCGTGCTTTCCTGCTCCGGAAAATAGTCCAGGTTGATTTCGCGAAATGCTCCATAGTGAAACCAGTCGTCGCCCATCCACCCGTCGATCATTGGGCTCTCAGGGCACGCGACCTTCAGCGCCGGGTGCGGATCGAGCAGCGCCATCACCACGGTAAAGCCCTCGTACGACGAGCCCAGCATCCCCACTTTGCCGTTTGACTCAGGAACGTTCTTCACCAGCCAGTCGATTGTGTCCCACGCGTCCGTCGTGTCGTTCGGCCCGTTGGGATTCAGCGGCCCGGTCGGAGGCGGCGTCATCACATACTTCCCCTCGGAACCATACTTCCCGCGCACATCCTGAAACACCCGGATATATCCTGCCTTCACAAATACGTCGTCGCCCTGCGGCAGCGTGTCCAGCATATGCGGCGAATTGTTCCTCTCCGTGCGCTCTGCGGCGTTATACGGCGTGCGCGTCAGCAGAATCGGCGCATCCTTCGCGCCTTTGGGAATCACGATCACCGTGTACAGCTTCACACCATCGCGCATCGGAATCATCACTACGCGCTTCACGTAGTCGTACCCGACCTCCGGAGGCGTAAATTTCTCCGGAATATCCGGTGTCATGGGGCTGACTTGGGCAAAAACAGGCAGTACGGTAAAGGCAAGGCACAGGAAAGCGGTAGCGAAACGGCGGAACAACGTCATAGGTCCTCAATTCGTCGTGAAAATTTGCCGGGGATGGACAGCTTTCGGCGGCATAAATCCTGAATCCGCGAGTATATCAACTTGCATTGCAGAGCAGAAGGAACGCTTTAACTCCGCACGGGCGAGCCCACATAACGCAAATCCCATTGCAGCGGACATCCATCGCATACCGGATTCCGCCGGCAATGGCGCTTCCCTACTTCCACCATCACCGCATGAAACTCATTGCAGTGCTGCGCTCTCTCTGCCTGCGCATCCCCTGCAAACGCAGCCTCGCCCAGCGCCTGAATCTCCGTATACTTTGCTTTTTCCGGCAACAGCCTGTGCCGCGTCACCACGCGCCGCAGATACTCATCCACCACAATCGCCGGATGCCCGAGCGCGTACAGCAGAATTGCATCCGCCGTCTCCGGCCCAACGCCCGGCAGCACCAGCAGCCGCTCCCGGGCAATCTCAGACGATTCATCCGCGAGCTTCTCCAGAGAACCCTCGTAAAAGTTATCAAGGAATGCAACAAACGCCTTGATCGCTGCGGCCTTGCGCATCATGTATCCCGACGGCCTGATCAGCTCGCGCAATTCACTCTCAGGCAGCGCGCGAATCGCCGCCACGCTCAGCAATGCCCGCTGTGCAAGATTGGCAATTGATTTTTCAACGGAAGTCCACGCCGTATTCTGTGTCAGATACGCGCCAATCACTACCTCAAACGCGCTCTTTGCCGGCCACCACTGCTGCGGTCCGTATGCTTCCACTAAATGTGAATAAAACTCGCGCAGCCGTCGTGCAGCATTGTGCCTCATTCGCCCGTCCCGCGCAGTTGCTGCTTCCAATCCAGGAGCTTTGCCCGCGTAGCGGCCGCTTCTGCTTCGGCAATCATCCCTTTGTGCTGGTAAAGAATCGAAAGGCTTGTATGCGCCAGAACATCGTCCGGATCAGAAGCGATCAGCTGCATCGTCACCGCAATCGCTTCGTCCAGTTCGCCCGCATTCTTCAGCGCATGAATCAACCCATGCGCTGCGTCGCGAAATTCAGGATCGGCCTCAAGGCTCGCCCGAAAACCATCGCTGGCCCCGCGCGCGTCCCCTGCGGCCAGCTTGCAGATAGCAGCATCGTAAAGCTCTTCAGCGAGCGAGCGTGGCGTTTGCGTTGAAGTCTGAGGCATCTTTCCTGATCATAGCCCGTTCCACAGGCGCGGAACCAGATACGGAGCCCGGCGCAGCCGCCGCGGGCGGGACCGTAATATGCGGCAAGACAATAATATCCACGCGCCGATTTTCGCTTCGCCCCTCGGCCGTCGCATTGCTCGCCACCGGATGATATTCCGCGTACCCTGACGCCGAAAGCCGAGCCGGCTGAAAGCCATGCTGCTCAATAAACAGCCGCGCCAGCCGCGTTGCCCGCGCCGTCGAAAGCTCCCAATTCGAGTCGAACTGCCCCGTATGTATCGGGACGTTATCCGTGTGACCCTCAATGCGAATGTCGTACGGGGATGCCTTCAGCGTCTCGGCAATTTCATCCAGACTCGACATTGACGACGCATGTGGCACTGCCGATCCACTGTCGTAAAATCCGGCCTCGCGCAGCGAAATCACCAATCCGTCGCGCCCGATGTGCAGCGCCACAACGTGTTTTGCGATCTGGTTCGAAAGCTTCCCCTGCAGCTCGCGTTCCAGCCGCGTCAGGTCTTTCTTCACGTCCTCCGGGGCCGCCAGTTGGTCGCCCATCACGATGTTTACCTGCGCCGCTGCCTGGTCTTCCGAAATCGCTACAGCCTTCACATGTGCGTCAATCTTCGCCGGCTGAAACAACCCCAGGGTCCTGAACGCCTGATCAATCGCCTGCGAAACCTCCGCCTGTTTTTTTTTGTCTGCCTGCGAGGTCGCAAACAGCACAACAAAAAAAGCGAACATCAGCGTTATAAAATCCGCATACGATACGAGCCACCTCTCATGGCTCACATGCGGCCTGTTTTTGCGCCGCCGCCTCATGCCGCGTCCTTCCGCACTTCCGTCGGACCTTCAGGCTCATCGCGCGGCTCCGCCAGATAGCTGTTCAGTTTGATCTCCAGAATGCGCGGATTCATGCCCTCAAGTATCGACACCACGCCCTCCAGCATCATCTCCTTCAGCGCCCGCTCCTGGCTCGCGCGCAGCCGCAGCTTCCCGGCTATGGGCAGAAACAGCAAATTTGCCGCGGCGACTCCGTAAATCGTTGCGACAAACGCCACCGCAATACCTCGCCCCACTTCGTTGATATGGTCCAGGTGCTGCATTACCTGAATTAGCCCCAGTACCGCGCCAATAATGCCGATCGTCGGCGAAAACCCTCCAGCCGCCTCGAACACCGCCGGAATCTTCTCTTCAAGCTCATCCTGATTGTCGATCTGCAGTTCCATGATGTGCCGCAACTCGCTCGGCTCCGTTCCATCCACCGCCAGCATCACCGCCTGTTTCAGAAACAGATCATGAATCATCGCGAGGTCCTGATCGAGCGAAACAATTCCATTGCGGCGCGCCTTATTGGCAAAATTCACCAGTTGCTTCACCGCTTCCTCGCCCGAATCCGCCCGGTAAAAAAAGACGCGAACCACCCGCCGGGCCGCAGCAAGCACTGTTGTCATCGGGAACTGCAGCATCACCGCACCCCCTGTTCCCCCAAAAACGATCATGGCTGCGGTCGGCTGCAAAACCTGGCCGATATGCCCGCCTTCCAGCAGCAATCCGGCCAGAATCCCCACTACCGCCAGCACTATTCCTATCAGGCTGCTCGAGTCCATCGCCTATATCGCCTCTCTTCGCACCTATGCTCCGCGCCGCCGCATCATGCTTTCGCTCTCCTCATCCATTGCTTCATGCTTTGCGGTTTCTGCGGCTTTCACTGCATCTCCCGAAGCCAGTGCGCTCAGCGCTGCTCCGGAGGCTCGCACAGGCCCTCCCCGGGACTGCCGCGCAGCCTGCGCCAGAATCCGCGCACTGCAAGCCACCATCCTGTCAGCCACCTCTGCCAGGCTTTCGCGCACAATCAGCTTGTCTCCAGTCACCATCGTCAGCAGCGTGTCGGGAGTGGATTCGGCACACAGGATCAAATTGCTGTTCACAGCCAGGCGATTCCCATTGAGACGTGTCAGTTCAATCATTGGTGCTTTCCTGATGGCTATATCGGCAGTAGCTGGAAAAACAGGAGCACGATGTAAGAATTAGCCCAGCCACCAAAAGCAAGACCCGGCTCAAAAGCCGGGTCGCAGGAATTCCCCAAAGCGTGAGCTAATTCTCGTCAGCCCCCGCTCCGTGACACTTCTTGTACTTCTTGCCCGATCCGCAAGGGCAGGGATCGTTCCGGCCGACCTTCGCACCGGAACGGACCGGCTTAGGCGGTTCAGCCTGCTGAGGGCCCGCCTGGAATTGAAGATTTCTCGCTTGCCGCTGCTGACGCTGCTCGATTTGCTTGGCTTCCTCCTGAGGTTTCGCCGGCTGCATCAGGAACAGGAACCGCACCGCTTCCGTGTCGATGCGGTTCATCAAGTCATCGAAGAGGGTAAAGGCCTCTTTTTTGAACTCGACGAGCGGATCTTTCTGGCCCACGCTGCGCAGGTGGATGCCCTCTTTCAGGTGGTCGAGCGTCAGCAGGTGGTCCTTCCACTGGGCATCAACGATATCCAGCAGAATGTGCCGCTCCAGCCAGCGGAGGGTGGGCGCGGTGAAAAGAGCTT
>JASHRS010000270.1 GCA_030037215.1 Silvibacterium sp. | reverse complement strand
CCCGCACGAGTTCCGCACCCTGTTTCATGAACTGACAGTTTGCCGGAGGAATAGGAATCGATAAGCTGCGTTGTGCCGGCAAAACCACATCGACCTCCGCGCAGATTACGCATGTGTGACAACAGCCACACAACATAGATCAACATTGGAGAAGCATTTTAGGAGTGAGCAATTAGGACATTGCATTGTTGCGAGAGGAAACCAGATGACTCCGCGTGAATCCATACTTGAGTTGCAGACACGTATAGGAAAGACCGTTCTGGGACAGGAGGCGATGATCGAGCGGTTGCTCATTGGACTGCTCGCAAACGGCAATCTTCTGGTAGAAGGCCTTCCGGGGCTTGCAAAAACACGCGCGATCAAAATGTTGAGTAAATTTCTCGATGCAGGTCTTTCCCGAATTCAATTCACTCCTGACCTGCTACCCTCCGACATTACCGGATCGGAGATTTATTACACCGCGGAAGGCAAAGGCGAGTTTCGCTTTCAACCCGGCCCTGTGTTTAACAACCTGATTCTTGCCGACGAGATCAATCGCGCTCCGGCAAAAGTGCAGGCGGCGCTGCTGGAGGCCATGGAGGAGCGGCAGGTAACAATCGCGGGCAAGACCCATGCGCTGCCCAAACTGTTTCTGGTGATGGCGACGCAGAATCCGATTGAGCAGGAAGGAACTTATCCGCTGCCGGAGGCACAGCTCGACCGGTTCCTGATGCACGTATATGTCGGCTACCCCGGCGAGAGCGCGGAGCGCGACATCATGCTGCTCGTGCGCGGTGAAGAAGCGGAGGAGCCTGCCAGTAGCACACACGCGGCGGCAGAACGCATTCCGCAGGAAGTGATCTTCTCCAGCCGCCGGGAGATCCATGCCGTACAGGTAGCAGATGCCGTGGCGCAGTACATGGTGGCATTGGTCGAAGCTACGCGCTATCCGGAGAAGTATGATGCCGACCTGCGGAAGTGGATCCAGGTGGGAGCAAGCCCGCGCGGCACGATTGGGCTGGATAAATGTTCTCGCGCTTACGCCTGGCTGAAAGGGCGCGACCATGTTCGCCCGGACGATGTGCAGGCAATCGCGCATTCCGTGCTACGGCACCGGATCATCCTGAGCTACGACGCACAAGCGGATGGCATTACGGCGAACAAGGTAATCGACCGGGTTGTGCAACTGGTGGCGGTCGCATAGCTGGAGCAGTTTATGGGCGCTTACGTCGAACTCGATTCGTTGGCGGCACTGCAATTCCACGCAACCGGTTTTACGCTGCACCACAACCAGCCCGTGCACAGCCTTCTGTTTGGACGCAGAGCATCGCACGTAAGAGGGCGTGGTTTGGATTTCGAAGAACTGCGCGGATATATCCCCGGAGACGATGTGCGCAGCATCGACTGGAAAGTGACGGCACGAACGCAGAAGCCCTATGTGCGCGTGTATTCCGAAGAACGTGACCGCCCAACGATCTTAGTCGTGGACCAGCGGATCAATATGTTCTTCGGCAGCCGCGTCTCCATGAAGTCCGTAATAGCGGCTGAAGCAGCAGCCTTAGCTGCATGGCGGGCTCTAAGCCAGGGCGACCGGATCGGCGCATTTGTCTTCAATGAGAATTCGGTAGAACAGATTGCGCCAAGGCGCAGCCGCAATACGGTCGTGCGGATTCTGGAACGGATTTCCCGCTTCAACCACATGCTGCATGCGGATACACCACCGCACCCGAATCCGACGCGGCTGAACGATGTGCTCGAAGCCGCCGCGCGTGTGTGTCACCATGACGCATTGATTCTGATTGCAAGTGATTTCGATGGCGCGGATCAACAAACGCGCGAGCTGCTCCTGCACCTTTCTCATGCCAACGATGTTGTATGCTGCCTGACCTATGACCCATTGGCTATTCATCTTCCGGCAGCCGAACAACTGGTTGTGAGCAACGGCGAACTGCAGGTAGAGCTTCACCTGGGACAGGAGAAAATCCGCAAAAACATTCTGGAGGCTTCCGATAAAAGAATCCGGCCGATTCTGGCATGGCAGCACGAGTTGGGAATTCCTGTACTCCCGCTGAGCACAGCAGAGGATGTTGCCGGACAAATAAGACATTTGCTTGGACACATAGCAACAAGACGGCGCCAGACATGATGGCCCCTCTCGACAAGCTGCACGGCTTTTATCAGCCCGCACCTCCAACATGGGCGCCGCAGACTGTTGGATGGTACTGCTTGTTTTCTCTCATTGCGATTGCTGCGATATGGGTCCTCATATACGAAATTCGCAGATGGCTCTTCAGCCGCTATCGGCGGGTGGCCTTGAAAGAGCTTCCAACACTGCCGGTGAACGAGCTTTCTGCGCTTCTGAAACGGACGGCCCTATCTGCGTGGCCACGCGAGAAGGTGGCTTCGCTGAGCGGGGCGGAATGGACGCGGTTTCTTGATGGGACGCTGCGAGGAGGAGGTTTTCTCGATGCTCCCGGCAATCGGATCGAGGACCTTGCATTCCATTCCGTAGTTATTGCCGCGGAAGAGGAGACGCAATTGCGGAAGCTGGCTGCGAAATGGATACGGAGGCACCGTGTACGCGCTTAAATATCCGTGGCTGCTCGCGGTTCTTCCGCTGCCGTTGCTGGTGTACTGGCTATTGCCTCCTTACCGGGAAGAGCAGGACTCTCTGCGTCTGACGTTTTTTCACTACATCACGGCAAGCCTGGGACTGCGTCCTCAGGCCGGCGCGGTAATTCCCAGGAGCAACTGGCTCCAAAAGATTGTGGCTCTTGCGTGCTGGTGCCTCATGGTGCTCGCGCTGGCGCGCCCGCAATTTATCGAGCCTCCAATCCAGAAGATTCAACCCGGGCGCGATCTTATGCTGGCGCTCGATATCTCGCAGTCGATGGAGACGCGCGATTTTCTTACGCCGGATCACAAGCGAATCCGGCGCGTGGATGCCGTGAAACAAGTAGTCAGCAATTTTATTGAGAAACGTAAGCATGACCGCATGGGATTGATTGTGTTTGGGCTGGCCGCGTATCCGGTAACTCCGTTTACGCTCGATCATCAAGCGTGTTTGAAGATTCTCAGCCAGATCGACGCAGGAATGGCCGGCGCGCAAACAATGATTGGCGACGCGATCGGGCTCGCAATCAAAGAATTCCAGCAGAGCGATGCGAAAGACCGGGTGCTGATCCTGCTTACCGATGGCAACGATACGGGCAGCCGCATGCCGCCGCGCAAAGCCGCAGAGATTGCCAAACAAAACGGCATCACGATCCAGGTCGTCGGACTGGGCGATCCGCGTATTACCCACGGAGCCGACAAGGTAGACTACGCCGCACTGGCTGACATTGCCCGCGCCACCGGAGGCGAAGTCTTTCACGGGGAAAACCAGGTAGAGCTGGAAAAGGCGTATGCAACCCTGGACCGGATTACACCGCAGAACTTTAAGACACTCAGTTATCAGCCGCGACGGGAACTGTACATGTTCCCGCTTGGCGCTGCACTTCTCTTGCTCACCGGATACCACCTGGTGATGATCCTGGTGAGCCTGTTAATGCGGCTCATTTCACGCCGCCGTTCCAGCAGAGAAGATCCGGTTACCTCAGACGTATTCCAGGTGCACGTATGAAGGAATGGTGGAGCGCGCTGCACTTTCTGCGCCCGCAATGGCTCTGGGTGTTGGCGGCTGCTCCTGTGATCTATTTTCTGCATCATGTTCGGGATGATGTGCGGGCGCGATGGAGCCGCTATATTGAACCCTCGCTGCTTGACCACCTGATCGTCACACAAAAAAGTCGCTGGCGATTTCGGCCTATCCACATGGCATGCCTGCTCATGCTGATCGGAGCGGTTGCAGCGGCCGGACCTACATGGAAGCGGGAGCAACCGCCCTTTACAGAAGACAAAGCTCCGCTGGTGATCGCGCTCGACCTCTCACCGACGATGGACGCGATTGACGTGGACCCCACACGCCTGGAGCGCGCCAAGATGAAGCTGCGGGACCTGCTGAAGGTTCGCAATGGCGGACGCACAGCACTCTTTGTTTATGCCGGCACGACTCACATGGTTCTGCCGTTTACGACAGATTTCTCACTCTTCGATCTATACCTCAGCTCACTTTCCACTTCGCTGATGCCGGAGAGCGGCAAGGATTCTGCCAAAGCATTGCAGACCATCGAGGATTTTTTGAAAGATGAGCCGGTGCCGGGGACCATTCTGTTTGTGACCGACGGAATCGAGCCGCGGTCGGTTGCTGCATTCCGGCAATTTGTGGTGCAGCGAAACAATCCAGATGAGCTTCTGGTGCTGGGCGTGGGAACATCTCGGGGAGGGCCGGTACGCGCTGCCGGAAACAAATTCCTGACAGACGACTTTGGCCGGCGCGTTTACAGCAAGCTCGACGTGGGTCAACTGCGCATGTTGAACAGCGCAGGCATTGCTTCTGCAACGATGACGCTCAACGACGACGACATCCATTGGGTGCAGCGTCATGTGCAACATCATCTTGATGTATTGCAGCAGCGCGACAGCAAGATGCGGTGGATCGATGAAGGATACTGGCTTAGCATCCCGATCTGCGCGATCGCAATGTTCTGGTTCAGAAAAGGCTGGGTGGTGCGATGGGTTTCCGTTGCGCTCGTGTTCCTTTTCCTTTTGCCTGGGTGTCACGCGCAAACACGCTTTTCATGGATGGACGTGTGGCTGACGCACGACCAGCAGGGACGCTACTACTACGAGCAGGGAGACTACAGAAAAGCGGCCGATCGCTTTGACGATCCCCTGTGGAAAGGCTTGGCGCTCGCGCGCACCGGAGACTACGAAGCAGCCCTGGATGCATTTGCGCTGAGCGATAGCGCGGAGGCCTGGTATGACCAGGGCGATGCGCTGGCGCATCTCGGGCGCTATGCCGACGCAGCGCAGGCGTTTCAACAGGCGCTGGCACGACATCCTTCCTGGCAGGAGGCGCAGGAAAACTTAGCGCTGGTGGAGTCTCTGATTCCGAAACCCCCGAAGAAAAAGGACGAAGAGGAAGAAGAAGCCACAAACCTTCCTCCGGATCAAATCAAGTTTGATGAAAAGGGCAAGCAAGGGAAAAAGGCCGCGCAGGTAGCGCTTGATCCGAAGAAGATGGAGGAAATCTGGATGCGGAATATCCAGACAACGCCTGCTGATTTTTTGCGACGCCGCTTTGCGATGCAGGCTGTGCAGGAGCGACATCCGTGAAACGGTGCCTCTGGCTCGCGGCCGTGGCATTGGGCTGCGCGTCTGCCACTGCGCAGGCGCCGATGATCCGTGCGCACCTGGAGCCAGCGGGGAAGATCATCGTGGGCGAGCCCGTCCGACTGGTGGTTACAGTGCTGGTTCCAAATTACTTTACCGGCAGCCCCGACTTTCCTGAGTTCGAACTGGAAAACGCCATTGTGGTGCTGCCACAGGAGACGCCGCAGAACAGCTCCGAACAGGTGCGGGGCGTGACTTATTCGGGGATTACGGAGGTTTACACACTCTATCCGCAGCAGCCGGGAGATTTTTCTCTGCCCCCAGCGGAGATTGATGTTCCTTATGCGAGCACGCCTCCTAAGACCACGCTGGCCCACCTTGCGCTGCCCTCGTTAACATTTCATGCAGATCTTCCGGAGGAAGCGAAAGGGCTGGATTATTTTTTGCCTACGACGGAGCTGACGTTGCAAGAACACTGGTCACCAGCCTTGCAAAAACTGCGCGCGGGCGACACTGTTGAGCGTACAGTCACGGTGACGGCGGTGAAGATGCAGGCGATGCTGATTCCGCCGCTGTCCTTCGAGGCTCCCGATGGAATTCGCGTTTACCAAGAAGAGCCGGCGGTTCAGGACGTGAAGTCGAGCCGCAATGAATTTCTTTTCGGGCGGCGCACACAGCAGGCGAAATACTTTATTCAGAAGCAAGGGAGCTATACGCTTCCGCCGATTGAGCTGAAGTGGTGGAATCTTTCCACGCGGCGATTGATGACAGCGGTGCTGCCCGCGGTACGGTTTGAGGCCGCTGCAAACCCGGAGGCGGTGGCAGAGCTTCCTCCTGAGCAACCGCCGGTCGCGGCAGTTCAACAGCCCCAAGTGAGCTTCTGGGAGCGGTATCGGCGGCGGCTCTACATTGCATCAGCCTGCCTGCTGGCTGCGCTGCTGCTGTTATGGCTCGCGTACCGTTGGTTGCCGGCGGTGTTCCGCTCCATCAAGCTTCAGAGACAGCGCCGCAGAGAGTCGGAGCCGGCGTATTTTCGCGCGCTGCTGAAGGCCTGCAAGGGGAACCATCCGATGGAAGCCTATGCTGCGCTGCTCAGGTGGCTGAATCGGTGGTCTCCGGGGAAACCTCTTGATGATGCAATTGCCCGGAGTCATGATACTGAGCTGGCGATTGAGATTGACCGGTTGGGAGCCGCACTCTTCTCCTCTTCGGCAACGAACGGGCTATGGAATGGCCGAAGGCTCGCGAAATGCCTTGAGAAGCTCCGGCAGCAAAAGACCTCATCCTCTACCCGGAAATCTGCGCTGGTGAAGCTGAACCCCTGAAGAGCTGGATCAGGAGCTTCAGGCTACTGCTTTCCTGCAATCCAATTGAAATAGGGATTAGTGCTGTCGGCGGCCATGACCTGCTGCATGGCGCTTGACCACAGCCCCCTGTCGCCGTTGTACGCGGCAATGCCTGCGGCATAAAACTCGGTGAGCACGTCTCGCTCCTGATGTATCTGCATGCGAAGATCCTCGCTTGCGTTTTTCAGTGGAGGGTCCGTCTGCAGGGCGAGCAGGTGTGGGAGAGAGAGCGTGATCTCATTAGGGCGAACCCACTCTGCATACTCAATGCGCGGAAAGTCATCGGTTACAGGGCGGACACTCCCCGCATATGCTTCAAGCCCCTCGCGTCCAGTTACCCAGGTTGCCAGCAGCGCGGCAGGGGACGCGATACCTACGGCGCTGAGAGCCGCAAAGACCTCTGGCTGCGCGAAACGCTGCTGAATACTCGACGCATCAAGCTCGATGGGAAAAAGGGAGCCGATGAGCAGCATCTCGTGCAACTCCGTAGTCCAGAGCGTGGCATATGGAAATACATCAAGAAAGCTGCGGATAAGCGCGCGAGTGTCATCCTCGTTTTGTGTGGGGAGAGGCAGCCACTGCGCAAAAAGGCCGCCGGTTTTGAGGCGCTGCGCCGCGAGCCTATAAAAGTCCGTGGAATAAAGGTTCACCACGCCTTCGGCGCTGGGCGGCGGCGGTTCGAGCGTAATCATGTCGTACTGCGCGCCATCACCGAGCAACTCGCGCCGTCCGTCGCTGATACGTATGGTGAGATTTGGGTCTTCTTCAGCACGGTAGTTTTCCGGAAAGAGCGTGCCTGCCTGGACGACTGCCGGCAGCAGCTCCACGCACACTCGGTGCGTGAGCCCGGTATAGCGAAGGGTTGCTCCAGCGGTGATACCAGTACCGAAGCCGATCACGAGCGCGGATTGCGGATTGCCGCGATGAATCAGAAGCGGCAGGAGGGCCTGCAGGCGCATGTAGCGCATGGAGGGTAGCGTGTCGCCGGAGTTTGAGACGCCTTGAATATAGAGGTGCCGAAAGACATGATCGGCGTTCTGCTGCTCCGCAACGGCGACGGTGCCTCCGCGGCTTTCGTGGTAGAAAAGAAGATTTCCGCCGCCACGTGAAAGAAGCAGGAGCCGGGCAAGCCTGTCCTGAGGGGTGAAGATGCCAGCGACGACCGCCACGACTGCAAGCGAGGTGACTGCCAGCTTCCACTTTGCGCGGACGCCACTGCCGAGCAGTACAGAGAGAACGCCCAGAGCTGCCGCAACGACGGCCAGAATACCGAGGGTGCGGACGAGCCCGAGAACAGGAATGAGGAAGAAACCTGTGAGGAGTGATCCAGCGATGCCTCCGGTAGTGTTGAGCGCAAGAATTACGCCTGCATCCTGACCGGCGCGCGAGCCTCGCGCCGCGAGCTGCAGCACGGCAGGAAAGGCTGCGCCGAGAAGCATGGTGGGAAGAAAGACAATGCCAAAGGCCGCGACGGCAAACATGGCGCACATGCGCGCGAACTCGCTGCCAGTGGCGGAGAGAACAAGGCCCGCGATGGAATACTGCGCGCGCAGCTGCCAGATGCCCAGCGCGGCGATCTCCAACAGGGCAACTACGCCAGCACCCGTTATAAGAAGCGCGAAGATACCCCATGCATCGCTTACTCTGCGGCTGAAGCGCGCATAGAGTGCGCTGCCGATGGCGAGTCCGGTGAGGTAGGTTGCCAGCACGACGGAAAATGCGAAAACACGAGTGCTCATGAACTGCGCGAGGGCCTGCGACCATACAACCTCATAGCCGAGAGCGGCGGCCCCTGCGACGGCGTATAGAGTAATCGCGAGCCCGGCCTGTTCGAGGGGTGCAACCGACGCGGCTCTCATCTCTGCGACCCGAATGCCGGGGCGCTCTGCTGGAGTGAATTCGAGGAGCAGCGCCAGAGCGGCCGCTGCCAGGTTGAAGCAGGAAGCGGCGATGGCAGTGTTGAGCACACCTGTCCAACGAAGAAGAACAAAAGTGCTGAGGAGCGCGCCGGCAATGCCTCCGGCGGTGTTGACGGCGTAGGCCCATCCACCGGCAACGGCCACCGCGGATTCATCGCGCGCAATGCAGCGAATCATCACTGGCAGCGTTCCGCCCATAACAAATGCCGGCGCACCTACCAGAAGAAATGGAAGGAGCCATGCGAGCGGGCCCACATGTGTCTCCAGCATAACGAATGGCAAAGCTGCGTGAGGCAGCAGGAAAGTGGTGGCAACGCCTGCGAGAGCGATACAGATTTCAAGGATTCCATAGAGACGCAACGGGTGTAACCAACGGTCGGCCAAGCGGCCAAAAACGAGGCTGCCAACGGCCAGTCCAGCGAAGAAAGCGCTGACGGCGATGGTGATCGAATATACTTCAACGCCCACGATAAGTGAGAGCTGGCGAATCCAAAGAACCTGATAGATGAGCGCGGCGGTTCCGGAGAAGAAAAGCGCGATGGCGAAGAAGACGACCCTGTGAGCCGGAATTGGGTTCGGGAGCTGCCCGCTTGCATCCACCGCTTGAAGATTGGCTGCAATGCTGCTGCGCCTGTTTATCGCAAGCGCATTTTTCCGCTTCTTTTTGTGAGCCTTCTGCGGCATAGCAGCTTTGATAGCGGACATTTTAGCCCCTGGTTATGAAAGAAACCGGGCCCATCCCGAAGAATGAGCCCGGCCTTGTTAAGCGGGGTAGGCCCAGATCAATCCATCGAGCCTATTGCATGCTGTTGTGACTGCTGCAGTCTTTCGATCTGCTTCATCACGTTTGCTTCGATCTGGTCAATGGAGAAGCTGGCCGGCGGCTGGCTTGGCGGATAGTCGATGAAGGACTGCAAAAAGATCGCTGCTCTTCTTGTCCCTTCAAACATTATGTAAGCGTTCTCGGTCCGCCATTGGTCATACTCACTACCCGAAATCTGGGCATGCTCAAAGGGATCCATGCGTAGATTGAACAATCTCGGCAAGCGTAAACAAGTGAATGGATTAGCCCAAATATCCAGTTCCCCCGGTTGCCGCTGCTCGCAGAAGATGACCTTCCATGCTGTTTTGATGGTGGCTCCTGGCTGCAGAACGTCGAAACGCATCGCAACAAGTTGGCCATCGTCGTCGAAATAGTAAAACTCGTCACGATTGCCGTGGGGTTGCTTCCCTTCAAGATAAGCAAGTTGGTCAAAGCCATCCAGATGCACTTTGAAGGTCTTGCCACCGACGTCGGTGCCCTTAAGCAGGCGCTCCTTGATGGTGGGATCGCCGGCTGCGTCGAGAAATGTGGGGAACCAGTCGAGGCCGGAGAACAATTCGTTGGAGACCTGCCCTGCCTGGATGTGACCGGGCCAGCGAATCATGGCCGGAACGCGGAAAGCGCCTTCCCAGTTGGAATCCTTTTCGCTGCGGAACGGCGTCGTCGCGGCATCCGGC
Source organism: Silvibacterium sp. (assembly GCA_030037215.1). Classification (GTDB taxonomy): domain Bacteria; phylum Acidobacteriota; class Terriglobia; order Terriglobales; family Acidobacteriaceae; genus Silvibacterium. The sequence continues at coordinate 736 of JASHRS010000270.1, read as the reverse complement.
CAGGTAAAGGCGTTCGGGCCGTTGTCGGTCGTAAAGACGACGATGGTGTTGTCGGCAATTTTCAACTGATCGAGCAGGTCGAGCAGCTTGCCAACGTTCTGGTCCATCTCCCACATACCGTCGGCGTAAAAATAGCCTTTGCCCAGCCCAGCTTTGCCAACATATTCAGGCCGGACATGCGTGAAGATGTGCATGCGCGTAAAGTTCATCCAGACGAAGAACGGCGTGCCCGTATTGGCCTGCTTGGTGATGAAATCTTCGCAGGCTTTTGTCGTCTCGTCGTCGACAGTTTCCATGCGCTTTTCTGTCAACGGTCCGGTATCTTCGATTTTTCCGTCAGCGTACGAGTGAATAACGCCGCGGGGATTATAGGACTTGAGAAAATCCGGATTGTTGCTGAACCAGTACGGACGTTCCGGCTCTTCTTCTGCGTTGAGGTGATAGAGGTTGCCGTAGAACTCGTCAAAGCCGTGGTTGGTCGGCAGATATTCATCCTTGTCACCGAGGTGATTCTTACCGAACTGACCGGTGGCATAGCCTAGCGGCTTGAGCGCCTGCGCAATGGTGATGTCTCGCGCCTGCAATCCTACCGGTGCGCCGGGCACGCCCACCTTGGAAAGGCCGGTCCGGAATGGAGTCTGGCCCGTAATAAAGGAAGAGCGCCCGGCAGTGCAACTGTTCTCCGCGTAGTAGTCGGTGAACATCATGCCTTCTTTGGCAATCCGGTCAATGTTCG
>JASHRS010000033.1 GCA_030037215.1 Silvibacterium sp. | reverse complement strand
CCTCTTAGTTCTTCCCTTACCTCTATTTTAGCAGATCGTTACTTGAAATCTGACAAATAAGGTTGTAACTCCTGCTGCTAACTGTGCGAGAAGTTAAACAGGCTGAAAAGATCGCCGATGGCCGGACTGTTCAACGGCACATAGGGGTTTCCGGGGGCCGTGACCGGATCCGGGAAGTTATCGCGGCTGCGATTCGTGACCGGTCCAATGCCCCAGTTTCTTTCGATGAACTTGAGGATCGAAACGTGGTCGGAATACTCGTGAGAGATATGTCCTCCCATTGAGTACCGCGACACCACAATTAGCGGAATCCGCGTGCCATCTCCGAAATAATCCAGCGGCTGTACATAACCCGAGTCATAATAGCCGCCGCCTTCATCGAAGGTGATGAAGATTGCAGTATCCTTCCACAGTTCCGGATTGCTCTGTACGGCATCCACAATCTTCTTCGTAAAGCCTTCGAACAGATCCAGCTTCGACGAAGACGGATGGCCGTCGACCAGCCCGCTCGGTTTCACGAAAGAGACCGCGGGCAGCGTTCCATTCTGGATGTCCTGGTACAGATTTGCCGTGTCCTGGATATGGGCCGTGCGCACTGAAGCGTTGGCCATGATGGAAGTGTCGTATTGGAACGGATTGCAGATTGTGCAATACTCATCTGTTTTTGCGCCGATGGCGGCAAAGTTAAGCTGGTACGGGTCAGGAACATAGTTGTTCCACTGGTCGCCATAGTATTTCCAGGAGATGTTGTCGCCGATCAACTCATCGCCGATGCTGCGAACCGAGGACGGCGGAATCGTGAACACTGTGTTGTCCGGACTTTCATCGGTGTACGCATTGTTGCCGTTGCCGAAGTATCCCGGGTTGTAGTTGTTCAGCAGATAGTAGTGGCCGGACTGGCAGCGGGAAGGGATGGGTCTGTTAAGCGACTGCAGGTAGTGGACGATCTCTGCGACGCCGGGCTGTGTAAGATCCGCGCAGTCCGTATAGGAGCCACCGCCGTAGGACGAAGAACCATACGAGCCGCCACCGTATCCATCCTCTGAGTACCAGTTGTTGGTATTTTTAGCAGGATTCGGATTCTCTACCTCATCTACTACGCCGGCGTTGGGTGTGTTCGCATCCACTTCCTGGTTGTGGGGCGGAACAATTGCATGTCCCTTGCCATCGCTGAAATAGATCATGTCGCCATGACCCAGCATGATGTGATTGGCGCCTGTGCCGCCATCGACCGACTGGTGGAAATTGTCGCTCATCGAATATTTATCAGCCAGGCTCTTGAAGTAGGGCACATCGCCCTTCTGGACGTTATAGAAGCCCATCGCGGTTGAACCCTCGCCCGTAGTCACCGAAGTCGGAGAATACTCCGTGCTGAAGCTCGCTGGCTGCGCAACCCCATTCGTGCCGGCTCCTACCGTCGTTTCCACCCATGGAAACAAGTGCGCATCGCAGCCGGAAGGATTTTCATTTGTTGCTTTGGCAGCGTCGCAATCCAGCTGCTGCCACATCTGGTAGAAGCGATGCACCGGGCTGGCCGAATAGGAGTTATAGGTAAACGTGCTTCCGTTGGTCAGCTGGAATGGTCCGGGCGGCAGGTCGTTCACATTCGTGATGCGCTGGTCAGGCGTAGCTGACGTTTGCCCGGTGCCGCCGCTCACCAGGTCCGCATAGTACTCTGCCGGGAGCCCATTTTCAGACTGTTTCGCCAAAGTCAGGTTGTCGTTCGTAACATAGGAGTCGTTCGGTCCTCCAACAAGCGGGGCCGGAAGCACATCCCCTTGAAATGTGGTCTTAGCGGGGCTCAGCAAGAAAGCATCGGGAGCCTCGTCGTAGGCTGCGCTCTGCTCTGCCTTGTAGAAATTTGGTCCCGGTGTGCCGTCCGCTTTGACGATTCCCTCGGAGAGCAGGTTCCATATTTTCTGTCCGTTCTTCGGCACATACGTGGCGAAAACGTGATCGAAGCTGCGGTTTTCGCCAATAATTACGATGACGTGCTTAATGGGCGTGACTGTTTCACCATCCCGGGGCGACTTGTCTGGCCATTGGGCAAAAGCGCTGCCGACTGCGAGCTGGAAGACGGCGACGGCTGTGATTCCCGTGCGCGCTGCTCGCCTGGCTGTGGACACAAACTGCTTTGCGTTCATACAACCTCCTGTGTTGAAGCGCTCGGCGTCAACTCGACGAGAATAAGTCGGCGAACATTGAAGGGATATGTTTGTGGGGTAAACGGGAGATGAAATCCGTCATTGTTCACGCCATGAAATTTCAGCGCGATTAAAAATGGGTCGAGTAAGAATTTCCGATATTTCTTATTCGCCGGGAAATTTTTTACACGCGCCGGTTGAAGTCTCCGAGCGCGGGTTGCAGGCAGCCGCCTGCGATTTCGCAGTGACCGCCGGCATAACCTCAATGGTTCCCATCATGCCTTTATCTTCGTGCTCGAGAATATGGCAGTGATACGGGAAGATTCCCACGATATCGGGGTCGCGGAAATCCACGCGTATCCTAACGCTCGGATATGTCAGCAATCGCCCATTGAAATACGGCACGTTCACCGTATCGCGCAGAAAATTTTCATGCACCGGCAGGCCGTTGTAATCAAGCAGAAGAAAATGCAGTTGATGGATGTGGAAGGCGTGCAGCTCCTGCGACCGGTTCTCGATGATCCAGTCTTCCACCGTCCCCTGCTGCGCCACAATGTCCGGCTTGTTCGCGTTCATGTCGAACATTTTCGGCGTCTGCCCTTCAACCGTCAGGTAAAACTCCACGGCGCTGGTGGGATCATTCGGATCGGCCAGTTTCTCTGAGAAGTACAAGTGCCGCACGCGTACCGGGGTCACGTCGCCCAGCCACGGCTCCTTCGGCGGCGGAAGCGGCTCGGGCGAGCGCTCAAGCCGCGACGGTGGCTCGGGCGTATCCGGAGAGGCCACAATCTCCGCCAGCATCCGATTCGGATCATTCTCTCCGCCCGGTCCGGTATCCACCGTGCGCGTCACCAGCAGTCCCGTTCCGCCCTCCGGCGGAGCCTGCACTACAAATTCCACGCGCGCCCCCGGCGGAATCCCAAGATGTGTCTGCCAATTCACTGCGTCCGGGCCAGTGCTGCCCTCCGGCGTGCCTTCGCCGATCGGAACGCCATCCATTGCCACCAGCCCCAGCGGTTGCGGCCTGCGGTCGTACAGCACCTCCAGGTTCAGATACGTGATCGCCGACGCATTCAACACCCGCCACAACTGCCGCTCTCCGGGTTTCATCCTGATCGTCGCTGGCGGATAATCGGGATACGGCACCGGCACGTAATTGATCGAGAGGTCCTTCGCCGGCTTGCCGAACCCCGTGCCGGTATTGGCGGCATCGCCGTCGCGGTCCAGCAGAACCTTCGGCACTACCGGCTCCGATTTCGACGGCGGCGCATTCGGGTGCATCAGGTCTTCGTCGCGGATGATGAAGACGCGCTCCGGCATCCTCGCCAGTTGCGGCTTCGCGCGCTCGATTCCTTCCACAATCAGCGCGCCCGATGCACCGCCCAATACCTGCGGCTTGGTGAACCCGTGAATATGCGGGTGATACCAGTACAGCCCCGGCGGCTCATCCTGCGGAACGCGAAAACGATACTCGAACGGACCAGCACCCGGTTGCACTGAGGTCTTCAGCACGTCGTCCTGATGGCATGTCGGAGGAATTGTCATGCCATGGAAATGCAGATTGGTGGAAATCGCGTCCATGACGTCGCCCACGCACGTCTTGCCGCTCATCTGTCCTGCCATCATGCCGGAATGCGCCACCACCGCATCCGCCGGATCGAGATTCGTCATCGCGTTTTTGAGATGGATAATCACCAGATCGCCCGGACTCACGCGCAGAGTGGGCGATTCCCGGCCCTTATCGTCAGTAAAGCAATAGCGTATTCGGCCGTCGCTCTCTTTCACATTTCTGGCCGTCAGAGTAATCTCAAGCACGCCGTTCCGGCTACGCGCATCCGGCGGCTCGCTCACCACACTGCCTACCGACGGACGCGAACACGCATCTTCTTTTTCCTGCGCGAAGAGAAGCGATGCGGGAAAGATAGCGAAGGAAGCGCTAAGCGCGATCAAAACCAGAACTGCACGCTGGGCACTATGCTGAAGAATGCAGGAACAGGAGGGAAACCTCATCACCATCTTTGGCCATTCTCGCAACTGTTCCCGCACGGGGCATTAAAGCCGGGTGAAATGGCGGCATATCGGCCTCATCGCTCGCTATCGCTCAGAACCGTTGCCGGATGAAGTTCCGGGACCGCGTAGCGATCCCCGGCGATCAGGCATGTGCAAGAATGGGTAATAGTCTATGTCGAGTTCAGAATCCCCCGAAATCCAGTCCAGTTCTCAAGAGTCCACTGAAAACAACGAGTCATTTGGCTCGATTTTCAACGAATACGAGCGTGCGCATGCGCGCCAGCCGGAAGATGCGGGCAAGCAGATTGAAGGCACGGTGATTGCTGTGTCTCCAGAGCAGATTTTTGTAGATATCGGCTTCAAAGTGGAAGGCGTGTTGCCGGTTTCGGCGGAGACCCTGCAGGTGGGGGACCGGGTGCTGGTTTCAGTCAAGGGGCGCAATGAAGAGGGGTATTATGCGCTGACCCGCTTCAAGGTGGCACAGCCGAAAGACTGGAACTCGCTGCAGAAGGCGTTTGAGGGGAAGGTGGCGATTCCTGGGCGTGTGACCGGCGTGGTGAAGGGCGGCCTGACGGTGGA
>JASHRS010000032.1 GCA_030037215.1 Silvibacterium sp. | reverse complement strand
GTTCAGCTTGAGAGATAAGCGCAAGCAGATACTGTGACAGATTTGTATCGTCGTGTATTAACTCCTCCAGGAATTAGAACTTCCAAAATCGCAAATTTATCGCTTAAAGGATTTGTTCCTATCTGATTCCCATGCACAATTTTCGTTGACAGCGGATAGGGAGGGGTGTAGAAACGTGCATATCTTTTAGGAAATCGATTGCGGAAATCGGTTTCCTAAAGAAAAGCACTCTTGAAGAGTCAAATTCATCACCCCGCCAAGATACCGGACTTGAAACCGGTCGGTTGAGGAAAAAGAGAGGCGCATGGCCCAGATTGATATTTCGCGTCGGGAGTTCCTTGGAAGTGCAGCAGCGGCCGGTGCCTCTCTAGTCGCTGCTGCCCCTTTTTTCCATCCCTACCCACTTCTCGCTGCGGAGTCTCCCGGTACGTCGTTGGCCGCTCCCGATACAAGTGACCAGATTCAATTTGGAATAGTCGGCGTCGGCATGCAGGGTTCCGGTCTTCTGGCCAATGCGATCCAACTGCCGGGAGTAAAGTGCGTCGCAGCCTGCGATCTTTACGACGAGCGTCATGTTCTGGCCCGGGAAATCACCGGGAACCAGAATTTGCAGGTTACGCGACGGTATCAGGACCTGCTGGAAAACAAAGACATCCACTGTATCGTCGCTGCTGTGCCCGATCACTGGCATCGGCAGATCGTTGTGGATGCCCTGGCGGCAGGCAAAGACATCTACTGTGAAAAGCCAATGTCCCACAGCGCGGCTGACGGAGTAGCCATGGTGGAGGCAGCGAAGCATTCTGACTGTATCGTTCAGATCGGATCACAGCGTGTCAGCTCTCAAATCTGCGCCAAGGCCAAACAACTTATTGCCGAGGGAGTGCTCGGCGACATTGTGTTGATCGAAGGATGGCTGGGCCGCAATGACCCCACGGGGGCGTGGGTCTACCCTCCTCCTCCTGGCCTCTCGCCGGAAAACCTCGATTGGGATACATGGCTAGGCGAAGCTCCCAAGAGACCGTTTGATCCATACATCTTTGCCCGTTGGCGCTGTTGGAGAGAATACGGAACGGGCGTAGCCGGCGATCTGCTGGTTCATTTGATCAGCGGAATGATGTTTATGCTCGGCATCAATGAGCCTCCGAAGCAGGCTATGTCTGCGGGCGGAATCCTGAGATGGAAAGATGGGCGCAACATGCCCGATGTTCACAGCACGGTCTTTTATTACGGCGAGCTGCCAGTTTACATGAGGCTGAACCTCTCTACTGAAATGCCGGAGACATATCGTTTCCAGGGATCCAAAGGGCTTCTGGAAGTCGGTGAGTTTGGTTTGAGCTATACGCCGCAAAGCGGAGTCGATACTGCGCCAAGTTACTACGACGCCTCATTCCCGCTGGCAATGCGGAATGCCTATGAGAAGCAATGGCATGCATCCCACGATCCTCAGATTGGCCATCAGCCTATGCCGGAGACGCTCTCATTTCGAGGACCTGATTACGACGATGTCAAACCTCATCTGTTGACGTTCTTCGATTCTGTGCGCACCAGAAAGCCATTAGTAGAAGACGCAGTATTCGGTAACCACGCAGCCTTGGCGTGCCATATGGCCAACGAATCGTATTTTCGAAAAACAGCCGTCTACTGGGATGCAGATACGCAAACTATCAAGAGCTAATTAGGGCCGATTTTTATCGGCAGGTGCCAAAAATCCAACAACGTTCAGGGGCCAAACAGGTGCGGTTACTCCCAGGGCACACATCAAATTTCAGAGTGAGACAACCGGATTTGTTCGGAATCTGGTTACGAATAATGCCGGGGAATGTCGAGACTGCATATGTAGTTAACTTATGTGGCAGGAGCGTATTTTTATGACTCTTTGTGAAATGACTAATTGAGGCAAGTGTTTATGAAGAAGAGGTTATTACAGCCAACCGTTGCAATTGTGCTGCTATCCGGAGCCTTGGTTATAGCCATGCCGGCTCAAACTGCTAACAAGTCGTCGGCCTCTTCCGAAGCCTCAGCCTTTTTAGGCGCATGGGATTTAACCTTGAAGACCCCTCAGAAGGACTATGCTTCGTGGCTGGAAATCGAGGAAAGGGACGGAAAGTTGACTGCGCAAATGGTTGGAAGATGGGGAAATGCAAGGCCTCTGCCGAGTGTCAGCATCTCAGGCAACACTATTACATTCGTCTCTCCGAAACAGGAAGAAGGTGGCGCAAACGACATGGTCTTCAAAGGAGAGCTTGTGGGAACCGAATTATCTGGTGAAACGAATGGGCCGAATGGCGGCCTGTGGCATTGGATTGGTTACCGCGCACCGTCTCTGCGCCGATCAGGCAAGCCCAGGTGGGGGAATCCGATCCAATTGTTCGACGGCAAAGATCTTTCAGGGTGGAAATTCAGCTCTGACAATGGAAAACCGTGGACAGTGAAGAACGGAGCCTTGGCGAGTCCGGGCAAGGGTGTTGAGCTTATCAGCCGCGCTGAATTCGAGGACTTCAAGCTGCATATTGAGTTCAATTGCGGCCCGAATTCCAACAGCGGCGTTTACCTGCGCGGGAGATATGAAGTCCAGATAGAAACAGACTCGGCACAGGAGCCGCCAAGCCATCACACGGGCGGTATCTACGGATTTATAGCCCCTGATCCGGAACTAACTCGTCAATCGGGTGTATGGCAGAGCTTCGACATAACGTTAATCGGCCGGACCGTTACAGTTGTTCAGAACGGCAAGACGATTATTGACAGTAAGGAAATTCCAGGCATTACCGGAGGTGCTTTAGACAGTCACGAAGATCTCCCCGGCCCTATCTACCTCCAGGGAAGCGAGGACGGGCAGGTCTTATTCAGGAATATTGTTGTTACTCCAGCAAAGTAATGGCGATCGATAACTATCTGGAATGGCTTAAATATAGAAATTACATTTCTGTTGTGGCAGATCACGGCGAATGATTGGGATTGGTTAGAGATGAGTCTATATATAAAGGCCAATAAATAGATGACGCGTTTCCTACAGGACATACTTCGCCAGCCTCAGGAGCTGCGTCAAGTAATCGATCTGCTCCGAGGCGAGCTTTACGCTTCTCTTCGCGAGGCAGCTGACAGCATTAAGCAGGCGCGGCACGTGTATCTCACGGGCATAGGCGCTAGCTGGAATGCGGCGTTAGGTGCAGGAACACTGTTTTATCATTCTGGACGCCCAGTATATCTGTTGGATGCTTCTGAGTTAGTGCATGGCGGCCAGATTCCCGCTGGCTCAGTGCTCGTTATTCTATCGCGCAGCGGACGAAGCGCGGAGATACAGATGCTGCTTGAAAAAGCGCATTTGGCGGCAGCGAGCGTCATTGGCATTACGAACTTTGCCGATGGAACTCTTGCTCGGAACGCGGACATCTCGATTGTCCTTCCAGTCACGCCGGATCATGGCATTTCCGTGAATACCTATGTGTCTCTTGTAGCCGGAGCTGCTGCGCTTGTGGCTGCAACGAATGAAACATTCCATGCTGAGCTTGTTTCAAATTTGTTGCATGCAATCGAGGCAACAGAAAAGAAGATACCGATCTGGCAGGAGCAATTGGCAGAGAGCTCATGGCTTCTGCCAGGAGTTGCGTATTATTTCCTTGCCAGAGGTTCCAGCCTCGCCAGCAGCAACGCGGCGCAGTTGTTATGGGAAGAAGGAGTAAAGATGCCCGCGGTTACATTGGGGACGGATATGTTCCGACATGGGCCGCAAGAGGCTTTGACAGCGGGAATGCGTGTCGCTATCTGGATTGATGATCGCATGCGTGAAGCGGACTATAGGGTAGCTCGTGAATTGCGCTGGTTGGGTGCTCAGGTAATGGCCATTGGCTCCTGTTTGCCTGCCGATCTGGCTGACCTGACGATCGATATGCCGCCCTGGCCGTCCGGATGGCAGTTTCTTATGGATATTCTTCCTGCGCAGCTCGCGGCAGAGCGTCTGGCTTTGCTTTCCGGCGTCGATTGCGATTCCTTTCGCTTTGCCTCGTATGTGGTCGAGGATGTATATGGGCTGTTTCGCAACTAAGCTGCATTGCGAACAATGACCATGACCATGACCGGAGACAGGATGACGGCGATCGGGGCAGTCGATATCGGAGGAACAAAAATAGCTGTCGGCATGGTAGATGACGCCGGACGTGTGCTGGCCAAAATGGAAGCGCCTTCGCAATCCGCAGGCGCATGGATGGAAGCCCGTCAGCTCATCGCCGGCATGTTGCGTGAAACAGCGCAAAAATCCAATCGCTCCATCGCCGGCATTGGAATTGGATCGACGGGTCCCGTCGATCCGATCAGCGGATATTTTGGCAACCTCGATGCTTTGCCGCAGTGGAGCGGCGCTTCCATCGTGGATGACCTGGCCGATGAGTTTCACGTTCCGGTCGCTCTGGAAAATGATGCCGACGCAGGTGCATTGGGAGAAGCGAGCTGGGGTGCGGGAACAGACAAGACGCGTCTCATCTATGTCACGATTGGCACCGGCATTGGCGGAGGGATCATCCTGGATAACCGGCTTTATCGAGGCGCCGGTGGCGCCCATCCTGAGATTGCTCATCAGGTGATTGACGTGAATGGCCCCGCCTGCTCTTGCGGCCTGAATGGGTGTTGGGAATCGTTTGCATCGGGTCCGGCGATGGCTCGGTGGATGGAAATCCAGCCTGAATATGCAGGAGAGCCCGGACTGACTGCGCGTCGCATTTATGAGTTAGCACAGGCAGGCGATCCTTTGGCTGTACGCGCTGTGGAGCGCGAAACCTTCTATCTTGGAATAGGCTTGGCTAACCTTGTCAATTTGTTTACCCCCGATGCAATTGTTCTTAGCGGCAGCGTTATGAAAAGTGCCGGGCGCTACCTTCGGGATATTTACCGGGTGATGCAGCGAGGATGCAGGTTTGTTCCTTTGGATAAAGTAGAGCTGCGACTCACGTCTCTTGGCGAAAATGCCGATCTTATTGGCGCGGCCCGTGTCTGGCACCATCGCTTTGCGGCGATTGAACTGGGTGCGCAAAAATGACAAGGAAACGATCTCTGGTATGCCTTATCTTCGTTGTTTTCTTTATCATTTCCCTGCTTACGAACATTTTTGGGCCAATTGTGCCCGATATTATCCGTACATTTCACGTTAGCCTTGGGGCGGCCGGCTTTCTTGTCTTTTCTTTCTTCATCGCCTATGGAGTGATGTCGATTCCGGCAGGATTTCTCGTAGAGCGATATCAGGAGAGGCCGGTTATGATCGGCGCGTTTCTTGTCGCAATGCTGGGCTCTATCGGATTTGCGCTCCACCCCACATATAAGGCAGCGTTTGTATCTTTGTTCTTTATCGGCGGGGGAATGGCAACGCTTCAGGTTGCGATTAATCCGTTGCTGCGTACTGCGGGAGGAGAAGAAAATTTTGCGTTGAATGAGACTCTGGCCCAGCTATTTTTCGGCTCGGCATCGTTTCTAAGTCCGTGGATCTATTCTTATCTTGTTATTCATCTCCCCAACCATGCATATCAGAATCCTATCCTGTTCATCCTGAGGAGCCTTACGGCAACGTCGCTTCCATGGGTGTCTCTTTACTGGATATTTGCTTTTTGCGCGTGTGCGATGGCTTTTATTCTTCTTTTCGCCCAGTTCCCCAAAGTGCATCACACCCTGGAAGAGCAACCAGGCACACTTGCAATGTACAAGAGCCTGATGAAACGCCCCCTGGTCTGGCTTTATTTCCTGGCGATCTTCGCTTATGTAGGCTGCGAACAGGGGACCGCCAATTGGATGTCCCAATTTCTAAGTATCTATCATGGCTTCGATCCGCATACGACGGGCGCACACGCAGTGTCGTGGTTCTGGGGCCTGATGATGTTCGGTTGCTTTGTCGGTGTATTGTTGCTGCGTATCATTGACAGCAGGCGTGTTCTGATCGGCGCAGCCAGCGGAGCGCTGATTATGCTCTCATTGGCGTTGTTTGGACCGCCCACGCTGTCGGCAGTGGCCTTCCCCCTGATTGGCCTGTTTGCCTCTGCAATGTGGCCACTCATAATGTCGCTTGCATTAAATTCGGTGGCGGAGCACCACGGCTCATTCACAGGCATTCTCAGCACCGCTATCATGGGCGGAGCCATCATCTCAGTGACCATCGGGCATATCGGTGACCGCATTGGACTGCGCGGTGGAATATCGCTGCTCTATATCACCTTTGCCTATATATGGAGCATCGGATTTTGGGCGAGGCCGTTGATCAATAACGCAACAGTGAAAACCAAAAGTTCAAATGCGGCGATAGTATGAGACTCTCGAAAGGCATCGCAATCATGCGGGTGCCTGATCGACTGAGTTAATCTCCACGCTTCAGCGCTGACCGATCCTGTTCTGACCGATCAATCTCTGATCGATCAAGAAGGTGCAGAATATATTCTCCTGCACCATAGCCAACCATGGGCATGGCCCCGGTGGGATCGCCAATCTTCCCTGGAAAGAGCGCACATGGTACGGCGACGTACATTTCCGGAATGATGTCGTGGTCGGCAGCAGCTTTGTCCACGATGCGTTTCAGAATAGCGTCCGACTCTGCACTGTTCCCCAGGCGGCGGTCAACTTCCGCCAGGCTGAAGTCCACGAACAGAAACTCCTGCCGCTCATACCAGTACTCGAAAATAGAAGGGTCAGTATAGGTGCTGCGGACACGCCGGTAGCCGCCAGAAGCAACCTGCAGCAGGGCCATTCGTTCCACCGTGTTGCGTACAATCGCCGGATCGGTGACTACACCGAAATTGATTACAGCCAGCAAAGCTCCATCGATGTCATTCTTTACCCCCGGTTCCAGCGTCCCATGCAGTTCGCCGTTACGGATAAATGCAGCGTTGAAGCCTTTGGAGAGCAGCGCGACATGCTTCAGAGCTTCGGCTCGCGCGGTTTCATCTCCGGCCAGGTGTGCAACATCGGCAAAG
>JASHRS010000269.1 GCA_030037215.1 Silvibacterium sp. | reverse complement strand
CTGCTGGGATACTCCGGCAAAATCACCTTCGAGCACAACAATCAGGGACTCACCATCACCATCCCCACCATCGAAGCCCCGACAAAGTACGGCTCGGCCTTCCGCATTACAGGAGCGATCTAAACGCAGCTATTTTATGTTGTCATCCTGAGCGAAGCGCACAGCGCGAAGTCGAAGGAGCTGCATTTGTTTTTCGATGTCATTCCGGGCGAGCGAGGAATCTGCGATTCACTTCGAGCAGCACGACGCATGGGTGCCCCATTTTTTTGCCGCAGTCGTATCGCGGCGAAGGGTGGGAAAGATGAGTCTCAACTAAAACGTATCGTTCGTAATGTAAGCACTGGCTTTGGCGTCGACCGGCTGGCCATTCAGCAGATAAGGCTGGAACTTCCACTTTCTCACCGTATCGAGGGCAGTTTGTCGCATCCCTTTTGGGCCGCTTATCACTCGAAGATCGCTCACTTCACCCGTTTTTGTAATGACCATTTCAAGGATCACCGTACCCTCAACTCGCTTACTCGGCGAAAATTCCGGGTCTGGCCCTGAAATCTTGTGTCCTGCAATAAGTCCCTTTTCACCGCCCTCGACGGGAGCCGGTAGAGCCGACGTTGGAGGCGCAAACATCACATCATCGATTTTTGAAAGCTCCTGCAATTCAGTCACGTTGGCATTAACAATCGATGCTTTCGCATCCTCCACCGCAACTTGCCCCGCAACATATCGGCCGTCCAATCGCAGAATGTCATTGAAAAGGACAAACAAGGTCATATCCGGATTCTCAACTCGCATGATGGGCGATTCGGGCATTAGGCAAATCGACGGCGTCCACGGCCCGGCAGACTCGTGAGGGGCTTCGTCACCTACAAATTGTGGCGCAATTCCCTGCTTAAGGCATTTGAGCGGAAGCTGCCCGGCTTTTTGATCGACCGCGAAGTATTTCTGCTTTGCAACTTCAGCCGCATCCGGAAGCGGGTGGACTAGATATTGCCGCACCATTTCTTGCGGCGTCGGCGGCCATCCTGGATCTCCAGTGATCCAACCCTTTCCATCATTCCAGTACAAAGTCTGGGTAAAACTGTTGCTTGTATAACTCACCTTGTACTTCTCCGGACCGGCCCACCACTCCTCAAACACACCCTTGTCCTTCGGCTTTCCATCGGCGTCGAAGGTTTGGTAATCCGCCTTCAGGTGCCACGGCTTATCTAGACTTCCCAGCCCATTCACCCGCGACGCAAGCTGCATCGCCGCATTCGCATCCTTCGGCATCACCGGATCAACCGCCAAGGAAGCTGGAGATGTTCCGGTCACCTGAGTTGTGTTCTGTGCGAGGCTTTTCAAACAGCTCAAAGGAACCATTACGATCAGTAACGCAGCACTTGTCACGCATATCCGGATAATCACCTCCCCAGCGTGTAGACCACAGTGATCTCGGTACTCACCTCCACAGGCTCGCCATTCAAGAGATACGGTTGATACTTCCACGTCTTCACCGCATCGACTGACGATTGCCGCAGCGCGGGAGGCCCGCTGATCACCTGCAGATCGGTAATCGTTCCAGTCTTTGAGATCACGGCGTCAAGCATCACTGTACCCTGAATCCACTGCTGCTTCGCTATCGACGAATAGTGAATATCCTCTCCAGAAATCCTGTGCCCAGCGATCACCGACGAATCAACCGAAAGCGGCGGCACAAATGTCGCTGTTGCCGGAACCGCTAAATCCGCATCCTGCAGCGCTGGGGGGAAATCCAACGACGTGACATTCGCACTCACAATCGACAGGTTCCCGTTCTCCACCAGTATCTTCTTTGCCGCATATTGGCCCATCGGCTTCGCCGGATCATGGCCATGCACCAGAACAGCGTCGTTGAAAAGCACAAATACGTTCTCCTGCGGACTTTCGAGACGAAGCAGCGGCATGTCCGGGCTGTAACAATAGGACGGACCGGGCATCGGCCGCTGGCCTGCCGAGGGTAGAGGCTCAATACACCTCAGCGCGACTTTGCCGACTTTCTGGTTATTCTCGCGGTATGAGGCCGCCTGCACCTGCTTCTCGCTGGGCAGCGGATGCACTAGATATTCTTCAATCATCCTCTCCTGCAACGGGGCTCCTCCTGCATCTCCTGTTGTCGCTCGTTTATCGCCATCGCAGTACAGCACCTGATTGAATCCGCTGCTCGTGTAGCTCACCTTGTACTTCTCCGGACCGGCCCACCACTCCTCAAACACACCCTTGTCCTTCGGCTTTCCATCGGCGTCGAAGGTTTGGTAATCCGCCTTCAGGTGCCACGGTTTATCGAGACTTCCCAGCCCATTCACCCGCGACGCAAGCTGCATCAGCTCTTTCGGGTCCTTCGGCATTGGCGGTTCGGGTGCAGCCGCGCTCTGCGTTGGTGGATTTGCCTGATTTGTCTGTGTTGAACTTTGCGCGTAAGCCTGAACGAACACCAGCAGCGCAACCGGAAAAAGCAGGAAAGGGAAAAACCTTCGTCTAACCATCCCGCCAAATCTAGCTTGAAAGCCTGCAGCTCGCCAAGAAATTTTTTGCGCCCCGCTATCACCCCCAGTACCCCACATCTCGTGATGTTCGAGATGTGGGAGAGATCGAATCTCCACATTAAGGACGCCCCATTTTCCCGCCTCGCAACGCGAGGCCCGGTGGAAGCCCCGGGCTTCAGGCCGGGGATAGAGGGAATAGATCAAGTCGCCGGGTGCCCCACATCTCGTGATGTTCGAGATGTGGGAGAGATCGAATCTCCTCATAAGAACGCTCCACTTCCCGCCTCGCGACAGCGAGGCCCGGTGGAAGCCCCGGGCTTCAGCCCGGGGGATAAATCAGCCGCTCCGAAGGAGCGTACCTCGCTGCCGCAGGCCGGAGCGTAGCCATAGGCGAAGCGACCACAATCACGAATCGACGTCCGGCTCGAAGAGCCGCACCTTGTTCGCACGCCAAAATACCTTGTCAAGCCCCTTCACCCCTAACTCCCGCAAATCCCATCACTTCCCCATGCATTTAATTTCCCCCTGAATTGCTAAACTGGAAGTAGGAGCATATTTCACCCAGGGCGCAGCCACAAGCTGCGCCTTTTGCTTTGGAGATAGCGATGAATCTTTTGCGCGAAGCGCCGTTGCCTGGACGGCCAGTCCCTAAGTTCTTCATTCCGGCTGTCTAAGGCGTAACTTCTTGACCTTCATGCCCTTAGCCGGGCCTACAGTCGCTAACCTCTTTGGAATCAGGATCCCGACACAAAAAATTTCACCAAGGACACCATGTACGAACTCTGTCGACACATCAAAACCGACGGCATCAAATGTGACTCGCCCGCCATCAAAAACACCCTCTTCTGCTTCAACCACACACAAACCCGCAAACTCACCCGCCGCCGTCGCCGTAGTCCCAACGACTTCAACTTTTCCATCCCCTTTGTCTTCCCAGAAGACCGCGTCTCGCTCCAGACCAACTACTTCCTTGTCCTGCAGGCGCTCGCCGAAGGCAAAATCGACAACCAGACCTCCAATTCCATGACCCGCAATCTCCGCGCCTGCGGCGTCAATCTCGCCAAAGGCCCGCTCGTCGCCTCAGACCCGGAGAACGCAGTCCAGCGCGTCATCCTCACTCCCGACGGAGAAGAAATCGCACCACCCCGCGAAGCCCTCGAAAAAGACGAAGCTCTCGCCCACGGCCCCGCGTGTCCCTGCCGCAAATGCGCCGAGCAGTATCGCAACGCCCCACCCGAACTCCACCACCACGACTGCAACTGCGGCCTCTGCGAACACACAACAAACACCGATCCAGTTGAACCCTCGATGCTCAACCCTGAAATAGATAGTCCGGCCGGCGGCCGCGCCTCATTCATGGAAGCCTCAGACTTTAATCTGAGGAGCGCGGATAAAAAAAATAAATTGGACCGCTTCGAAGAAGCGCACCTCTCTGCCAAAGGCTTGAGCGCAGTCGCAAACGGGGTCCCCACGGACAGGTCTTCGTCTGTGGGGTGGGTAGACGAAGCGAGTGCAATCCTCGAACAGCAGACGCATGCAATCGCTGATCAGCACCATGCTCCTCACGAAGCCTCGCAACGCGAGGCTCACTCCGGGCGCCAGCCCGGCAAATTCAACAGCCCGGACGCCAGTCCGCACCTTGCTGCCGCAGGCACGAGCGCAGGCGAACCGGGGTCCCCATGGACAGGTCTTCGTCCATGGGGTGGAGAACCGGAACGGGTAGTCGAAGCGAGCGCCGCCTGGACGGCCAGTCCCGCGCCAAAAGCCGCAACTGCCGCCCGGCTCTGTGAAAAAGAGCCCACTCCTCCCGCAACTAAGAACGATGAGAAGGATGAAAACGACTCACTCTACGACTACGAATCCGTCCGGCAAATCTACTGGGCGCGGCAGGCCGCCATGGAAGCCGGACAGGAACCGCCACCCTGGCCCTCCGACGCCGCAAAAAAAACCGAGCCAGACACACCCAAACCCGAGCCTTACCACGTCCGCCGATACAACGAAATCATGGAGCAGGTGGAAAAGAACAAAAAAATCGCCGAAGAAATCTGGCGCCGTCGCTTCCCCGATCAAGCCGCCAAACAAGATGCAGAAAACAACGCTGGTCAGCAGCCAATAGCGAGTGCCTGATAGTCACGAATCCCTGGTGGCTAATGGCTTTTGCCTGTTGGCTGTCTTTCGCTACCCGCTTCTCAGCCACCCGGACTTTAGCTACCGCCTCTTAACTGTTGGCTATTGGCTCACAACATCCAATACAGTAGATACATCGACATGACGACACTGCCGAATACGATGGACGCTGCGGAAAAACGCTCAGCCGCATTGACCGATAGCTACGGACGCGCCATCACCGATCTGCGTGTCTCCGTCACCGACCGCTGCAACTACAAGTGTGTCTACTGCCGCACGGGCAATGAGGGCGCGCAGTACGCCGAGCTGCCCATCGCCGATTACCTGCGCATCGTGCGTATCTTTGTCAGCCTCGGCATCGAAAAAGTGCGTCTCACCGGAGGCGAGCCGCTCCTGCGCAAAGGGCTCGCAGACCTGATCCGCGAGCTGGCTCAGCTCCGCACCAGCACCGGAGAAAAACTCGACCTCGCTCTCACCACCAATGGCCACCTGCTAGAAGCCCAGGCGGCGCAACTGAAAGACGCGGGCCTCACGCGCATCACCGTCAGCATGGACGCGGTCGATGCCGCGACCTTTGAGCGCATCACCCGCGTACCCGGCAGTTTCGAGCGCGTTCTCGGCGGTATTCGCGCCGCGCAGTCTGCTGGACTCGCGCCCGTCAAGATTAACTGTGTTCTGCTGCGCGGCTTTAACGACAACCAGATTCCGCTCTTCGCCCGCTTCGCTCGCGAAGAAGGCGTCATCGTTCGTTTCATCGAGTTCATGCCGCTCGAAGAAGACCGCCTGTGGACGCCGGAATCCGTCGTCCCCATCCGCGAGGTCATCACGCAGCTCGAAGCCGTGCGCCCCGTAGTGCGCCTGCAGCCGAACTCGCACAGCGAAACCGCTGTGCGCTACACCTTCGACGACGGCGTCGGAGAAATCGGCATCATCGCGCCCGTCTCACAGGCCTTCTGCGGTCAGTGCAGCCGCATCCGGCTCACCTCCGATGGAAAAATTCGTACCTGCCTCTTCTCGCAGTTCGATCACGACCTTTACGCGGTCATGCAGCGCGGCGCAACAGACGACGACCTCGCCTGCTTCATCACGCGCACCGTCGAAAAGAAAGAGGCCCGCCATCACATCGGCGAGCCCGGTTTCCTCAAACCCTCGCGCAGCATGGTCCACATCGGCGGCTGAACTCGCCGTTCAGGCACACGCGCCTGCGGCGCCACCACAGTACCTGCAGTCAATGCCTAATGGCTGTTGGCTAATGGCTCTCAGTCGAGTGCCGCTCCGGAACCGGCTTCGCGCTTTCGATCCACGCCGAGACGATCAGGTCGCGCAACTCGCTTGCGCCTGCGGCCAGCCGTTCGGCGGCAAACTGCTTGCCTTCGGGAGTTCCCGTATCGTCGAAGGCGTGCTGCTTGTCGAGCTGGTACACGCGCTCGACCAGCGAGTTGGAGTGATGCAGATAGTCGAGATACGCAGTCCACTCGTCGGTGACCGGCTGTACGGGCGTCATCAGCGGACGCACATCGGCCGCAGTGATCGGGGCCTTGTCGATAAAGAGGCTCTCGAATTTC
>JASHRS010000268.1 GCA_030037215.1 Silvibacterium sp. | reverse complement strand
CAGATGCAGCAGTACTTTTTCGGCGAAGGAGCGGCGCTTCCGAAGGAGTATGTTCCTCCGAGCCACTGAACGCGCGCGCGTCGTATTCATGTAAACTAAATCAGTAAACCTTGGTCGTCGGGACGTGGCTCAGCCTGGTAGAGCACTCGCTTGGGGTGCGAGGGGTCGGCAGTTCAAATCTGCCCGTCCCGACCATTTCTAGAATCAGAGGGTTACATGATTCCCCTTCCTAACGGGAATCCTGGCGCGAGTACACAAATTGTGCTTCCCAGTAATGGTCCAGGAGTAGCCCGTGGCATTAGCCGGTGGAGTATTCAATGAGGCGCGCCATTTTCCCTCAGGATTTTGTGCTTTTTAACCGCCAGGCGTCGCCTCCATCGTAGTTGGCTAGACGCTCCAACACTTGGTCGAGACCATACTGTACGTGTACCCGCATAGCCGTATCTGCGACAAGCGGATCCCCACTGCACAACGCCTCGGCTAAAGTCGAATGGAATCCTTCCGGCAGGGTGCGTTGGTTAGCTGCAATATCATACAGCCAGTTGAAGATAAGAACCTGCTCTTTCTCGATTGCGCGGCGCAGCCCCGGAGAGCGACTCAGTTCTGCGATTCGCATATGAAATTCCATGTGGTAGGTATGCACAGAGAATAAGAATCGTGAGTCCGCATGTTCCCGCGCGCACATCTTTTGTAACTGATCTAGGTGTCGGGCACTGGTGCGAAGCTGCTTTTTGTCCTCAGCAGTCATGTTCTGCGCTGATAATCTTGCCGCCTGCGATTCCAGAGCTTCCCGGATGACATTACTGTCACGGATGTCCTGTTCGTTGGGTACGCGTACCCGCGTTCCGATCCTGGGGCGGCTTTCAACCAGTCCTTCCGTTTCCAATACCTTTAGAGCCTCGGTGATGGGAAGGAAGCTCATGTTGAGCCTCTTGGCAAGCCGCCTCCGCGAAAGAACGTCTCCTATCGAGAGATCTCCCCTGAGAATTTCATCTCGAATCTGCTGGTAGGCGCGACCGGAAAGCGATGCCCCGGCCTTATCCACCTTATCCAGGCGGGTTGGCGTGCGCGCGGTTTTTCTCAATTCGGATTTACTGATCATTGGATCTTTCGCGCCCTCCGAAGCCACGGACAGAAAAGGCCTTACTTCAACTTCACAATACTATCACCAAATATTTGGTTTGCCATTTCCCCGATCCTGGTTTATCTCTGATATATCATGATTGTTAAGTCGTGAACGAGCGGCTTCATCAATTCAATTCAGGGCTCACTTCTGCGCATTGTAGCCGAGCGATAGCCCGATGAAAGATTGGCGAGGACAATGGAACTGGCAGGCAAGGTGTGTCTGGTAACCGGGGGAACGAGTGGTATCGGCGCAGAAATAGCTCTGATGTTTGCCGCGCGCGGAGCTCGTGTTGCGGTCGCAGGACGAAGCCAGCGGAACGGTTCACTCGAAATGCTTCAGGCGGCTGCAGGAGCGTATGGAGATGAAGCTCTTTACATCCAGGCAGACATGGGTAACGCTGAAGATTGCACTCGCGCAGTTGCAGAGACATGTGCCCTTTGGGGACGAGTCGATGTTGTTGTGCACGCCGCAGGAGCGGCGGTGCCGGGTGGATTCTTTGAAGTAACCGAAGAAAGCTGGAGCCGGGCATTCGATGTCCACGTTCACGCAGTGCTGCACCTGGCTCGCTCCGCGGTGCCATACATGATCAAGCAAGGGGAAGGCGCAATCCTGCTCATTGGATCTGCCGCAGGACTTCGAGGCTGCCTCGGTGCAATGGCATATGGCGTAGCCAAGGGAGTTTTGCCGCAATTTGCACGTACCCTTGCTCGTGAATTATCGGATTACAATATCCGCGTAAATTGCGTTTCTCCGGGAATTATTCGCACTCCCTTTCAGGATTTTCTCACGCCAGAACAGAAAGAGAACAATATCAAAAGCAGGATACCGCTCCATCGCGAAGGGAAACCAGAGGATGTAGCGCGTGCAATTCTAGCGCTGGTAGAAAATGACTTTATTACTGGTGAAAACCTGGTCATTGATGGTGGTATGACAATGCGCATTGTCTAGAATCCGAGTCATTCAATCGCGCACATTAGCGAGTGATGGAATTCATTGATAGATCGCATGATATGATATATCACTTGTCAGACGATGTTTGTAACATTAGTGAATCTTTGGGATATCTCCTCGAGTTGGAGACGAGAAACTAGATGCTTGTGGCCGGAATTATCAACCCAGAAATCAACTCTCTTTTAAGCCGCGTTCGTCATACAGACACACTGATTGTCTCGGATTGGGGCTTTCCGTATATGGCTGGAGTGGAAACGATCGATATCTCGCTTGTAGCTGGAATTCCACGAGTTGTAGATGTACTGCGTGCGATGCGTGTGAATTTCAACTGTGGCAAAGGGGCCATGGCCACAGAGTTTCGGGAGACAAGCTCAGCAGAAACGCTATGTTGTTATGAGGAGGCGTTAGAGGGTATTTCAATAGTATGGGAACCTCATGCATTATTGAAGGCGCGCGCGAAAGGAGCTGTCGGCATTATTCGCACCGGTGATACAACGCGCTTTGGGAATATCCTCCTTGAGTCTACATAGCTCTTGCCGGCATCGGCCTTCTTTCCTCACTCGCCTGGACCACATCGTAGGGCTGGCAGAGAAACATGGCATTCCGGACTTTCTCGATTCGATGGAAGGGAAAGCAAATGACCAGTGTATCCCACAACCGCCTCAACCATCGATCCTTGCGCCCGGAGAATTCGCGCAGCAGCATGCGTAGGTTTTCGACCATCTCAAAACATCGCGCGAATCCCCGTCAGGCATGTTGATATAGCACCATCCAGCGGAGGAAGATTGTTGGGCATGTAATGCCATTACCCGCCGGTGCGCACGATGTAAACACGGGCCATTGAACAGTGCGCGAAAGCTATACTCCCGCCTGCTCAGAGTCTTCTCGGCACGGCGCCGGCTATGAGACCCAGAGGGTCCACTCTTCATTGGTTACATCGCATGGATGCCCGATGATTTGGCCTCTGCCCCCCATCATTCCATCGTCAGCGACAAGGCTGGATATTGAATATGCCATTGATTCCAAAGGCATAAACTTAATAACAAACTCTGGGGTTGCTAATGCATTGCAAATGATCTTTCTTTTTTCTTGACAGCTATTATTGAAGTGATATATCACAATAAAAATTCAAGAAGAGATGGAAATGCGCTGTGAAGCGACCTCCCCCCCTTTGTAAACAGGCGTCTCTCTTGAAAAAGGGAAAATTCTAAACGTAGATATATCGGTCCCGGAGGACCGCAAATACCAAAATGACAGGCACGGCGCCAAGACCATCTTAGAAATCGGCCGGGCCGCAGTCATGAAAGCAATTTAGGAGGTTCTTCTTCATGAGTAGCAAAGTATTGCGATGGATTCTGCCCCTTCTTCTGCTAGTCGCCGGGTCACTGTTTGGCGGAAGCGGGGTGTGTTTCGCACAAAACACAAACTCCGGTGATTTACGAGGCGTTGTGACCGACTACACGGGAGCTGTCATTCCCGGCGTCATGGTTACCGCAAAAGACTTAGACAAAAACGTGACGACCGTCTACACGGCGGATGCAACCGGGCTTTACGATACGGGCCCAATCGTTGCCGACCATTATCTACTCACTTTTACTAAGGAGGGTTTTAAGACGTTCATCCGCGGTCCCGTCACGGTTAACGTGGGAGTTCAGACGGTGAACGCGCAATTAGCGGTGGGCTCAACGACTCAGCTGGTGGTTGTAAACACAGACCTGCCTTTGCTAAACACCGAATCCGGAGCCCTGGAGGCAACGCTTCAGTCGGATACGATGTCAGAGCTGCCGCAGACCGGAACTCCCGACTGGGAGCAATTTATTAATCTTCAGCCCGGCGCTGCCAACATGATGGGTGAGGAGGGAGGGAATACGGGACAAAGCTCCTCCATCAACGGCAACATGCCTTATGACAATATCCTGGCCGATGGCGCCACCACTACGCTCCCACAGAGTCAAAACTCCGACGTGACCATTTTCGAGACTACGGCAGAGGTCAAGGTCAGCAACTCGGCATTCTCGGCGCAATATGGCGTGGGCAACATCATCTACAACCAGATCACCAAAAGCGGCACCGATCATTTTCATGGCGCAGGCTACGACTATTTGCAGAACAACGTGTTCAATGCCGCCTCCTATGGCTTCGGCTCAAAGGTGACAGTTCCCACGGTACATTACAACAACTTTGGCGTCGCCATCGGCGGGCCGGTCTTACCGCTGAAGAAACTCTTCTTCTACTTCGACTTCGACAAGATTATTGACAATGGCGCACCGAACAACGGCTTTATCACCGTGCCGACCTTGGCCGAGCGGAGCGGGGACTTTACCGCTCCCGGCCTGCCTACTCTCTACGATCCCACGACACAGACTCTGGTTACGAGCGGCACCTGCAACTATACAGGGCCTCAATATCCAGGAGGGACGTTAACTGAGCCCGCTCCATGTGTGCAGCGGCAGAGCTTCGCTTCCGAGTACGGGAACGGCAATGTAATCCCTGCTGGCATGATCAATCCAGCGGCACAAGCAATACAGAAATACTATCCAGCCCCCAACAATGTCGGGAATCCACCGTCGGGCGGGGTCGTGACCGACAACTACGCTTTCAGCGCGCCTAACACGAACCCTGAAACCAGGTACTTTGGCCGGCTCGACTGGGATGTTGCCCAGAACAATCGAGTAACCATCACGGAGACCGAAGGCGATAACCCATCGGTCAATCTGGGTCAGGGTTTCTGCCCCATTGCCTGTCAACATGGGGATATAGACCACAACAGCGCGCAGGTCTCCGACGTTTGGACGATCAGCCCGAGCCTCGTTAACGAAGCCCGCCTTGGATTTACGGACGAGTTGGATTTCTACACGCCCTTCGGCAACGGAGAGGGCTGGGCTGGAACGCTTGACATGCCCATGCTCGTCTACGATATGTTCCCAACCATCAACGTTGGCGGCAGCTTTTATGGACTTTCGGCGGCTTCCAATTCTGTTTACAAGCAGCAGGTCTTCGACCCGACCGATGTGGTCATGCTGGTCAAGGGCCGCCACGTTCTGCACTTCGGGGGCGAGTTCCTGATCAATCGGGCCGACTCCACGGCGTGGGGTAATCTCAATCCTGCAACAGTCAACTTCAACGGTAACTACACTGCACAGGGCGGCAACGCCACAAGCGGGTACGATGGTATGAGCTATGCTGACTTCCTGCTCGGCCAGACGAACAGTTGGTCGGCTGCGGTTTCTCCGGAGTATGGTGGCAGATGGAAGGCGCCACAGTTATTCGTTCAAGACGACTGGAAGGCTCGTCCTAACCTTACCGTCAATCTGGGCGTTCGCTGGGAAGGCTTAACCGGCTGGCGCGACATCAAAGGCAACGAGGCAGACTGGGATCCCGCAGTAGCGAACATGGATGTTATAGATCCAGTCGGAGCGGGCTATGGTCAGCTTGTGCAGGGCGGCA
Source organism: Silvibacterium sp. (assembly GCA_030037215.1). GTDB lineage: Bacteria > Acidobacteriota > Terriglobia > Terriglobales > Acidobacteriaceae > Silvibacterium. The sequence continues at coordinate 24,854 of JASHRS010000268.1, read as the reverse complement.
TGTGGTATGCGTTTGAGGGACAGAACGGCCGGCACACACTCCAGCAGCCTAAGTACGACATCGTGCTGCCGCGGCTTGGATTTAGTTGGGGGGTACTCAACAACACCGTGCTAAAGGGTGGAATCGGTATGTATTCTGCCACCTGGAGCGAGGACCGTTATGGCGCCGGATTGGGCGCCGCCTTTAGCCAGTCAGGCAGCGACGGGGACGTGACCAATGGCCAATGCCCTGTGGTGCAGCTAGACTCGAATGGCGTTAATCCCGACACGGTTGACCCGGGTTGTGGTGTGGGCGCCAATAACGGGACGAGCATCATGTCAAATTATTTCAATGCCCCAACCACCCCTTGGGCTTACGAGGGCCGGGGCTCGAGCGTTAATTACAACCAGTACCAAACGCCCGTGCCCACGAATTATCAGTGGAATCTGGGCGTGCAGCGGCAATTTGCTGGAAACTTTGTCGCCGAGGCCGACTATGTCGGCAATCGCGGTACGAACCTGAGCTACAACGTGGATATCGACCAGGTTCCGGAAAGCAAGCTCGGGCCCAACGATCAGCAGTACGAACCCTATCCGCTGTATGGATCGATTACTGGGAGCACCAACAACGCCATCTCAAACTACAATGCCCTTGAGGCAATCCTGACCGAGCGCATGAATCACGGTCTGCAGTTCAATGTCAACTACACGTGGTCTCACTTTCTGGACGATATGGACTCTTCGGGTTGGGGAGGCCAACAAGGGAACCAGGACTATCAGAATGCCTACGTTCCGTCCTCAAACTACAGCCAGTCCAACTGGGACATCCGTAATATGTTGAAAGGCGAGGCAATCTACAAGCTACCCTTTGGCAAAGGGGGCCTGTTCCTGAACAACAACAGGCTTGCGGACGAAGTAGTCGGCGGCTGGCAACTCTCGGGAACGTTGGTGGCTCAGAGTGGCAATCCCATAGAAGTCGTCAGTTATACCAACACTTCCAACAGCCGCGGTGGCACCCAGTTTGCGAACCTCACGGGCAACTACAAGACTACCGATCCAAACACGGGCAACGCGTATCACAGCCTCAAGGAGTGGTATAACGCGAGCGCCTTCACAATTCCGACTGCGTATACCTTTGGCAACTTCGTAAGAAACCAAGTCGCCGGCCCCGATCTGACCAATGCCAACCTTTCGCTCAGCAAGACCTTTGACGTCTGGCCCGAGCGGGGCGTCAAGTTCCAGATTCGTGGCGACGCGTACAACTTTCTTAATCACCCCAGCTTCGGCTTTCCAAGCAATAACTCCGTGGGCAGCGCTCAGGCCTCTCTTCCGGCTATCACTAGTACAACAGTTGGTGGCAGATCGATCCAGTTTTATGGGCGTCTATCGTTCTAACTGAGGTGCCATTCGAACCTAGAAAGGACGGCTTCTCGCCGTCCTTTCCATTTATATCTTTAATATGTCGTAAGAAAACGAGATCTATTAGTAGAGAGAATAAGTCAGATATAGTGTCTTGCTAAGTAGCAAGATTAGTAACAGATAGCCATCGCCGTCGAGATCAAATTAAAGAAGGTGCAACCATGGATCGTCGTAAGTTTATCCTCCTGATGGGGACTGGAATCTCCCATGAATGTTTGCCTCATATGGCGATTCCGACTGCGACAGTGAGCGAAGTCCCTTTCGTTGCCCAGAAGGGGGGCGAGAGAACAATTTTACCTCTTAATGGCACATGGGAGATCGATGACTCTATTTCGGCCGACGCCATCCCGAACTCCTTCTCTCATAAAGTCGATGTGCCTGGTCTTATCCATTCATCAATTCCTCCTTTCCCGGACGTCGACGATTTTGATGGTGGATCATGGATTCGGGAGTTAGCCCGTCAATACGGGAAAGAACCAGTCCCGGGCGTTCTTGGAATTCCGGCAAGCGATCTAAGTCGATTTACTAAACAGAAGCGAAGATACTTCTGGTATCGAACAACATTTGTTGCACCGTCTATTTGCCAAGTGGCCCGATTAAAAGTAAATAAGGCGCAGTTTGGGACTGCCGTATGGCTCAATGGAAGCAAAATTGGTGAACATTGGAGTTGTTTTACGGCAGGGCATTTCGATCTCTCGGGAAGAATCCGTTGGTCTGAGGAAAACGAACTTGTGGTTCGGGTCGGTGCGCATCCGGGTGTTCTGCCCCATGGGATCATCGGTGGCATCGATTGGGAGAAAAAGGAATGGACTCCCGGAATCTACGATGAGGTGAGCGTATACTTCAGTGGCAATCCTGCAATTGAAAGTGTTCAGGTCGCACCTCGCATCTCGCCGTGTGAAATATTGGTGCAAACAAGAGTTAAGAACTACAGTCTTGAACCGCTGCAATCTGTCCTAAGATTTGCAGTACGCCCTTGTAATTCAACGCGGGTTATTCAACAACTTAAGCATCAAATATCTCTAGAGGCTGGTGCTGAGAAGGTATTCAAGGTGAAGATTCCATTACCGGATGCACGACTATGGTGGCCGGAGGATCCTCAGCTCTATGAACTGGAAATAAATACAAATGCAGATAGTGTGAAGACGAGATTTGGTATCCGAGAGTTTCGTTTTGACACACCCACGCAACGTGCCTACTTAAATGGGGAACCGTATTTCCTCCGTGGCTCCAATATTACTCTGCACCGCTTTTTTGAAGATCCAGTTTCCGGTAGATTGCCATGGGACGAATCGTGGGTAAGGAAGCTTTTGACGGACATACCGAAACGGCTGAGCTGGAACTGCTTTCGCTTTACTATTGGGCCGGTTCCGGATAAATGGCTAGACATTGCCGATGAGGCGGGTCTGTTAATCCAATACGAGTACCCCATTTGGACCGGCTCCCATTCAACAGAAGCGACTGACATCTTCAGAGTCTACGATCAAAAGCAGTTGGCCCTGGAATTTTCGGAATGGATACAGGACAACTGCAATCACCCGAGCGTCGCAATATGGGACGCGAGCAATGAGAGCTGGTTCCCGGACTTATCCACGAAGATCATTCCTGAGGTGAGGCCATTGGATTTGTCAGAGCGCCCATGGGAGAACAGTTACAACCCTCCGTCCGGTCCGGACGATCCGGTGGAACAGCACCCATATCTTTTTGGTCCTTTTCCTGGCAACAGGATTCGCATCTCTTCCATGGAGGACCTTGAGTTCAGAGCAGGAGCCGATCGAGCGCTTGGCGGCCCACCTACAGCACACGCCCTAATTTTGAATGAGTATGGTTGGCTGTGGGTCAACCGCGACGGGAGCCCTACAACGCTGACGAAAGAGGTTTGGGAGAAGATTCTTCCTTCGAATGTAACTCCTGAGGATCGTCTCGAAGAGTACGCATACCTAACATCGGGGCTGACGGAGTATTGGCGAGCTTACCGTCACTTTGCAGCAGTGATGCATTTTGTTTTTCTAGCTTATTCGAAGCCCGACGGAGCGACGAGTGACAGTTTCCAGGATGTGAAAGGGCTCAAGCTTGAGCCACATTTCGAAAAGTACATGGCAAATGCGTTCAGGCCGATCGGTGTATATATCAATTTCTGGCATCCGACCGTCCGGGCAGGAGTGGTACAAGAACTTGAGGTCATGATGATTAATGACTATGCAGATCCGGTGTCCGGCGTGATCTCGATTGTTCTGGAAGATGGGGACGGCCGACAACTGACGAAGACCGAAACTCCATTTGAGCTATCGGGTCTCGGCCAGCAAACGTATAACTTCGATTTTCGATTTCCACAGTCGATTGGCAAATGCTGGTTGAAGGCCATCGCCAATCCATTGTCAGGAAAAGAAAAGAAAGCGACGGTAAGCAGAAGACGCGTTGAGTTAACGGATGGAGCCTGAGCGTATTTTCTGCGTACTTTAAGCAATGTGGTCCGTGATCCCGCGAATGTGGCACTGTCAGAAGGTTCATCCTCGAAACTAACCCTATTGGTATGATTCATCACTATGCCTGCCAAATCTAAATTGCTCACACTGTTCTTCCTTCCCGCACTTTCTATTCTGTCTCTGTGCCAGACGCAGCCAGGCAACCAGGATCAAGTTAATTTCCATTCACGCATGGCGCAACAGTATCTTCAGGAGCGGCGCCCGGATTTGGCCATTCCAGAGCTACAGAAACTGATTGCACTCGATCCAGGCAATATCGATGCCCGCGCCAACCTCGGCGTGCTCCTCTTTTTCCGTGGAAGTTACTCAGAAGCTATTCCCCAACTACGAGCGGCAATCCAGTTAAAGCCGAACTTATGGAAGATTCGGGGCCTGCTGGGGCTCGCGGAAGACAAGGTGGGAGACGGCAACGCCAGTCGTGAGGACCTGGAGGCTGCATTTCCTCATTTAGACCAAAAGACATTTCAGGAGGAAGTCGGAGAAGCGCTGATAGACAACTACACGGCGACAGAGGATCTTGAAAAGGCCGCAGCAGTTGTATCCACATTGTTGGCGTCGCGCCCAACCGATGTCTCTTTGCTTTACATGGCCTACCGGCTCTCCTCTGACTTGGCCGGCAAGGCCATGTTGACCCTGGCCATGACGGCGCCGAACAGCGCGGAAATGCATCACGTGATGGCGCGTGAACTGGCCCGTCACGGTGATAATACACCGGCCATCGCCAACTATCGCGAAGCTATTAAGATTGACCCGCGAGTTCCCGGACTCCACTCCGAGCTCGGCGACCTGCTTTATCACTCCGACGACAACGGGCTTAAAGCCCAGGCTGAAGATGAGTTTAAAATCGCGTTGGCAGTCAACCCAAGGGATGAACATGCGCAGCTAATGCTGGGAGAGATTGCTGAAGCGCGCGGCGACCTGAAAAGCGCCTACGCCGACTATTCTCGTGCCCTGGAACTTCAGCCAAACGATAGCGATGCCTGCACCGACCTGGGTAAAGCTCTTGTTGTGATGAACCGGCACAAAGAAGCGCTACAAATGTTTGAAAGGGCTGTCCAGATCGACCCCACGGACTATGTCGCGCATTATCGCCTCAGCACGCTTTACCGCGAGGCGGGGAATGAGAGTGCAGCGAAACAGCAGGTCGCCGAATATCTGAAATATAAACAAATGAAGGAAAAACTCGAAAAGATATTCCAAGACATGAGAGTCCTCCCTGGTCAATACGAAGCAGACGATAAGGATGAGAAATAATATCGCAGCACAAGGCATCGCCGGAGCAGCGACGATATGGAGGGCTTATTTCTTCAAGTTGTGCGTCGTACTTTCCATCTTGTGCCTGAACGCTGCTGGCATGGCGCAAATGGGCACGCCAACTCCGCTCTCCGTGGAGGAACGCCAAAAGGCCGCGGCTGAGAGAGCGGAAACGAGCCACGTTGCCAACTACCCGCAGTTGGTGGACATTACGGCTTCCACCGGCATTCACTTCGACCACCGCTCGAGCCCAGAAGCAAAATTCATCGCGGAGTCGATGAGCGGCGGTGTTGCGCTGATCGATTACGACGGCGACGGCTGGCCGGATATCTATTTCACTAACGCCCAGAGCGTGGATATGGCGCTTCACGGCGTCAAAGCGCGGAGCGCCCTCTACCATAACAACCATGACGGTACCTTCACGGATGTTACCGACAAGGCAGGCGTGGGATACCCGTGTTGGGCAATGGGTGCGTCTGTCGGCGACTACAATAACGATGGCCGGCCGGATTTACTCGTCACCTGCCTAAATGGCGTGGTTCTCTATCGTAATAATGGCGATGGAACGTTCACCGACGTAACCAAGGCCAGCGGCCTCGGCAGCGATTCAGGATGGGCGACGGGAGCGGCATTCGGCGACTACGACAGAGATGGCTGGGCCGACCTATTTGTATCTCATTATGTAGATTTTCATCTCGACAAGCTGCCCGGCTTCGGTTCTACGACCACGTCATGTAAGTACCTCGGCATCGATGTGCAGTGCGGCCCGCGCGGCCTCAAGGGACTCCCCGACAATCTTTACCATAACAATGGGGACGGGACATTTACCGATGTATCGAAGCAGGCCGGCGTGGACGATGCGGAGGGCCGGTATGGGCTCACTGCCATCTGGTCGGACTTCGACAACGATGGAAAACTCGACCTATTCGTGACCAACGACGGCGAGGCGAATTACCTCTATCAAGGCGACGGCACGGGGAAATTCACCGATGTGGCGCTTCTTGACGGGGTTGCGGCAAACGAAGATGGCTTGGAACAAGCAAATATGGGCGTGGCGCTGGGTGACTATCTGCACGAGGGCCGCATGTCATTGCTGATCTCGCATTTCGACAACGAGTACGCTGCTCTTTATCACAACGACGGAGGAATGAACTTCACAGACACCTCGATCGTATCGGGCATCGCCAGAGGAACGCAGGGCTATGTGGGCTGGGGAGACGCGTTCGTCGATTTCGCCAACAGCGGTTGGCTGGATTACTTCCTGGTGAATGGGCATGTGTATCCACAGGTGGACAGCGCCCATACCGCGGCCCGGTTTCTGGAGCCGAAGCTCCTCTTTCGAAACAGGCGCGACGGGACCTTCGAGAACATCAGCAGGCGAGTCGGACCGGCCTTGCAGATTCCGCAGGTAAGCCGCGGGCTTGCCGTTGGCGATCTGTTCAACGATGGGAAGATGGAAGCAGTGGTCGAGAATCTCAGGGGGCAGCCGATGATTCTGCGCCCTGTGGGAGGCCCTCAAAACCATTGGATCAGCTTTCAACTGGAAGGCGTGAAGTGTAACCGGCTGGCTCTGAATGCACGCATACGAGCCACCGCTGGAGACCTGGTGCAGCTTGGCGAAGTACTAAGCGGTGGAAGCTATCTTTCGCAGAACGACCTGCGCATCCACTTCGGGCTAGGCAATCACGAGCACGTCAACCAGGCTGAGATACTGTGGCCAGACGGAACGAAGGAAACACTGACCAATCTGGCCGCCGACAGGTTCTATGTCGTGCGTGAAGGAGTGGGTATTGTCTCGAGCAAACCGCCCGAGCATTTGGCGAACCTTCCATAAGACCGGCCCAGCCATACGAGCACTTATGAGCAACTTCTTCTCAACGTTTCATAGTTCTCTTAATCGTAGTTTCCAGCTTCTGTCTTGAATTCCCCCTCGGCCGGTGAGGGGTTTGAAAAGCGCGCCGGACCCTTCAGTCGCCCGATCGGAGCGCGAAAGTTACACCTGCAGGCAGGGCAACGGATTCGCTCTTGCAGGCGACATGGAACGCCATTGTGCTTCAGCGAAGCAGGCACGAGCCAGGTCTTTGTAGATGACAGCCTGTGCGTAGCGGTCGGACTCCTCGGAGAGTTGGCCGGACGCGTCGGGAAAGAGACGGGCATAGTAATAGGTACCGGATAATAACTCCGGCGCGAAGATGAGTACGTCGCCCTGAAGCGCGGTGCGGAGAAAGCCAAGCATGGCACGAGTCCAAAGTTCCTTGAAGTGATCGAGATAATTAAGGGCGCCGTGGGCTTGCGGGGGCCTGGAAGTGAGATCCGCGTCAATAGGCACCTGCATGCAACCAGGGCTGCTGATGCGCCCATGTATGAACCCGACGCGTGCAAAAATGGGCTCCATATAGGCTAGTTTAGAGGCCCAGTCGCCATACACGAGCTCCTGACCGCAATAGTAATGACTAAAGTCGGCGTTAAAACGAACTTCGGGGAACTTCTTGGTGATTTGCACCGTCCGCCACAGGTCCTGGGTAATCGTCGCACGATGCGTTTCAATGAACATAGGCAAGCGATGCTTGTCGGAGGCTGAGAGTATAGCTTCGACAAGATGGAACACTTCGTCGTCGTTCTCAAGGCCCCAGCCGGCGTGGATGGTGAGGCAGAGGTCGCCACGCGCAGCATGCTTGGCAGCGACACTGTCGGCTTCATCCGGCGTGTTAATGCGGTCAAGCCCACAATGGGGTAGGAGCGCACCAGTCACCGGTAGGTCGTCTGTAGTGAGTTGTACACCTTCAAAACCGTCGGCCATGAGGCGCTGGTAACGTGGCAGACCGTCAAGGCCGGGCCAAATGGTGTCGGCGCGTAGATCGACTAGATTGTCAAGGTTGAGATAGACGCCGAGCTTGGGTGACGCAGTGGAGCCGTCGTTGAGTAGGTGCGATGTGGATGTCATTTAGAACTCATCATAGGCGATGTGGTCGGGAGGGACACCAAGCTCTGTGAGCATCCTAGTGCACGCTTTGATCATCATCGGCGGACCGCAGAGATAATATTCGATGACCTTGGGGTCGGCGTGCTCGTTCAGGTATTTCTCCAGCACTACTTCGTGGATGAAGCCGACCGGGCCAGCCCAGTTGTCCTCAGGCAGCGGCGAGGAGAGCGCCAAGTTGAACGCAAAATTACGGTGTGTCTTGGCGAGGTTCTGGAAATAGTCTTCGTAAAATATCTCCTGCTTCGAACGCGCGCCATACCAGAAGCTGATCTTGCGAAGAGTCCGCTCGGTCTCGAGAAGGTGCGAGAGGTGGGCCCGCAGCGGAGCCATCCCGGCGCCACCGCCGATGTAAACCATCTCTCGCTGAGTAGGCTTAATGTGGAAATCGCCGAAAGGGCCGACGCCAGAGATGATGTCCCCGGGCTTGAGGTTAAAGACGTAACTAGAACCGACGCCGGGAGCGCAGTCCTGACCCGGAGGCGGCGTCGCGATGCGGACGTTGAAGCGTAGCATGCGCTCCGTCTTCTGGTTACTGGCAAGAGAGTAGTTATTGCGGCGACCGGCGTCGGGGTTGCGGGCGACGAGATCGAAGACGTGCTGGTTCTCCCAGACCGTAGCGAAGGGTTGAGGAATGTTGAATTCCCGGAAGCGAATCGAATCGTAGATGGGGATGTTGAATTGAAGGTAATCACCCGGAGTGAAGGCGATTTTCTCCGAAGCGTCCACAGGTTCGAGAACGAGTTCCTTGATGAAGGTCGCGACGCTGCAGTTGCTGACGACGCGCAACCTATGGGCCTTTTGCGCACGGGCGCCGATACCACCGGCGCGGCCGGCATTGATAAGGAGTCGACCATTATGCTCCTCGATCGGATACGTGGCGAGACCGCGGCAGATGGGAGCGCGAGCGGGCGAGCCATCAATGAGGTTGAACCGCCCATTGTGCTTAGAGCATTCGATGATCTTTCCCTTTACCAGGCCATTTGCAAGGTGGACATTGCCGTGGGTGCACAATCCGTCGGTGGCGTAGAGCTTGCCCTCCTCGTCACGGTAGAGAGCGTAGGTCTTCTTGCCGTGGTCGAAGCGGATGACGTCGGCGCGGCGAAGATCGGCGGCCGTACAAACTTCGATCCAGCCTTCAGCGTCAGCTTTGGCCTGGGAGGAGTAGGAGGCTTCGTTCGCATGGACTTTAGGCTCCGGGAGCCGACGTTTGACGTGATACACGGGGTCTTTGATCTGCTTAAGAATGGTCGAGGCGATTTCACGCCAGGCGGCAACAAGGCTCGTATACGGTGTGGGGCAGTCGTCCTTCACGGCAGCATGCAACTTCGGCAGCGCGTGGTAAGGCACGAGTGGGAACATGTGGTGTTCGATGTGGTAGTTCATGTTCCAGTACAGATACCTGTGGATCGGACCCATATAGACTGTCCGGCAGTTGAGACGGTGGTCGAGGACGTTCTCAGCCAAACCGGCATGCTGGGTGAGACCGTAAGTGACCAGGAGCCAAGTGCCGAAGAGATTCGTGAGGCCAACAAGTAACAGCGGGAGAATGCTGCTGCTATAGATGGAGAGTCCAATGACTGCGGCGTAGATAACGATGTAGACGCGTGCCTTGTAGTAAACCTTTGGAAACTCCATCTCGGGAATGTAGGTTTTTTCCTCGGCAGTCATGCGGCCGACGGAATGCAGGAGTATGCGCTTGAAATACTTAGGATACCCACCAAGATTGAAGAAGGACATGACGATGGCTTTTACATCAGGCGGGCGTGGGACGGCGATCTCAGGGTCGCGTCCAACGATGATGGTATCGCTGTGGTGCCGAGTATGGCTCCAACGCCAGATCGTGGACTCGCGCATGACCATGAAGGACGCAATTTCATAAAGGGCATTGTTCATCCAGTCAGTCTTAAACGCGGTGCCGTGACCGGTCTCATGCCAGCGGGAATCGGAGGTCGAGGCGTATAACACGCTGTAAATCAAGTAGGGTACGATGGCCCACCAGTTACCCCATAAGACATAAGTCGCGAAACCACTTCCTAAAATGAGAGCAAACCAGAGAATAGTGTCGCGGATCGCTGGCCCATCTCGGCGCTCAAGCAGCTTGCGCATGGTTTCGCGTGGGACGTCGCATTGATACCAATCCGCTTCGGCGAGCCCTTTCTCTACAGCCAGAGAGGAGTTCACCCCGATCAGACTGTAGTCAGGCTCGATTCGAGGTGTAGAGAGGACATTCGTGTCGTGGCTCATGATCAAATTTTGCTCGATGAAAGCTGCAGCTACCTGGAGGCTTCAGCCACGCCGTTCAGTCGCTTCAGGCAGACGACTTCCCGGTAAAACATTTTCGAACTACTCAACGTCGACCACGCTTCGATAATTCAAACGAGGGGCCAAACGTTAGTGGAGTAATTCGTCTCCACATTACAAGCTGTCCAAGTTGGTGTCTTCTCGACACGTGCCCAAAAGTTATCGTATTTTGTCCATATGCTCGAAGACCTAAAGCTCGGCGACGTCTACGACGGCTTTTTATTCCTCGCAGAATCCACCAGGAATCCACCCAAGCTCAAAAGCCATCACCATATCGAGCTGGAGTTGAACCTGGTCGTGCGCGGAACTATCACTTATGTGGTAAGTGGACGGCGGTTCACATTTCCATCGAGAACTTTGTTGTGGCTCTTCCCCGAGCAGGAGCACCAATTAGTGGATCGTTCGGATAATGCGCAGAACTATGTGGGGGTTTTCAAACCTTCGCTCATTACTAGCGCCTGTCGCACCGATGCATATGAAGGTTTGAAGCGCAAGAAGAATGAGCAGGATGGTGTTTTGAATACATTGCTCGAGCCGGATTCCTTCGACCTGATCCGCAAAACGATGGATTCGCTGATGCAAGGGTCTTTGGATCCTGACCTGCTCAACCGGGAGGCTGGCTTCGGTGTGGGGTCAGAGTTTTCCTTCGAGCACGGTGACCCGGACGGATTGAACGCCGGACTCCATCATTTACTGCTGCTGTGTTGGCGTAGCCAGCGTACGGGGAGAGTATTAGGTGATGCCGTAGCCTTGCATCCAGCGGTGCGTCGCGCACTCAAGCTTTTGAGCGAAGGAGATTGGGAGAGGGACCTTGGCCAGTTGGCAAAAGCCTGTGGGACGAGTGAAGCCTACTTGAGCCGGACGTTTCATCGGCAGGTCGGTGTTCCTTTAAGCCGGTACCGGAATTCACTGCGGCTATCCCGTTTTTGGGAACAGTACCGGCAGCCGGAACAGAAGACTCTCACTGAAGCCGTCTACGCAGCAGGCTTCGGCAGCTACGCCCAGTTCTACAAGGTCTTTACCCAGGCCTATGGGAGCGGTCCCAGGGCCTGTCTGGTGGCGAGCTTACCAACCCAATCATGAGCAACACCGGCCTCGTGCTCGTGCTTTAACCTCACGCCTGACTAAGAAGGATTCGCCAAGTATCGTAATGTCCGCCGGAGAGTTCAGAGCAGCATAATGCACAAAATACGATAACTTTTAGACACGTCGCGAGAAGACATCAGTTTGAAACGGAGAATAGGCTTGCTTCGATCCCCATTGCATTCGATGAATTCACCATGGGTATAATCCCGCACCCGAGGACAATCACTGGAGTATTGGTGAGGAGCGCTATTGTCGCTGCTCTCGGAGGTCTATTATTCGGGTTTGATACTGCCGTGATCGCAGGCACGACCCACGCGCTCTCACAAGTATTCTCGCTGACCCCGAATACCTTAGGTTTGACTGTCTCGATCGCTCTATGGGGTACGATAGCCGGCGCAGTCTTCGCCGGTTACGCCGGTGACCGGTGGGGAAGGCGAGACAGTCTGCGCATCATGGCGGGACTGTACCTTCTGTCAGCGATTGGCTGCGGGTTCGCCTGGAATTGGCCATCTCTACTTTTCTTCCGAATACTTGGCGGCGTGGGGATTGGGGGGTCATCCGTACTTGGCCCCATGTACATCGCAGAGATTTCACCGGCTGCCTGGCGTGGCCGATTAGTCGGCACCTTTCAACTCAACATCGTCGTTGGAATCCTGGTGGCGTATCTCTCGAACTACCTAATCAGCCTCGAGCGACTGGGCGCATGGGAATGGCGATGGCAGCTCGGCGTCGCCGCAGTTCCGTCGCTTGTCTTCCTACTGCTGTTGTTCACGATTCCAAGAAGCCCTCGGTGGCTTGTCAAAAGAGGGAGAATGAACGAGGCCGGGATGGTCCTTGAGAGGATCGGCGAGTCAAATGTTGAAGGTGAGTTATCAGATATCGCCCACTCTGTCGTTGCCAAACCTGGGAATACCAGCGACCGCCTTTTCTCCAGAGCATATCGTTTTCCTATCTTTCTCGCGGTCAGCATCGGATTCTTCAGTCAGCTCTCAGGCATTAACGCGGTCCTTTATTATCTCAACGACATCTTCACCGCCGCCGGATTTACGCGAACTTCAGCTGGACTGCAGGCAGTAGTCATAGGTCTTACGAACCTCATATTCACGATGTTGGCGATGTCTTTGATCGATAAGGTTGGGCGCAAGGTCCTGCTTCTGATCGGTTCGGCCGGCATGACCAGTACTCTCATCGGAATTGCAACCATCTTCGCAACCGGAAAACACAAAAACCTGCTGCTGTGGCTGCTGATCGCTTATTGCGCTTCTTTTGCTTTTTCTCTGGGAGCGGTGACCTGGGTTTATATCAGTGAAGTCTTCCCGAACGCAGTCCGGGCCAAGGGCCAGAGCCTGGGAAGCCTGGCGACCTGGGTTATGAATGCGATCATTGCAGGGTTGTTTCCAGCGCTTGCAGCACGCTCTGGTGCGATACCGTTTGCATTTTTCGCGGCGATGATGGTGGTTCAGTTCTTCGTGGTGCTCGTGTGCTATCCGGAAACCAAGAAAGTTTCGCTGGAAACCTTGGATTCTCTACTGCCAGTGTAGTTGGAAGTATGCCGGTCAGGTGGAAGCGCGTGATCGTTCCCATACGCCACTGGATTTCAATCATCCCGGCTGGCTAACGCCAACCCCCGCGGAAGGTGTCGCGCTACTCCAGTGCAGTCTGCGGCAGCAGATGCGCGTGCTTAACATTTCGCGGCAGGGTCCAGACGATCCACGCAGCTACCAGCGGAATCAAGCCGAAGAGTACAAATGCTGGCCGGAACGAGTAGTTATCGACCAGCCATCCGGTTACCAGGCTAAATATCATTCCTCCAATTCCCGACCCCATACTGGCGAATCCCCAGATGGAAGCCACGGCCCCCTTCGGAAACACATCTCCCGGAACAGCCAGCAGATTTGCCAGTGCGCCGGAATATCCAAAGGTCGCTGTCGAAATGAGAGCAATACATCCTGTAGCGCTGCTGATTGCTCCCACAAAGATCGCAGGCACCATCAACGCTGAAAAGATAAGGATTGCAAGCCGCCGTGCGGTTATCGGCCCAGCACCTGCGCGCGACAGCCCAGTGAATACAGCACCTCCAGCAAGATTCCCAATCGTGGCCGTGAAGAAAGGTATCCAGGCTGTTTCGCCGATTTCCCGCAGCGAAAATGAGTGGGCCACTTTGAGATATTGCGGGAACCAGAAGATGTAAAAGTACCAGACCGGATCGCTAAAGACCTTTGACAGGGTGAACTGCCAAAGAAACCTTGAGCGCAGCAGCGCTCTCAACGGAAGGCGATCCGTCTGATCTTTTGTGCTGGTCGCGACTGGCTCCCGGTAAATTACAAGCCACACGGCCAGCCATATGAACCCGAGCAGACCGATCACTACAAATGCTGTCCGCCACCCACTCGCGAGCATAATCAACGCGAGCAATGGAGGAGCGAGAATGGCTCCGATGGATGCGCCGCTGTTGAAGATGCCTGAGGCATGCGAACGCTCTTCGGGTGGAAACCACTCGGTGATCAACTTCACGCCTGCGGGATAATTGCCAGCCTCTCCAACGCCTAGAAGAAATTGAAAAATCCCGAGACTTAGAGCACCCGCAGATAGCGCATTCAGAATCTCCGCACCGGACCAGAAGGCAATCGTCAAGCCGTAGCCGATCCTGGTTCCCAGTCGATCCAGCAACCGGCCTGAGACACCATTCATGAACGTATAGGCCAGCATGAAGGCAAATACAATGTGGGAATAGCTGGTGGCGGAGATTCGAAATTGCTGGAGCAGTACCGGCGCCATCACCGAAAGCGTCTGGCGGTTGAGATAGTTGATGACCGTCGCGAGAAATGCGAGACTCAGCATCCACCACTTTCTTCGGTCTTTCGCGAAGAGTGCTTGCATGCTGGATGTCATATGTCGAATATCATATGCTGTGCTGCGCGGCATTCATTTCTGATATATCATGTCTGTGACCGGGTCAATAGGGAAATGATATTTGTGGCTCGAAGTCTAGTCCTTAGTCAGCCAGTGCGTTTGTTTTGGACTGCTGCCGGCACTACAAGGGGAAATCCATGAAGGCGCTTGTTCTCTCTGAATACAAAAAGCTGGACCTCGTCGATATGCAAAAGCCGCAGCCCGGTGACGATGACCTGCTCATTCGTGTCCAGGCTTGTGGCATCTGCGGAAGTGACGTGCATGGATACGATGGAAGCACGGGACGGCGACTTCCACCGATCGTGATGGGACATGAAGCCGCTGGAATTGTTGAGGCTGTCGGTAGTGCGGTGACTGATTTTCATCCCGGCGACCACGTGACGTTCGACTCCACCGTTTCGTGTGGCAGATGCTTCTATTGTCGTCGAGGCTTGGTCAATCTATGCAATGACCGAGAAGTCATCGGAGTTTCTACACCCGATTTCCGCCGCATGGGAGCTTTCGCCGAGTATGTAACTGTTCCCGCGCGCATTGCGTATTCACTTCCAGACAACATGCCGTTCGAGTATGCGGCACTCATTGAGGCCGTCTCGGTCGCGGTTCACGCCGTGTCTCTTACGCCAATCACGCTGGACGATACAGTCGTGGTGGTCGGAGCGGGTATGATCGGTCTCCTCACGCTGCAGGCGGCATTGCTGGCGGGTGCCGGCAGGGTCTTCGTTTGCGATGTTGATGATACGCGCCTTGAACTTGCGCGCAGCCTGGGCGCAACTGGTACGTTCAACTCGAACGACGGCGACCCCATTCTCGAAATTCGAAAACTTACCTCGGACCGTGGAGCGGATGTCGCGGTGGAGTGCGTTGGCATTGCGCCCACCGTAAACCTCGCCATCGAAGCCGTGCGCAAGGGTGGCATGGTCACGCTGGTAGGGAACGTCGCCCCCAGGGTAGAAATAAATCTCCAGTCCGTTGTGACGCGTCAGGTTCGCTTGCAGGGATCATGCGCGTCTTCCGGCGAGTATCCGGCGTGCATCTCGCTCATCTCGCGCGGCGCGATCCGCGTTGAGCCACTTCTTTCCGCAGTGGCTCCGCTCGATGAGGGAGCGGAGTGGTTCCGCCGTCTGTACGCGCATGAACCTGGATTGCTGAAGGTTGTACTGCAACCTTAACTCCTACCTTAATGGAAGAGGACCCCTCCATGATTGACCCTCTATTTGATTTATCGGGAAGGGTGGCACTGGTCACTGGTACGAGTCGCGGCCTGGGGCAGTACTTTGCCCGTGCTCTGGCACGTGCAGGTGCGGATATTGCCATGACGAGTCGCGACAAACAATCGCTCTCTGCTTTTGCCGGTGAGATTCGAGCGCTGGGACGACGAAGCTTCTCCGTCGGCCTCGATGTCCGGGACTACGACAGTATTCAGAATGCCGTTGCTGCCATCGAAGAGCACTTCGGTCATATCGACATCCTTGTCAACAATGCAGGCTGTAATGTTCGCAAACCCGCCGCGGAAGTGACCTGGGAAGATTGGAACATGGTGCTCGACACCAACCTGCGCGGTTCGTTCTTTGTAGCGCAAGCCGTCGCCCGCGGCATGATGCAACGCGGCTATGGGCGCATAATCAATATCGGATCAGTCACCAGCGTGGCTGGGTACGCTGGTCTGGGGCCTTACGGCGCCAGCCGTGGTGGAATCAAACAACTCACGATGAGTCTGGCTGACGACTGGGGAAGATATGGGGTTACGGTCAACTGCCTCGCTCCCGGGTGGTTTCGGACCCAGCAGAATGAAGTCATGTACAAGAATGCGGCATGGATGGAGTACATCACGGATCGCATACCAGTGAAGCGGCCGGGGAAGCCGGACGATCTTGATGGAGCAGTGGTCTTCCTTGCCGCCGAATCCAGCTGTTATGTAACCGGCCAGACACTGCTGGTGGATGGCGGTATTTCGACCGGCGCTACAAAGGCTACGCTGTAACCAACGATCCAGGTACACGAGAACGATCATCATATCCGGACTCGCATTGGGGCAGAGCGAACGACGCAGGCAGGGAAGTGCTTGACAGGGGATTTTATATTGATATATCACTTATGAGAACTGGGTTAGACGCGTCGTTTCAACTGTAACGATGTATAAGCGCCCGCTCCGGTTCGGCCTGAATCTATGCGGAGGAATGCTGCTTTGTCGGGAGTGATGCTCATGAACCGGAGACAATTTCTTGCATCGGGTGCAGCGGCGTTAGCGACAGCATATGCTTCTCCGGGTCTGGCACAATTGCCAGACTCGGTACACGGGTTTCCAGAGTCGGAGTTGTATCGCGTCCCTTATATTGAGAGCACACCGGTTCCCGAATATCACTGGGCACAGGCAAGTGCATACGAAGCCTTCCAGGATATGAAGTTCGGCGTTCGTATTCATTGGGGAATCTACTCAATATGGCATCGCGGCGCCGAGTCCTGGCCCTTCCTGCCGATGTCGTTTGAAGATCGCCAGGCCTACAACAATCTCTATAAGACCTGGAACCCTGTTGGTTTCGATGCGGACGCATGGACAGACGCTTTCATGGAAAGCGGCATGAAGATGTTCACCTTTACCACCAAGCATCACGAAGGCTTCTCCATGTTTGATACACGGACGAGGGTAAAAAGCCGTGCGAACTGGACTGCTGAGGGTGGGCCGAAGATTGAGTCGTGCGACCTCGCGTACTCAATTATGGAGACTCCGTTTGGCCGGGATGTAGTCAAGGATCTTTGCGACGCGGCGCACAAGCGCGACATCAAGATCAATCTTTATTTCTCGCATCCGGACTGGTACGACGCGGATTTCCGGCCTTATGTGGCGCATCCGCTACAGATACCTTCCTCGGAAGAATGGATGGCCCCAGCTGATCTGCAATTTTCGCGGCAAAAACTGGGCAATCATGCCGTGATCGTTCCTGATCCCACGGATGCTGAAGTAAAGCGCATGATGGAGAGACACCGTACACAACTGGTTGAGCTGTTAACTAATTATGGAAAGATCGACATGATCGATCTCGACATGTGGCTGGGGCCACGAGTCTGGCCCGAGCTTCGCAAGACCGTGCTGGAACTTCGCCAGATTCAGCCCGATGTGATGCTGCGCGACCGCGGCATCGGGAATTACGGCGATTACTTCACCCCGGAGCGCGTGGTTCCCGGATCGAAAGAGGCATCGGATAAGCCGTGGTTCACGATCTATCCGCTGGGTACCGACTTCTCCTATGACCCCGTTGCCGCGAACTACAAAGGTACGGAGTGGATTGTGCACAATCTGGCCGACGCGGTGGCCAAGGGCGGCGGATTGCAGGTCGGCGTTGGTCCCAGCGCTTATGGTGAGTTCCACCCCGAGGCCATCCGGCAGATGAAAGGTGCGGGAGCGTGGTTGAAGGTGAATGGCGAAGCAATTTACGCTACTCGCCCGCGCAAAGGCACACTTTGGTCCGAAGGGGAAACGATTCGCTATACGCGATCAAAAGACCGGCGATTCGTCTACGCGATCCTGACCGAATGGCCCGGAACGCAGGTTGTGCTGCGTGAAGTGCGGCCTAAGGCTGCTTCGAGCGTGGAACTACTAGGCTCACAGGCAAAGCTGCCCTGGAGCTTTGATTCGGCACGGGGGACCATCGTTACCTTGCCGGAGAATCTCCAGCAAGCCGGCAACAGGCCGTGTAGCTACGCCTGGAGCCTAAAACTCGAAGTAGCGGGAACGTAGAGGGCACCCGTGATCGGATATGCCCACACTTTCGCCGGTCGTTTGAGGAATAGAGCTGTAAGACACAAGTTCACTCAGGAGGTAAAGATGAAAAGACGCACATTCCTTACTGGAGCAACCGTGGGGATGGCAGCTTTCGCAAGTGGAGTGTTGCCGGCTCTCGGAGATGAGAGGCCGACGACAGGCGAAACTAACAGTGCGAAGGCCCAGCCCGGAGTGGGACGCCCAGTCCGCATCGTAAGCATCGGATTTCGAGGCGGAGACATGTCTCTGGAACAGATTGCAAAACATGTCGATGACGAGGGATCTCAAGGTGCCGATGTCATCCTACTGCCGGAGACATGTCGAGGGCAGGATGCGACGAGTGAGGAGCCGCTGCATGGTCCGACTGTAACGACAATGGCCGCGCTTGCCGCGAAGCATAAAACCTATATCGCTGTCCCCATCGATCAACGAGACGGCAGTAAGCGACTGAATACCGTGGTGATGCTTGATCGCTCCGGCCAGATCGTATGCACGTACGATAAGCTCTTCCCTTACTGGTCAGAGTACATGGTGCATCCTCCTGTTAGTCCGGGTGATGCGGCTGAAGTTTATCAAGCCGATTTTGGCCGCGTGGGATTTGCAACCTGCTACGACGCCAACTTTCCAGAAGTATGGCGACGCTTGTCAGAGCAAGGAGCTGAAGTGGTGCTATGGCCGAGCGCGTATTCCGCCGGGCGTTCGCTCCAGGCTCACGCGATTAATCATCATTACTACATCGTGACTTCATCGTGGACACCGGATTGTATCGCCTACGATATCACTGGCGAACGAATCCTATACGAATCGACTAAAGGTGTGAATGTTAGCCGTGCAACTTTGGATTTAGATCGATGCATTTTCCATGAAAACTTTAACCTCGATAAACGAGACAAGTTACTGAGTGAACATTCTCAAGATGTTGAGCAAGAGAGCTGGATGAAATTGGAACAATGGTTTGTGCTGAAGGCAAAGCGGCCTGGTGTAAGCGCGAGAGCATTGGCGGGGCAATATGGCCTTGAGGAGCTCCGGCATTATCTTGAGCGTAGCCGGGTGGCGATCGACGACCGTCGCGGTTGGGAATTTACTGCCAAGGTTGCCTTTCCCGAAAAGACCATCGGTGAATTACAGGCCTTTGCTTCGAAAGAGAAGGGATAGGTATGAAGTACTGTCGCCCGGGTCCAAGTAATCCTGCGCTTCTCCAAATCTTCAAAGCGGGGCCGTAACCAGCATTCGGTTGATGTGCGCTTTCGTAGACGGACGCACCTAAGGCGCGCGCGTCGAGCTGGATTTCTGCGATCAGACAGCTCGGGGGGGCATATCGATTTGATGCGGCGCTCTGAACTGCAATAAATACAGGAGCCAAGCGCTTATTCGACGCCCACATCCACGATCTGCACGGCCCACATTATTGTCATGGGATGCTCTCCCCTCGCCGCGGATCGGATGAAGGCTGGGCGTCTTGCAAATGAAGAAGATTCGGAACATTCGCGAGTTACTTACACGGCACAGTTCGAAGGTAGGAGATGAAATGGAGAGACGCACGTTCTTAAAGAGCTCAGCGATTGGGATCGGAACTCTTGCTGGAATGTATGGTGGAGTTTTGGAAGTAGAGGGAGAGAGTCGCGATCAAGAGCCTGCGGTAACAGCCCATTCCAGTGGCAATGGGTTTGCGGAGAAGAAAGAAGAGGAGCAACTCACCTGGGGGACAAACGCAGTCGTTCTCAAATCGCGGTGGACCAGATCGCCTTCCGTCGATGAGCTGCTTGCGGATCGGGAGCACACTCTTACCTTGGGCCGGTTTTATCGTGCTGGCGGGCAATATGGTCCGGCGACGCCGACCGAATGTCGCGTTGCATACAATAGCGACGCGCTGTTTGTGGTCTTTCGTTGTGAGGAAAGCGACATGTCTTTCCCTTACACCAATCTGGATCCGAGTTGGTGGCCAGAGGCGGATTGGCATTCTCTGCGTGGTTTGCCATCCGGACCATCCGGACTACAGTCAAACTGGCCTCCCAATCCGGATGAAGTGGATTTCTTAATTCAGCCCGACACGAGCGTTCCTTCCTATTACCAATTTGCGGCGACACCGCAGGGCTTGAAATTTGGCTGCAACCGATTGTTGAGCCCCAAGCCCGACGCGGCTGCTGATCAAGCTGTAGCCGCTCGCGATTCTTCAGTGCCTGTCAGCAAGATAGAAGCGTTTGAAGCGAGTGTTACCAGGAGAGCCAACGATTGGTTGGTTTTCTTCCGGATACCGTGGCAGACACTGGGCGGAAAGCCGAAGTCCTGCTTTGGTTTTCTGCCGATGCGGACTCGCTGGCGCGATGGCCAGTTCAGCAGCCCAGTGGCAGTTGAAATCAATGAGGCTATGCCGGTTGACCTCTTAATTGAAACCCATTTTTCGGGCACAGCGCGAGTCCAGCATTCTGAAAGCAGTCTGTGCCAGATGCCTTCCGGCATATTCCGCTGGCAACGGCCGGCAGTGCTGACGTACCCGAATATTGAAATATGCCAACGAATCTGGCAGATGGAATCAGCATTAACCACGCCAACCGATGAAAATAATCTGGCAGAGCGGCTTTATCTCACACAGCGTTGGATGGACTTGATGATGCAGGAGGGATTCACGCCAATCCCTCGCACCTGGGGAGTTTTGGCGGATGATTTGACTCTGACATTCTTCCGGCAAAAGATGAACGCCGCTTTTCAGAAAAATGATCTGAAGCAGGCGTGTCAATTATTGGACGCTTACCTGAGCCAACTGGATAGGATGTCCAGGTGGTGGTATGCCGACGGCTCGCCCGGGGATATTCGGACGGACCAATGGAAGTCGATCACAACTGTAAACAGCGTGGAAGCGCAAGGTGACACGCTGGTGATGCGGTGCGTGGCCGACAGGCACGAAGTGAACCTGCACCTGACCCTTCCGGCAACGGGCGGCATAAGAATCTACGGCAGCGATGAAGGTTATTGGAGACCTGTTAGCCTGTTGCCATTAAAAACTACCGAAACCTCAGGCTCGTGTTCCATCGAAACCGCTGATGGCAGGGTTGTTGTTGGCCGGGGACCGTTTTCGATTTCTTTTTATGACGCTGCCGGGAATAGAACGAGGCAAATCGGAGCCGCGGACCTGGCCTTCCGGTTTGGTTCAGACAGCAGGATACTCGCAACGGATTTCAGGAATCATCTTGACCCTGACGAGGTTATCTATGGCTTCGGAGAGAAGTATGATCACTTCAACCAAAATGGAAATGTGTTGACGCTTTGGGGTACGGATGACTGGGTTGGAAACGGCGAGGGTTTGGCGAATACGAGCTACAAACCTCTACCAATCTTCCACAGCTCCAACGCATACATGATTTTTGACAACTCATCCTATCGATTACGGGCGGACATCGGAAAGACAGATCCAGGCCAATATCGACTTACGCAACACGGTCCGATATTTGACTATTACTTTTGGATCGGTGCACCTGGGAAGGCATTGCAATCATATACGGCTCTGACCGGCAGGACTCCGGTGCCACCCAAATGGGCTTTTGAACCGTGGATGGGCCGAGGCGGCGGCGCCTGGGCAAGCGGCCAGCTGCACAATGCAGTCGCGGAAGAAGAGAGTGTCACCAAGCGATTTGCAGAATTGGACATCCCTCATTCGGCGATCTATGCCGAAGGTCCCTCCGCCCTTTCTCCTGATTTGAATCAGTTCATGGCGGCACGCGGGATCAGGGTATTGGGTTATTTCATGCCCGAGATTCGCCCATCACGGCAGGCATCGCTCATGCCTGAACTGAAACCCGATGAACTTCCAATTCTGCATTGCGGAACCGAAAACCAGACCCGTGCTCAAGCCTACGTGGATTTCACCAACCCGAACGCCATGGAACTCTGCCGACGGGCGTTGAGGTCGGCCCTGGATCTAGGCGAGGCCGGAAGTATGGTGGACTACGGAGATCTGGTACCGGACAATGCTGTATTTTATGACGGCCAAAACGGGGCCGCGATGCACAACTTTTACTACTACGACTATCAACGGACGATCAGTGAAGTATTCCAGGAAAAACGCGGCGATGATTTTATCTTGTATGCCAGAGGGGCTGCGCCAGGCACGCAAAGGTGGGTCGGTCAATTTGCCGGCGATCACCCCGCCAACTTTAACGGACTGAAACACGTATTGACCGGCGCGCTGAACCTGTGCGCCTGCGGTTATTCCAACTGGGGCAGCGACCTCGGTGGATATTTCGGTTATCCGCAACCGGCTGTGTATATGCGCTGGTTCCAATTCGGATGCTTCAGTCCTTTGATGCGCCCGCATGGCACAGCACCGCGCGAGCCTTGGTATTTTGGTGACGCGGCCGTAACGAACTATAAGTTTCTCGCCTGGACGCGGGAGAACATATTAAACTACACCTACAACGCTGCGGCAATTGCGCATAAGACGGGCACTCCCATCATGCGGTCCATGCCTGTGGCCTTTCCGAAGGAACGACACGTGGCTGCCGTCCCGGATCAATACATGTTTGGGCCGGACTTACTGGTCGCGCCGGTGGTCAACGAAGATACTTTCAGGGAGATTGTGTTCCCATCCGGGGTATGGACGAGCTTGTGGGATGGAAAAACAGTCTCCGGGCCAGCCACACTCAAGGTTGACGCACCATTAGATACGATTCCCGTTTATTTGAAGCCAGGGGCGGTTGTGCCCGTGCGTCTGAATCAAGAATTGCAATTTGGTAAGAGCATGACCAATAGTCGTGTCGACGCTCTGGTTGTTACTCCTCCAAATGGAAATGAGAAAACCACTCTGCTCAACGCGCGCGGCGAAGATGCAGAAGTGGCTGTGCAATCCACGGCTGGTGGTTTTAGTTGGATGCTCGAGAACCTTCCCGAAATGAGTTATCTGCTGCTATATGGCAGCGCTTCCGCCTCCGCGGTAAGGGTAGATGGCAAAGTTTTGCCAAACATGATGACCAATTCTGGCTCGACGACAGTTGGCTGGGAAGCCGACCTGGGTGGTAACCGGCTGATTATTTGCCTGCCGTCACGCCAAGCCGAACAAGCCGAGCCAACAACAGTAATTGAAGTGGACCTCAGCCCAGGCAATGGTTCCCGCACTTTGCAAGTGGATGCAGGCAAAACAGTCGGTGCTATCCATTCGTTTCAAGGCTTAAACGGCGCACCCGCGCCGGTTATGGCAGGACTTCCCAGCCTCATACGGCAATACCGTGAGCTGCACATCAGCCAGGTACGTACCCACGATTTGATGGGCCCCGCGGACGTAGATTCGAAGTTCGACTGGACGAACGGGGAATTGACAGACCTGATTCCCGATTCCACACAGCGCGCCGGGGTGGTGAAGGCGGGCAATGCGAGCATCATCTTCCCCGACATGAGCGCGGACCCCGAAAAGCCGGAGAGCTACAATTTTGGCCCTACCGACAAGGTGCTCGCCGCTATTCGAGCCAGTGGCGCAGAAATCTATTATCGTGTGGGACGCAGTTATGGCGCCGACTATAGGCCGCCGGCCGACTTCGACAAGTATGCAGATGTGGTGAAACACATCGCTATGCATTACAACCAGGGTTGGGCAAACGGGTTCCATTACCAGATCCGCTATTGGGAGTTCTGGAATGAGCCGGAAGGTTTCTGGACTGGGACTCCGGAGCAGTTTTATTCTCTGTACGAGAAAACGGCACGGGCCTTGAAGTCGACCGATCCCACGCTCAAAGTGGGTGGCAATGGTCAGGAAAAACCTTACGGCGGTGGACCTTACCGCGAAGGCTTTTTCGATTACTGCGCCACGCGCAAGGTGCCGTTGGATTTCTACTCCTGGCACCACTACGCCAGGGCGGGCGACCCTTACGATGCGGTTCGGCTCGCCAGGCAAGTACGTGGCGTCCTCGATGCACATGGATTTCCCAAAGCGGAGAGCATTCTCTCGGAATGGAATTCAACGCCCGACTATAGGAAAGACGCGAAGGCTGCACTCGAAAGCGCACACAACGCCGCATACATCGGCGCGGTCCTCTGTTACTTTCAGGACGCTCCTCTTGATAAAGCGCATTTTTATCGCGGCGACGCGGCCTGGATGGGACTCTCCGATTTGCAAGGACAGTATTTCAAAACCGCGTATACATTTAAGGCCATGGGAGAGATGCTGGATACACCGCAACGTCTTGCGGTCGAGGGCACAGATACGTTCGGCTTTGCTGCGCTTGCGGGCCGCTCCACGGATGGCAAGACCATGCAGATATTCATTGCCAATTACGCAATTCCTGACAATCAGATTGTGAAAATGCATGCGCCCGCCGCCCAGATAAATACCCAGCAGGGTCATATGTGGATTCCACCCCGCACAGATGTCGTTTACCACGATAATGCTGGTTATGATCTGACGGTGAGCAATTTACCCTGGGGCAAAAGGGCATTCAGCCTCAAGCGTTACCGGCTAAACGCGACCCAGAACCTTGAACTGATCGAGAGGAAATCCGGCAGTGGTGGGAGTATGAAATTGTCCCATCCGCTGCCCACGGATACCGTCGAGTTGATCGTCTTGGAGTGGGCGTAAGCTGCGTCAAATTTATGAACAATAATTGACATATCAGATTATTGAGCGTTAGTCTGTTTGAGTTGGAGGATTTTGCGAACTCTATCTATGCTGGGTCTTGTTAACTACGCAA